>CAUJJO010000118.1 GCA_963205125.1 Pseudomonadota bacterium | reverse complement strand
GCCTCGGCCTCGAGGTTGGGCGTGTAGAGCAGCACCAGGTGCGGCATGGCGCGTCGCTGCCGCGGTGGATCAGATGCGCACCGACACCGGCGTGTAGCCCTCGGCGGCCGAGGCCACGGGCTTGGGAATGGACTTGCCGTCCTGCGGCGTCACCGGCAGCACGACGTTGAGCTGGCCCGTGCCGCTGGCGCCGAAGTAGGGCGTGATGATCTCGGCCTTGCCGTCGTAGGCCGACCAGCCCAGCGCCCCCAGCAGCATCGCCGTGTCGTGCATGAAGCCCTCGCCGTGGCCCTTGGCGGCGTACTCGGGCAGCATGGCGCAGAACTCGGCCCACTCGCCCTTCTTCCACATCTCGATCACGTCGCGGTCCATGCGCTCCAGCAGCGGGCTCCAGATCTTGAAGCCGAACTCGGGCGCCAGGCCGTTCTGCGCGAAGCGGTGGCTCAGCGAGCCGCTGGCGAGGATGGCGACGCGGCCGTCGTAGCGCTCCTCGATCGCGCGGCGGATCGCCCAGCCCAGGCGCGCGCTGTCGTCCAGGTAGTGCACCGTGCACAGCGCCGAGACCGAGACCGTCTTGAAGTGCTGGTCCTCGTTCATGTAGCGCATCGGCACCAGCGTGCCGTACTCGGGCGCGAGCGTGGTGCGGTCGTGCGCCAGCGCCTCGACGCCCATCTCGTTGGCGACCTCGGCCATCAGCTTGCCGAGCTTGGGGTTGCCCGGGAACTCGTAGCCCATGTTGGCGATGAAGTGCGGCAGCTCGGGGCTGGTGTAGAGCCCCTTGAAATGCGCGCCGCAGTTGATGTGGTAGCTGGCGTTGACCAGCCAGTGCGTGTCGAAGACGACGATGGTGTCGACCCCCAGTTCGCGGCAGCGGCGGCCGATTTCCTTGTGGCCGTCGATGGCGTCCTGGCGCGAGCCCTTGCGCGGGCCGGGCTGCTCGCTCAGGTAGAGCGAGGGAACGTGGGTGATCTTGGCGGCGAGGACGAGTTGGCCCATGAGAGTCTCCTTGGGATCGATGGCGGATGGATGCGGCGTCGAAGCGGATCGACCGGGGTCTGCGCTCAGACCCCCCAATGCGGAATGTGGTGCGAACCGAGCGAGACGCAGACGTTCTTGGGCTCGAGGAACACTTCGTAGCTCCAGGTGCCGCCCTCGCGGCCGGTGCCGCTGGCCTTGGTGCCGCCGAAGGGCTGGCGCAGGTCGCGCACGTTCTGGCTGTTGACGAAGCACATGCCGGCCTCGATGCCGGCGGCCACACGGTGCGCGCGGCCGAGGTTCTCGGTCCAGACGTAGCTGGAGAGGCCGTAGGCGATGTCGTTGGCGATGCGCACGGCATCGGCCTCGTCGTCGAAGGGGATCAGGCAGGCCACCGGGCCGAAGATCTCTTCCTGCGCGATCTTCATGCGGTTGTCGACGTCGGCGAACACCGTGGGCTGCACGAAGTTGCCCTTGGCCAGCTCGCCGGCCAGCCCGGGCGCGTCGAGGCCGCCACACATCAGCGTCGCGCCCTCCCTGGGCCCGAGCTCGATGTAGCAGCGCACCTTGGCGAGATGGTCGGCGCTGATCATCGGGCCGACGATGGTGGCCTCGTCCATCGGGTCGCCGACCTTGATCTTCTTCGCGCGCTCGACGAAGCGCGCTGCGAAGTCGGCGTAGATCGACTTCTGCACGAGGATGCGGCTGCCGGCGGTGCAGCGCTCGCCGTTGTTGCTGAAGATCATGAAGACCGCGGCGTCGAGCGAACGCGCCGGATCGGCGTCGTCGAAGATCACGAAGGGGCTCTTGCCGCCGAGCTCCATGCTGAACTTCTTCAGGCCCGCGCTCTGCACGATGCGGTTGCCGGTCGCGGTGGAGCCGGTGAACGAGATCGCGCGCACGTCCGGGTGCGCGCAGAGCGCCTCGCCCGCGGTCTTGCCGTAGCCGTGCACGACGTTGAGCACGCCCTTGGGGATGCCCGCCTCCAGCGCCAGCTCGCCCAGGCGCGCGGCGGTCAGCGGGCTCAACTCGCTCATCTTCAGCACCGCGGTGTTGCCGAAGGCAAGACAGGGCGCGACCTTCCAGGTCGCGGTCATGAAGGGCACGTTCCAGGGGCTGATCAGCGCGCACACGCCCACCGGGTGGTAGAGCGTGTAGTTGAGGTGCGTAGGCGTGGGGTAGGTGTGGCCATCCACGCGCGTGCACATCTCGGCGAAGTAGTGGAAGTTGTCGGCCGCGCGCGGGATGAGCTGCTTGCCGGTCTGCGCGATCACCTGCCCGGTGTCCGCCGTCTCGGTGCGCGCGATCTCGGCGACGTGCTGGCTGATCAGCTCGCCGAGTGCGCGGATGCGTCTGGCGCGCTCAAGCGCCGCCATGCCGGCCCAGGCCGGGAAGGCGGCTTTCGCGGCGGCGACGGCGGCGTTGACCTCCTCGGCACCACCGCTGGCCACGGTGGCCAGCACCTGCTGGTTGGCCGGGTTGAGGGTCTCGAAGCGGTCGCGGCTGTCGACGGCCTCGCCGTTGATCAGGTGTCGGATGTGCATGTGCGGCTCCTTGGTTCAGGCGGCGAGGACGGCGTCGGTCGCGCGCGCAAGCCGGGTCCAGATCTCGCCGACCCATTCGCGGTGTTCGGGCTTCATCAGGCAGGAGCGCAGGCAGGTGACGCGCTCGGCGTCCCACTGCAGCGGCCAGTGCGGGAACATCGCGCGCGGGAAGCTCGCCACCGCCAGGTGCAGGTCCTCGCGCGCGGCGGCCTCGAACACCGCCTGCGAACGCGCCGAGACTTCGCTGGCGCTGGCACCGCGCGGCGCCCAGACGACGATGTCGAGCTCGGGCGTCGGGCCGGCGAGGAAGCGGGCGTCGGCGCTGACCCTCCGGTGCAGTTCGAGTGCCGCCTCGCGGCAGGCCTCCAGCCCCTGCGCGAAGGCGCCGCCGCGCTGCAGCGGGAAGCACTGCATCGTCGCCCACAGCGCCACCGCCGCAGCACCGGCGCGCGAGCACTCCAGGCTGATCTCGCCCAGGTGCAGCTCCTTGGAGCTGAAGTAGGTGTAGGGCGAGTCGTGGCGGTAGAAGCGGCCGACCGACGGGTCCTTGAACAGCACGCAGCCGCAGCCGTAGGGCTGCAGGCCGTGCTTGTGCGGGTCGACGACGATCGAGTCGACTTCGCTGATCGCCTCATACGCCGCGTGCGCCTGCGGCGCGAGGTTGCCGGCCAGCCGGTAGTAGCCGCCGTAGGCCGAGTCGACGTGGATGCGAAAGCCGTAGCGCTCGCGCAGGCGCAGGATCTGCGGCAGCGGGTCGACCGCACCCGCGGCCGTGGTGCCGAGTGTGACGACGACGGTGCCGACCTCGCCGACATCGAGTGCCGCCTGCAGCGCGCTCATGTCCATGCGCGCCTGCGCGTCGTGCGCGATCGCCTGGAACGGGATCTTCAGCACCTCGGTGATGCGGCCGTGCGTGTAGTGCGCCTGCTCGGAGGCGACGATGCGCCGCTTTGGGTGCAGGCGCCCGGCGACCCACAGCGCCTCGAGGTTGGCCATGGTGCCGCCGCTGGTCAGGTGGCCCAGGGGCGCGTCCCAGCCGAACATCGCGGCGATGCCGGCCACCGCCTCGCGCTCCATCGCCGAACTCGCGCGCCCGCCGTCGAGCGCGTGGTTGTTCGGGTTCACGCTCATCGCCATGGCGTAGGCGAGCTGCGCCACCGCGTGTGGCGGCTTGAGCATCTGCCCGGCGTAGAGCGGGTGGTGATAAGGGAAGTTGTCCTGCATGCGCGTGGCCGTTTCTTGAAGCACCGCCTGCAGGGCTATGGCAGGAGCCGCGGCCTCCGGCCGCGTGTGCTCGGGGGCGGCGGGCAGCGCGGCGAAGACTTCGTTCAGACGGTCGAGGGCGCGCGAGAGGATCGCGAGATGCTCAGGATCCGGTGCGCCCCCCGTGTGCATGCCCTCGCCTCAGCGCTTCTTCTTCGCCACGCGCTTCGCGGGCTTCGCCTTTGCCGCCTTCTTCACCGGCACGCCGTCCGCCGCGTCGCCACGCTTCGCAGCGGCCAGCAGCGCTTTGGGCGCGCGCACCTCCATGTCCATCAGCGCGTGCGAGAGCGTCTTTCCCTGCGCGTCCAGCCG
>CAUJJO010000117.1 GCA_963205125.1 Pseudomonadota bacterium | reverse complement strand
GTGTGCATCGTGATGATCGACCAGGAGAACGTCGAGCGCTTCGCGCAGGACCACGACGTGCCCTTCGGCAACTACGCCAGCCTCACGCGCGCGCCCGAGGTGCTCGCGCTGATCCAGCGCGAGGTCGACAAGGTCAACGCCAAGTTCGCGCGCGTCGAGCAGGTCAAGCGCTTCTGGCTGCTGGACACGCAGCTCGGCGCCGAGGACGAGGAGCTGACGCCGACCATGAAACTCAAGCGCAAGCTGGTCCAGAGCAAGTACGCTTCGCAGATCGAAGCGATGTACCGGGCCTGAGACAGGCCCTCCACCCCAAGGAGACGCGAGATGAAACGAGGTGCATGGGCGACGGTTGCGGCTTGCGCGCTGGCGCTGCTGGGCGGGGCTGCGCAGGCGCAGCAGCAGGGCGTGAGCAAGAACGAGATCCTGCTCGGCTCGATCCAGGACCTCTCCGGGCCGCTGGCGGGCTTCGGCAAGCAGGTGCGCCTGGGGATGATGCTGCGCGTGGACGAGATCAACGAGCAGGGCGGCGTCAACGGCCGCAAGCTGCGGCTGATCGTCGAGGACTCGGGCTACGACCCGAAGAAGGCGGTGCTGGCGGCGCAGAAGCTCGTCAACCAGGACAAGATCTTCATGATGGTCGGCCACATCGGCACGGCGCACAACCTCGCCGCGATGCCGGTGCAGTTCGAGAAGAACATCATCAACTTCATGCCGGTGACGGCGGCGCGCGAGATGTACGAGCCCTTCCATCGGCTCAAGTACGCCTTCGCCACGCCCTACTACGAGCAGATCCACGTCTTCGTGCCCAAGCTGATCAAGGAGAAGTCGCCCAAGGCGATCTGCACGATCTACCAGGACGACGAGTTCGGCCTCGAGGTGCTGCGCGGCGCGGAGACCGCGCTCAAGGAGATGAACCTGAGCATGGTCGAGAAGACCTCGTTCAAGCGTGGCGCGACCGACTTCTCCTCGCAGGTCGCGAAGATGAAGGCCGCCAACTGCGACTTCGTCGTGCTCGGCACCCTCATCCGCGAGACCATCGGCACCGTGGCCACCGCACGCAAGCTGGGCTTCAACCCGGTCTTCGTCGGCTCGCAGGGGGCGTACACCGACCTGATCCACAAGCTCGGCGGGCCGACGATGAACGGCATCTACGCCACCATGTCCACGCAGCACCCCTACCTCGACGACGCCTCGCAGCCCGTGCGCTTCTGGGCTACCAAGTACAAGACCAAGTTCAACGAGGATCCGACCGTGTTCTCGGTCTACGGCTACGACATCATCGACATGTTCGCGCAGGTCGCCGGCAAGGCCGGCGCGAACCTCACGACCGACAGCTTCATCAAGGTGATGGACACGATGAAGTTCCCGCCCGACATCTTCGGCACGCCGGAACTGACCTACGGCCCCAGCAAGCGCCTGGGCAGCATGGCCAGCCGGCTCTCGCAAATCCAGGACGGGCGCTGGAAGGTGGTGAGCGAGTACGTCTCGCCCTGAGGGTTTCGCGGCGTCCGTCGGGGGGCGGTGGTCGGTGGTCGGCCGGCACCCTCACCCCGGCCCTCTCCCGCGCGGCGGGAGAGGCGGAGGGAGAGGGGCCTCGCCCCGGATAATTGCGCGATGACAGCGCAAGAGGAATGGCTCGAGGTCGAATCGCTGGATCTCGACGCTCAGGGTGTGGCGCATCGCGCCGACGGCAAGGTGGTCTTCATCGAGGGCGCGCTGCCCGGCGAGCGCGTGCAGGCGGCGATCACGCGGCGCAAGAACCAGTGGGAGCAGGGCCAGCTTGCCGCGCTCGCGCGCGAGAGCGCGCAGCGCGTGCGCCCGGGCTGCCCGCACTTCGGCCTGCACGCCGGCGCCTGCGGCGGCTGCAAGATGCAGCACCTGCATCCGGCGGCGCAGGTGGCGATCAAGCAGCGCGTGCTGGAGGACAACCTGCTGCACCTCGCGAAGGTGAGGCCGCAGCAGATGCTGCGGGCCATCGAAGGGCCGGCCTGGGGCTACCGCTGGCGGGCGCGGCTGTCGGTGCGCTTCGTTGCGAAGAAGGGCACGGTGCTGGTGGGCTTTCACGAGCGCAAGTCGCGCTACGTCGCCGACATGCGCGAGTGCGCGGTGCTGCCGCCCGCGGTGAGCGCGCTGCTGCTGCCGCTGCGCGACTTGATCGGCACGCTCGAGCAGCGCGACCGCGTGCCGCAGATCGAGCTTGCAGCGGGCGACGCGGTGACAGCGCTGGTGCTGCGTCACCTGCAGCCGCTGTCCGATGCGGACGCCGGTCGCCTGCGCGCCTTCGCCGGGCGTCACGCCGTGCAGTGGTGGCTGCAGCCCAAGGGCCCGGAGACCGTGCACCGGCTCGACGACGAGGGCCCGGAGCTTTCGTATGCGCTGCCCGAGTTCGGCGTCGCGATGCCGTTCAAGCCGACCGACTTCACGCAGGTCAACCCGCACATCAACCGCGTGCTGGTGGCGCGTGCGATCCGCCTGCTCGAGCCGCAGGCGCATGAGCGCCTCATCGACTGGTTCTGCGGCCTGGGCAACTTCACGTTGCCGCTGGCCACGCGGGCAGCGCAGGTGCTGGGCATCGAAGGCAGCGCGGTGCTGGTCGAGCGGGCGCAGCAGAACGCGCAGGCCAACGGTCTGGCACACAAGACGACGTTCGAAACCCGCAACCTGTTCGAGATCGGCGCGGGGGAGCTTCTCGCAGCCGGCCATGCCGATCGCTGGCTCGTCGATCCGCCGCGCGAAGGCGCGTTCGCGCTGGTCAAGGCGCTTGCCGACCGGCGCGCCTCACCCGTGGCCGGCTGGCAGCCGCCGCAGCGCATCGTCTACGTCAGCTGCAATCCGGCGACACTGGCACGCGACGCCGGGCTGCTGGTGCACCAGGCCGGCTACCGCTGCAGCGCCGCCGGCGTCGTCAACATGTTCCCCCACACGGCGCACGTCGAGAGCCTTGCGGTCTTCGACCGCGAGGCCTCGGCGTAGCGCCAGCGGCGCGCCTCAGGCCTTGCGGCGGCGGCGGGCGAGCGTCAAGACGCCCAGGCCGGCCACGAACATCGCCCAGGTCTGCGCTTCGGGAACGGCGGTGACCTGCCAGCCGATGTCGTTCATGGCGGCGTAGTCCAGGTCGGTGAAGGCCGCGCGCGTGCCGCGCAGCAGGGCGGGCACCATGTTTGCGGCAAAGCTGCCGCTGCCCTCGATCGCACTGCGGGTGCCCGCGGCCCAATGGTGGCCCTCACTGTCGAGCGCAACCGAACCCGTGCTCGGCCCGACGAACCGGCCGCCACCGACGTGCTTGCCGAAGGAATCGGCGGTGCCGAAGCCCAGCACGTGGGCCAGCTCGTGCACGGCCACCGAGTAGAAGTCGTTCGTGCTGCCGTTCAGGCCGGTGGTGTCGAGCCCGAAGTGCCAGTTCGCCGTGCTGCTGAAGCTGATGGCGCCGCCCCAGGGGCCGAAATCGGTGGCGCCCGTGCCGGATGTATTGCCCTGGCCGCGGCTGACGGCATCGACGCAGAAGCTGCCGGCGCCCCAGCAGTCGAAGCCGCCCGGCCCCCCCATGCCCAGCCTGCTGCCGAGATCGGCGGCGCCGACGAAGATCCGGATCACGCCGGCATCGAGGCTCTGCCCGCCGAGCGTCACGCCCATCCCGATCGACGAGGAGGGGTTGAAGAAGCTGAAGTTGAAGTTGTTCTCGCCCGACGAGGCGATGGCGTCGAGGCTGTCGGCGAAGCGGGTCTCGAAGACCGCGGCTGCGGCGTCCAGCGCGCTGCGCCGCTCCGCATGGCCGGTGAAGAAGCCGGTGCTGTCGTAGCTGAAGTCGAACTGGATGTCGATCGCGGCGCCGGCCTGGGTGCCAAGGCCAAGCAGCAGGCCAAGTGCGATCAGGTGCTTCTTCATGCGTCCTCCGGGATTCCTGTCGTTGCGCCCGCGATTCTGGCGTGAATCACCCTGCGCAAGGCCGCCGCGCCCGCGCCGGGCCGGGGGCGGGCTTGCAAGCATTTGTGTACGTCCGGGGCGGCGAGGCGGGCGCGCGGCCGCTCGGGCTTTCATGATCGAGGGCGAGTAGGCCGACTCATGTTGGGTTAGGCTTTTCGCGGAGGCCGGAAGATGGAAACGATCACGATCTATCACAACCCGCGCTGCAGCACTTCGCGCAAGGCGCTCGAGCTGCTGCGCGCGCAGGGCGTCGAGCCGAAGGTCGTCGAGTACCTGAAGACGCCACCGAGCGTGCGCGAGCTCGAGGCGATCGCGCGGGCGAGTGGCGAGCCGCTGCGCGCGCTGCTGCGGACCAAGCAGCCCGAGTACATGGAACAGGGCCTGGACGATCCGAAGCTGAGCGACGACGAAGTTGCGCGTGCGATGCACGCGACCCCGGTGCTGATCGAGCGGCCGATCGTCGTCGGCCCCAAGGGTGCGCGCCTGGGCCGGCCGGTCGAGCGGGTGCTCGAGGTGCTGGGCTGAAAGCCGCGGGCTCCGGCCTCGCGCTCGCCGCAGCGTCGTGTCCGTTCTGCCCGGCGACTACGCCGACGGGGCGAGCGCCGGGTAGTCCGTGTAGCCGCGCTCGCCGCCGCCGTAGAAGGTCGTGCGGTCGCCGCTGGCCAGCGGCGCCGCTTCGCGCAGCCGCCGGCCCAGGTCCGGGTTGGCGATGAAGGGGCGGCCGAAGGCGACGAGGTCGGCGGCGCCGGAAGCGACGGCATCCAGCGCCATCTGCCGGTCGTAGCCGTTGTTCGCGATCCACGCGCCGGGGTGCAGACGGCGCAGCGCCGCGTAGTCGAAGGGCGCGCCTTGCGCCGAGAGGTCACGGTCGCCGCCGGTCGCGCCCTCGATCACGTGCAGGTAGGCCAGGCGCAGCGGCGCAAGCGCGCTCACCGCGGCCTCATAGAGCGCCTGCGCGTGGCTGTCCTGCCCGGCGTCGTTGGCCGGCGTCACCGGTGACAGGCGCAGTCCGGTACGGCCGCTGCCGATCTCGGCGCTGACGGCGCGCATCACCTCGACGAGGAAGCGGATGCGCTTGGGGATGCTGCCGCCCCATTCGTCCGCGCGGTCGTTGATGCTGTCGCGCAGGAACTGCTCGACCAGGTAGCCGTTGGCGCCGTGCACCTCGACGCCGTCGAAGCCGGCGTCCATCGCGCAGCGCGCGGCGTGGCGATAGGCCTCGATCACGCCGGGGATCTCGTCGCCTCGCAGCGTGCGCGGGGCCGACACCGGGACGAAGCCGCCCGCGAGGAAGGTCTTGGCGCGTGCCGCGCGCGCGGTCGACGACACCGGGGCCGCGCCTGCCGGCTGCAGCTCGACGCGCGAGATGCGGCCGACGTGCCAGAGCTGCACGACGATCCGTCCACCGCGGGCGTGCACGGCGTCGGTGATGCGGCGCCAGGCCGCGACCTGGTCGGGGCGGTGGATGCCGGGCGTGTCGATGTAGCCCTGGCCTTCGGCGCAGATCTGCGTGCCTTCGGTGACGATGAGGCCGGCACCGGTGGCCGGGTCGGCTCGCTGCGCGTAGTAGCGCTGCATCAGCTCGTTCGGGCATTGGTCCGGTGCGCGGTTGCGCGTGAGCGGCGCCATTACGATGCGCGTCTGCACCGGGATGTCGCCAAGGCGGATCGGGTCGAAGAGCGAGGTCATGAGGTCGGTGGCCGAGGTTTCAGGGAGGGGTGCACGCTCAGGCCGGTACGATGCGCCTGGCCTCGACGTAGTAGCGCTTCTCGTGCGCCTCGCCGATCGAGAAGGTCTTGCGCGGCAGCGGGCCCTTGTGGACGACGCGCCGCAGCAGCTCGCTCTTGTCGAGCGCCGGCAAGTGCAAGCCGGCGTGCCCCGGCTGCTGCGCCAGGCGCTCGAGCACCTCGTCGCCGTGGATGTAGTCGACGTCGGCCATCGCGTCGGCGGCAAGCCGCTGGTCGACGAAGGGTTGCAGCGCGTCCAGTCCCAGGGTCTCGGGCGCGCCTTCGATCTCGCCGACCGAGAAATGCGCGCCGCCGGGGCCGATCAGGCCGAAGCGGCGGGCATGGGTGCCGACCTGCTCGCGCATCGCCGCCGCCGTCGCGACTTCGCTCCAGTGCAGCGCGCTGCCGAAGGCCTCGCTCAGCTCCTCGCGCAGGTCGACCGTGACGCCGAAGAACAGGCGGTGGATGGGTTCGAAGACGAGCGCCGGATCGTGGATGTTGACGACCTCGACCAGCGCATGCCGGCCCGGATGGTCGGGGCCGGCGCCGGCCTTGATCTCGTCCCAGGTCGCCTTCGCGGTGGCCAGCGAGTGGTTGCCGTCGCCCACCGGGAACAGCATCACCGGCGTGCCCTCGGGCACGCGGTAGCGGCGCGCGAAGGCACCCGGATCGGCCAGCGCCTCGAGGGCGGCGACCAGCCGCGCCGCGCGCGGCGCATCGACGGCGCAGCCGCTGAGGTGGCCGCCGCCGGCCATCAGCTCGATGTCGTAGAGCGGCGCCAGCGCGTCGCGCTCGCGCACGAGCGGCTCGATCACCGTGCCTTGCGGGTCGTCGATCAGCACCATCACGTGCGGCAGTTCGAGCGCCGCCCCGCGGCGCACCGCCACCCGCGGCGCGATGCGTTCGACGAGGGTGCCTTCGGTCGGCCGGATCAGGCTGCTCGAGTCGGCGGCGAAGTCGTAGTGCTCGAGGTCGAGTTCGAGCATGAGGCCATGGCGCGTGCGTCCGCCGACGCGGCGCTCGACGTAGACCGCCCCGGCGTGCTCGACCAGCAGGCCGCGCGCGAGGTAGTCGCGCATCGCCGCCTGGATGCCCGCGATGCGCGCCGCGGCGTCGGCATCGTCCAGGTGGACCTCGGGGAAGATCAGCCGCAGCGTCGAGGGCGCGTCGCCGACCTCGCGCTCGACCGCGTCCCAGTAGGCCGGCTCCGAGGTGTACTGGTCGCAGGCGACGACGGCCCACTTGCGCAGGTCGAGGCCCGCAGCCGGGAGGTGGATTCGGGGCAGGCGAAAGCCGAGGTCGGAGGTCATCGTGGCGGGGCGCAGGTGCGGTCCTGTCGTCGGGAAGCGGATAGGGGATGGGAAGGAAACGGCCAACGGAAAAGGGCCCCGCGCGGGGCCCTCGGCTCGAAGCGGCCACCGCCGCGGCGTGCCCTGGCTTCAGTCCTCGCCGCCGAGCATCCCGAACAGCGCCAGCAGGCTCTGGAAGACGTTGTAGAGGCTCAGGTAGACGCCGAGCGTGGCCATCACGTAGTTGGTCTCCTCGCCGTCGCGCACGCGCTTGAGGTCGACCAGGATGAAGGCCGAGAAGACGAGGATGGCCAGCACGGCCAGCGTCATCATCAGCGCGCCGCTCTGCACGAAGACGTTGGCGATGCCCACGACCAGGATGCCGATCGCGCCGATGAAGAGGAAGCGCGAGAAGCCCGAGAGGTCGCGCTTGACGACGGTGGACAGCAGCGCCATGCCGAAGAAGGCCGCGCTGGTGCCGGCAAAGGCCATCATCACGAGGCTTGCGCCGTTGCCCATCGACAGCACGACCGACAGCAACCGCGCCAGCATCAGCCCCATGAAGAAGGTGAAGCCCAGCAGCAGCGCGACACCCAGGCCCGAATTGGCGTTGCGCTGGATGGCGAACATGAAGCCGTAGGCGCCGACGAGGAAGACGACGAGGCCGATCAACGGCGACATCGCGCTGGTCAGGCCGGTGGCCACGCCGACCCAGGCGCCGAGCACCGTGGGGATCATCGACAGCGCCAGCAGCGCATAGGTGTTGCGCAGCACGCGGTTGCGCTCCTGCCCGAGGACGAGCGGCGTGCCGCCGTAGCGTTCGGTGTTCGTCGACATGCGACCTCCGTTTGAAAACGATTCCCGTGGATTCTAGTCGGCCGGGCACTTTTCGCTTCTCGCTTTTCGCTTCTCGCTTGGGGAAGGCCGACGCAGCCCGAAGGTGGCGGCGATCCGGCGCTGGTTCAAGAGCTCGACTTCGGCCCGACCACCGCGCCGCTCCGCGATCGGCCTGCGCGATCGGCCTGCGTGATCGGCCTGCGTGATCGGCCTGCGTGTCGCCCCGGCTGGCGCGCCGGCAAGGCATGAGCTATGGTCGACGGCAGCAGAACCCATCCGGCCGACCGGACCGCGCGATGAAGACCAAGCCGCAGCTCGTGCTCGAGGACGTACGCCGCATCGCCGCGGCGGCGCAGGCCGAGGCCCTGGCCCACCACTGGGCGGTCTGCATCGCCATCGTCGACGACGGCGGCCACCTGCTGTGGCTGCAGCGCCTGGACGGCGCGCCGCCGATTTCGGCGCAGATCGCGCCCGCGAAGGCGCAGACCGCGGCGCTCGGCCGGCGCGAGAGCAAGGTCTACGAGGACATGATCAACGGCGGCCGCACCTCCTTCCTGAGCGCGCCGCTGGTGGCCGCGCTCGAGGGCGGCGTGCCCATCGTCGTCGAGGGCGAGGTCGTCGGCGCGGTCGGCGTAAGCGGGGTGAAGAGCGGCGAAGATGCCCAGATCGCCCGCGCGGGCATCGCCGCGCTATAATCTTCAGGTTTACCCGCCAACATCGCAGCCTAGCGAAATCCCGACACCGGTTTCCCTCGGATTCATTCCCGGCCCCGCGGCCCGGGGTGGAGCTGGGCGAGCGAATCCCGGAGTCCCCTTTGCTGCCCCTTCAGTCCAGCGCGCGCGCTCGTGCGCTTCTCGCCCTCGCGGACGGCGCGACCTTTCTCGGTTCCTCGATCGGTGCGGCCGGCCGCACGGTCGGCGAGGTGGTGTTCAACACCGCCATGACCGGCTACCAGGAAGTGCTCACCGATCCGAGCTACCGTCGCCAGCTCGTCACGCTGACCTATCCGCACATCGGCAACACCGGCGTCAACGCCGAGGATGTCGAGTCCGCGAGCGTGCAGGCCGCCGGCCTGATCGTGCGCGACGTGCCCGCGCGCATGTCCAACTTCCGCGCCACCGAGACGCTGCCGGACTACCTGAAGCGCGAAGGCGTCGTCGCGCTGGCCGACATCGACACGCGGCGCCTGACGCGCCACCTGCGCAGCAGCGGCACGCAGAACGGCTGCATCACCGCCTTCGCGCCGGGTGCCGAAGTCGGTGAGCGGGAGCGCGCCGAGGCGGTGGCCGCGGCGCGCGCCGCACCGTCGATGATCGGGCTGGACCTCGCCCAGGAGGTCAGCACCGCCACGCCCTACGAATGGACCGAGACCGAGTGGCGCCTGGGCGAAGGCTACGGGCGGCTCGTCGACGCCACGCACCACGTCGTGGCCTACGACTTCGGCGTCAAGCGCAACATTCTGCGCATGCTGGCCAGCCGCGGCTGCCGCATCACCGTGGTGCCGGCACGCACGCCCGCGCGCGAGGCGCTGGCCCTGCAGCCGCAGGGCATCTTCCTGAGCAACGGCCCCGGCGACCCCGAGCCGTGCGACTACGCGATCGAGGCGGTGCGCGAGTTCCTGGCCGTCGGCATCCCCGTGTTCGGCATCTGCCTCGGTCACCAGATCATGGCCCTGGCCTGCGGCGCCCGGACCTTCAAGATGAAGTTCGGCCATCACGGCGCCAACCACCCGGTGAAGGATCTGGGTGACGGCGGCGTGGCCATCACCAGCCAGAACCACGGCTTCGCGGTCGAGCGGGAGTCGCTGCCGCCGACGCTGCGCGCCACGCACGTCAGCCTCTTCGACGGCACGCTGCAGGGCATGGCGCACATCGAGCGCCCCGCGTTCAGCTTCCAGGGCCACCCGGAAGCGCTGCCCGGGCCGCACGACATCGGCCATTTGTTCGACCACTTCGTGAATCTGATGGAAGTACGCTGACATGCCCAAGCGTCAAGACCTGCACAGCGTCCTCATCATCGGCGCCGGCCCCATCGTCATCGGCCAGGCCTGCGAGTTCGACTACTCCGGCGCCCAGGCCTGCAAGGCGCTGCGCGAGGAGGGCTACCGCGTCGTCCTCGTCAACAGCAATCCGGCGACGATCATGACCGACCCGGAGATGGCGGACGCCACCTACATCGAGCCCATCACCTGGCAGATGGTGGAGAAGATCATCGCGCGCGAGCGCCAGGCGCACCCCGGCGAGAAGATGGCGCTGCTGCCGACCATGGGCGGGCAGACGGCGCTGAACTGCGCACTCGACCTGCACCGCCACGGCGTGCTCGAGCGCCACGGCGTCGAGCTGATCGGCGCCAACGAGCACGCGATCGAGAAGGCCGAGGACCGGCTCAAGTTCAAGGACGCGATGACCGCCATCGGCCTGGACTCGGCCAAGAGCGGCATCGCGCACAGCTGGGACGAGGCGCAGAGGGTGCAGCGGCGCATCGCGCAGATCACCGGCGGCACCGGCTTTCCCATCGTCATCCGGCCGAG
>CAUJJO010000116.1 GCA_963205125.1 Pseudomonadota bacterium | reverse complement strand
CGCTACCTCGGCTACATCGCCGACGAGATGAACATGGGCCTGCACGAGCTCGGGCCGCTGGCCATGAAGAGCACCAAGGCCGTGCGCATCAACAGCACCTGCACCGTGTTCGCGGGCGCCGAGCTGCGCGACCGCCTTGCGCTGGGCGACAAGCGCGAGGACATCATGGCCGGGCTGCACCGCTCGATCATCCTGCGCGCGATGTCCATCCTCGCGCGCTCGGGCGGCATCCGCAACGAGTTCACCTTCACCGGCGGCGTGGCCAAGAACGAGGCCGCGGTCAAGGCGCTGCTGGAGCTCGTGAAGGAGAACTACGGCGACCTCACGCTGAACATCAACCCCGACTCGATCTACACCGGGGCGCTCGGCGGCGCGACCTTCGCCTGGCGCGCGGTGGTCGAGGAAGGCAAGACGGCCGAGGCGCGCGCCTGAGCCGGCCCACGACACGCGACGAAGCAACCCGAGCAATCCGAGCAAACCGAGCAGGAGACCCCAGATCATGACCCTCACGATCGGCATCGACATCGGCTCCGGCGCCGTCAAGTCGGTTCTCTTCCGCACCCACGACGACGGCCGCATCGAGTGGCTGGCCAAGCGCTGCGAGCGCATCCGCCGCCGCGACCCGCTGACGCTGGCGCGCGAGGGCTACGAGGCCGTGCTCGCCGACGCCGGCATGAAGCCCGAAGACGTCGCCTACGTCGCCACCACCGGCGAGGGCGAGAACGTCAAGTTCTCCACCGGCCACTTCTACTCGATGACCACGCACGCGCGCGGCGGCGTCTACCTCGACCCCGAGGCACGCGCGGTGGTCGACATCGGCGCACTCAACGGCCGCGCCATCAGCATCGACGAACGAGGCAAGGTGCTGGCCTACAAGATGACCAGCCAGTGCGCCTCGGGCTCGGGCCAGTTCCTCGAGAACATCGCGCGCTACCTCGGCGTCGCGGTCGAGGACATCGGCGATCTTTCCAAGTCCGCCAAGGACCCGGAGAAGGTCAGCTCGATCTGCGCCGTGCTCGCCGAGACCGACGTCATCAACATGGTCAGCCGCGCCATCTCCACGCCCGACATCCTCAAGGGCATCCACGTCTCGATGGCCTCGCGCATCGTCAAGCTGCTCAAGGTCACCGGCGTGAAGAGCGGCGTCACGCTGCTCACCGGCGGCCTTGCCCTCGACGGCGGCCTGCTGGCGGCGATCCAGGAGGAGATGGTCAACGAGAAGGTCAACGTCCAGGTGCGCTCGCACCCCGATTCGATCTACGCCGGCGCGATCGGTGCGGCGCTCTGGGGCGCCTACCGTCATGCCAAGCTGAACGCGCTCGAGGCGGCCGCCGCCTGAGCCCTTGAACGAAAGGCGTCGGGGCAGCGCCCGGCCGAGGCCTCCCCGACCAACCGACGCCCGCGTGCGTCCACCTCTGGAGCAAGACCATGGCATTGATCATCCTCGACACCTGCACCGCCTGCGATGCCTGCCGCCCCGTGTGCCCGAACGAAGCGATCAGCGCGGCGGACCCGATCTACATCATCGACCCCGACCGCTGCACCGAATGCGTGGGCGCCGAGGACGAGCCGCAGTGCAAGCTCGTCTGCCCGGCCGACTGCATCGTGCAGGACCCCAACCACGTCGAGACGCCCGAGCAGCTGCAGGCCAAGTACGACGCTTTGCACGGCTGAGCGCCCGCGGCCGCCGCGCCGCGCGACCCCGAGGTAGAGCCATGCGGCAGATCATCATCCAGGGCCGGGGCGGGCAGGGCGCGCAGACCGCGGGCAACCTGCTCGCCGCGGCCTACTTCGCGCAAGGCCTGCAGGTGCAGTGCTTCGCCAGCTACGGCGGCGCGCGCCGCGGCACGCCGGTCAGTTCCTTCCTGCGCGTGGCCGAGCGCCCCATCCGCGTGCGCTGCGACATCGAGCGCGCCGACGCCATCCTCTGCTTCGACGCCAGCCTGCTCGAAGGGCGGCTGCTGGCCAGCGCCGACGAGCACACGCTGATCGTCGTCAACTCGGCACGCGAGGCGGCCGAGTTCGCCGCCTCGCTGCCCGGGCGCCGCGTGCTGCCCGTCGACGGCCTGGGCATCGCGCGCGCGCAAGGCCTTGGCCGCATCGTCAATTCGGCGCTGCTCGGCGCCCTGGCCTGCACGCTGAAGGCGCCCACGCTCGAGGTGCTCGAACGCACCGTGGTCGCGATGTCGCCGCGCCTGCACGACGAGAACATCGCCGCGGTGCGCAGCGGCTGGCAGGCCGCACACGCGCTGCTGCAGGAGGCCGGACGATGAACGCTCCCTTGCCCGTGCCGCCGCCGGTGCCGCCGATCTGGACCACCGGCACCACCGAAGCGATCCACACCGGCACTTGGCGCGCGTCCACGCCGCGCCACCTCGCAGCACCCTCGCCCTGCCGCAAGGCCTGCCCGGTGGGTGGCGAGATCGCTCGCTGGATCGGCCAGGCGCGCAGCGGCGACCTGCAGGGCGCCTGGCAGACGCTGATGCGCCACAACCCCTTCCCGGCGATCGCCGGTCGCGTCTGCCATCACCCCTGCGAGACCGCGTGCAACCGCGCGGAGTACGACGAGGCCTTGTCGATTTGCCGCCTCGAGCGCTTCATCGGCGACGCCGCACTCGACGCCGGCTGGATGCCGCAGGCCGCAGCGACGACGGCGCCCGGGCGCGTGGCGATCGTCGGCGGCGGGCCGGCGGGTCTGTCCGCGGCCTACCAGTTGCGGCGCCTCGGCTACGCGGTGACGCTGTTCGAGGCCAGCGACGCGCTCGGCGGCGTGATGCGCCATGGCATCCCGGCCTATCGCCTCTCGCGCCGCGTGCTCGACGGCGAGATCGCGCGCATCGTGGCGCTTGGCGTCGACGTGCGCCTGGGCCACGCCGTGCAGGGGCAGGAGGCGTTGGCGGCGATCGCGCAGGCGCACGACGCCGTCTTCGTCGCCCTCGGCGCGCAGCAGCCCAAGCAGCTGCCGGCACTGCCCGCGGACGCGGGCTGGGCCCTGGACGGGGCACGCTATCTCGCCGCCTGCAGCCGCGGCGAGCCGCCGGCACTGGGCGCGCGGGTGGTGGTGATCGGTGGCGGCAGTGCGGCCATCGACGTCGCGCGCAGCGCGCGCCGCCACGGCCACGCGGTGACGCTGCTCGCGCTCGAGGACGAGGCGCGCATGCCGGCGCAGCGCGAGGAAGTGGTCGAGGCGCTCGAGGAAGGCATCACGCTGGTCGACGGCGCCATGCTGCGCAAGGTGCGCGTGCACGAGGATGCCCAGGCGAGCAGCCGCCTCGAGCTGGACTGCGTGCGCGTGCGCATGCAGCCGGGTGCCGAGCGCGGGCGCTTCACGCTCGACGAGGTCGCGGACAGCGGCTTCGCCCTCGCCGCCGACGCGGTGATCAGCGCGATCGGCCAGGACCCGCGGCTGGACGACCTGGGCGGCGATCTGCGCCGCGAGGGGGCGCTGCTCTGGACGGCTGCAGCCGGTGCCACCAGCGACGGGAAGATCTGGGCCGGCGGCGACCTCACCAGCATGGCGCGCTTCGTCACCGAGGCCGTGGGCATGGGCAAGCGCGCGGCGCTGGCGATCGACCGCAGCCTGCGCGAGCGGGGCCTGGGCAGCCCGGCCCCGGCGCCGGCGCTGGACGACCACGGCCCGGAGCCGGTGGTGCCGCTGTCGGCGATCAGCCTGCACTACTACCCCAAGCGCGCGCGTGCCGAGTCGCCACGGCGCGAGGCCGATGCGCGCGTCGCCGACGAGGACGAGGTGCAGCTGGGCCTGGCCGCCGCGCAGGCGCTGGCCGAGACCGAGCGCTGCTTCTCCTGCGGCACCTGCATCAACTGCGACCACTGCGTCATCTACTGCCCGGACCTCGCGATCGAGCGCGTGGGCCTGGACTACACCGTGAACACCGACTACTGCAAGGGCTGCGGCGTCTGCGTGCGCGAATGCCCGACCGGTTCGATGGCGATGAGCGAGGACAGCAAGTGAAGAGCCAAGGCCAGACCCTGCTGCTGACCGGCAACCACGCCGTGGCCTGGGCCGCGCGGCTGGCGCGGCCCAAGGTGGTGCCGGTGTACCCGATCACGCCGCAGACGCCGGTGCTCGAGAAGATCACCGAGTTCCAGGCGGCGGGCGAGTTCGACGCCGAGCTGCTCACCCCCGAGTCCGAGCACTCGGTGATGTCGGCCTGCATCCCCGCCTCGCTTGCCGGCGTGCGCGTCTTCACCGCCACCGCCTCGCAGGGCCTGCTGCTCATGCACGAGCTGCTGCACTACGCGGCCGGCGCGCGCGCGCCCATCGTCATGGCCAACGTCAACCGCACGGTGGCTTCGCCCTGGGCCTTCTGGCCCGACCACACCGACAGCCTCGCGCAGCGCGACACCGGCTGGATCCAGTACTACGTCGAGAGCCCGCAGGAGGCGCTGGACACCGTGCTGCAGGCCTACCGCGTCGCCGAGGCGGTGCTCGTTCCGGCGATGGTCAACCTCGACGCCTTCTACGTCTCGCACTCGCTCGAGCCGGTCTCGGTGCCGTCGCAGGACGAGGTCGACGCCTACCTGCCGCCGTTCAAGCCGACGCAGCGCCTGGACACGGCCAGCCCCGCCTCCTGGGGCAACGTGATCTCGCAGGACATGTTCTTCCGCCACCGCCAGGCGATCGAGCAGGCGATGAGCGAAGTGCCCGAGCTTGCCGCGCAGGCCGACCGCGCCTTTGCCGAAGTGACGGGGCGCAGCCACGGCGTCGTCGAGCGCTACCGCTGCGACGGCGCCGACACGGTCATCGTCACCATGGGCAGCATGGCCGGCACCGCGCGCGACGCGGTCGACGCCATGCGCGAGGCCGGCCTTGCCGTCGGCCTGGTCAAGCTGCGCCTCTTCCGCCCGCTGCCCGTGCACGCGCTGCGCGCGGCGCTGGCCGGCGTGTGCGACATCGTCGTGCTCGACCGCAACCACTCGCCCGGCGCCGGCGGCGTGCTGCACCAGGAGCTGCGCGCCGCGCTCTACGGCGTGGCCGACGCGCCGCGCCTGCACGGCTGCCTGGCCGGCGTGGGCGGCGTCAACGTGCCGCCCGAGCACGTCGCGCGCTTCGTCGGCGAGGTGCTGCAGAACGAGCCGCGGCCCGAATCGCTCTGGGTGAGGTGAGAGGACGACCATGGACAACACCCTGCTTGCCGTCCCCGCGCGCGAAGACGATCTGCTCTGCTCGGGCCATGCCGCCTGCCCCGGTTGCTCGGAGCCGATCACGCTGCGCCACATCCTCGCCGTGCTCGGCCCCGACACGATGGCAGTCGTGCCGCCTTCGTGCATGGCCATCATCGCCGGGCCGCAGCCCTTCAGCTCGATGCGCATCCCCGTCTACCAGCCGACGCTGGAGGCCAGCGCCGCCGCCGCCTCGGGCCTGCGGCGCGCGCTCGACGCGCAGGGCCGGCACGAGACCAACGTCATCGTGCTGGCCGGCGACGGCGGCACCTACGACATCGGGCTGCAGTGCCTGTCCTCGGCCGCCGAGCGCAACGAGAACATCCTCTACTTCTGCCTCGACAACGAGGGCTACATGAACACCGGCGCGCAGAAGTCCTCGTCGACGCCGCGCTTCGCCTACACGAGCTCGACGCCCGCGGGCAAGACCACGCGCAAGAAGAGCCTCACCGAGATCATGGCCGCGCACCGCGTGCCCTACGTCGCCACCGCCAGCGTCGGCTACCTCGCCGACCTGCGGCGCAAGGTCGCCAAGGCCAAGGCGATGCGCGGGCTGCGCCTCATCACGCTGCTCATCCCCTGCCTGGACGGCTGGGGCCTGGCCGACGACGGCGCCCTGGGTGCTGCGCGCCTGGCGGTGCAGAGCGGCGCCTTCCCGCTGCTCGAAGTCGAGGACGGCGACCACTGGACGATCAACTCCGACGCGCCCTCGCGCCCGATCGCCGAGTACCTGGCCGTGCAGCGCCGCTACCGCAAGCTCTCGCCCGAGGATGTATTGGCGCTGCAGGCGGAGATCGACGAGGGCTGGTCGCGGTTGGTGCAGCGAGCCGGCATGAGCGCGCCGGGCCGCTCCCAAGCGCTCATCCCGCAGCGCGCAGCGTCGAGGGTAGCCCAGTGATTTCCTCGCGCGACTGAGGCACCGCAGGCGCTGCGAGCGCTGCGGGCGCTGCGGGGGCCGCGGGTGTCGCGCTCGCGGGCCGGTAGGCCAGCAAGTAGTCCAGGCACGCCGCTTCGGCCAGCGGCGGGCTGTGCAGATAGCCCTGGAACAGCGTGCATCCGAGGGCGGCGAGGGCGTTGCGCTGCTCGCGCGTCTCGACGAATTCGGCCACCACGTCCAGCTGCTGCGAGCGCCCCAGGGTGGCGATGCTGCGCACGATGTCGCAGGCGGCGTCGCTGGCCGGCACCTCGCGGCTGAGCGAGCCGTCGATCTTGATCGCATCGACGCGGAAGTGCCGCAGGTGCAGCAGCGACGAATGGCCCATGCCGAAGTCGTCCATCGCCAGGCGCACGCCGTGATGGGCCAGGCGCCTCATGTTGTCCTGCAGCACGCTCCCCAGCGGCAGCGCATGGCTCTCGGTAATCTCGAGCTCGATCTCGCGGCCGGCTAAGCCGTGGCGTTCGAGCAGCGCGATCACGTCGCCCGCGAAGCCCGGGATCGAGAGCTGCAGCGGCGAGACGTTGACGGCCAGCGTCGCCGCGTGCAGGCCGCGGGCGTTCCAGCGCGCCTTGCAGGCGCAGGCCTGCTCGAGCACGCAGTGGCCGAGCCGCGCCGCGAGCTCGCCGTCCTCGGCCAGCGTGACGGCGACGTCGGCGCGGATCTCGCCGTAGCGCGGGTGCGTCCAGCGGACCAGCGCCTCGGCGCCGACGGCCGTCCCGTCGGCGCGGTGCTTGGGCTGGTAGGCGAGATGCACTTCGGGCGTGCCGATGGCGCGGCCGAGGTCGGAGAGCAGGCCGCGCGCGATCTCGCCGGCCTGGTCGCGGCGCAGCAGCGCCGGGCGATGCCGGTGGCGCGCGCCCAGGATGGCCTCGGCGGCGGCGTTCAAGGCGTCGAGCTGACGCCGGTGTCGCGCGCGCTCGATGCGCGTCACCGCCGGCAGGTAGCAGGCCGTGCTGACGGCGATCACCAGCAGCTGCCAGGCCACACCCTTCCACGAACCGGTGAGCAGCCAGCCCGAAAGCAGGGCCGGCGTCGTCCAGTGCACCGTCGTCGCCTGCAGCGGCAGCAGCGCGCTTGCGAGCATGGCCCAGCCGGCCAGCGCCAGGCCGACGGGCAGCAGCACGAAAGGCAGCAGGAACTGCGGACGCAGCACCACCGGCAGGCCGAAGAGCAGCAGCTCGTTGACGTTGAAGAGCGTGGGCAGCAGCGAGAGCTGGGCGATGCGCCGGTGCGTGCCCTCGCGCGCCTTCCACAGCAGCGCCACGAGCAGGCCCAGCGTCGCGCCGGAGCCGCCCAGATGGACGAAGTTGTCGATCAAGGGGCGCCAGACCTTGGACGGATCGAAGGCGACCGGGCCGGCCGAAAAGCGCTCCGGCAGCCAGGCCTCGATGACGTTGTCGCCGTGGATGCCGAGCGCTCAGAGGGACTGGCTGATCAGCAGGATGCCCGCCGTCTTCAGGCCGCCGCTGGGCAGCTGCGTCAGCAGCCAGGCGCCGGCTTCCGAGGCGAGCGGACCGAGGACCGCCGCGATCCGCGACTCGATCTGGATCAGGACCAGGGTCACCAGCGCCGAACCGATCAAGGGCAGGGTCATGCGCGTGGCGTGCAGGAAGACGACGTCGCTCTCGTAGGGTACGCCGAGGATCTGCAGGCGCCGCCAGCGGTAGAGCCGCATCATCAGCCACGGCGTGTAGCTGCCCACCGTGAGCCCGAGCAGCGTGGACTGCAGGTCGACGCCGGTCCTGGACTTGCCGCCGACCGCAAGCGTCCAGAGGGCGAAGTTGACGAGCGCGCAAAGGCCCAGCCAGAACGCCGAAGGCGCTTCGTCGCCGCCGCGCGAGAGCCGCCGCCCGAGGTGGATGGCCAGCGCGAGTCCGAGCGCCACGCCGAACAGGCCCTGGCTGGCCGCCAGCAGCCGGCTGGTGCCGACCTGGGCCGTCGGGCCCAGAAGTTCGCTTGCCGTGGCCTGCAGTCCGGGGATCGGCAGGTACTGCACCAGCGTGGCGATGACGCCGAGGAAGGTCAGCGGCAGCAGCGCGACGTAGCTGTCGCGCACCGACTGCGCCCACTGCACGGCGGCGTCACGCAGGAGCAGGGCGATGTTGGAGGGCACGGGGAGGGCGATGGGGCGGGGGCGTCCCGGTCGGGGGACAGGGTCGTCAGTCCACTGCATCGGCAGAAGACGTCCTCGATTTGAGCAGTTCTGATGGTGAACGCGAGTCGCGGCTTGCGCACGTCGGCAATTCTCCGCACCCGCAACGGGCGGCGGTCGACCCCAAGCGTGGATCGTGCGGGGCCGCGGCTGCGGGCTTTCCCCTGTTCCTCGCGCAGTTCATGCCCACCGCGGCAGCGGGCGGCACGCGCAGGGTGCACCATGGCACCCGTGCAGCATGCGATGACCGCGGGAGCCGGCGATGAAGATCCTCCTCAAGCGCGCGTACGAACCGCCTGCGGCGGCCGACGGCCAGCGCATCCTCGTCGACCGCCTGTGGCCGCGCGGCGTCTCCAAGGACGAGGCGCGCGTCGACCACTGGATCAAGGAGGTCGGCCCCTCGACCGCGCTGCGCCAGTGGTTCGGGCACGACCCGGCGAAGTGGGACGAGTTCCGCACGCGCTACCGGCACGAGCTGAAGGGCAGCACGGCCTTCGCCGAGTTGCAGGCGCGGGCGCGCGAGGGCACGACGACGCTCGTCTACGCCGCCCGCGACGAGGCGCACAACAACGCCGTCGTGCTCAAGGCTCTGCTGGAGCATGGGGACCGGGCGTGAGTCCGGTGAACGGCCTCTCGCAACTGCTCCTCGAGGTGCGCGCCTGCACGGCCTGCGCGGCGCAGCTGCCGCACGCGCCGCGGCCGGTGCTGCAGGCCCATGCGGCTGCGCGCCTGCTCGTGGCCGCGCAGGCGCCGGGGCGGCGCGTGCACGAGACGGGCATTCCCTTCAACGACGTGAGCGGCGAGCGCCTGCGGCAGTGGCTTGGCCTCTCGCGCGAGGTCTTCTACGACGCGCGGCAGGTGGCGCTGGTGCCGATGGCCTTCTGCTTCCCCGGCCCCGGCCGCGGCGGCGACCTGCCGCCGCCGCCCGCCTGCGCGCAACGCTGGCGGCAGCCGCTGCTCGACGCCTTGCCTCGGGTGCAGCTCACGCTCGTCATCGGCCGCCACGCGCTGGCCTGGCATTGCCCGCAGGCGGCGCGTTCCAGCCTCGCCGGGGTCGTGCGCGACAGCGCCCGGCGCTGGCCGGACCTGATCGTGCTGCCGCACCCGAGCCCGCGCAACAACCGCTGGCTGGCGCGCCACCCCTGGTTCGAGGCCGAGATCCTGCCGCCGCTGCGCGAACGCGTTCGACGCGTGCTGGCCGCCGCCCAGCCCGAAGACGAAAGGAGGGCGGCATGACGAGCGCCGGCCCCGCGCTGCTGGCGGCGATCGCCGAGCAGTTGCCCGACGCGGTGATCTTCGCCGACCGGGAAGGCCTGATCCGCCACTGGAACCCCGGCGCGCAGGCCGTCTTCGGCTTCACCGCCGCCGAGGTGCTGGGCCAGAGCCTGGACGTGATCATCCCCGAGCGGCTACGGGCCCCGCACTGGGCCGCGTACCGGCGCGCGATCGAGTCGGGCCACACCCGCGGCGGCAACGCCGTGCGCACGACGCGCGCGCTGCACAAGAACGGCCGCAAGCTCTACGTCGACTTCAGCTTCGGCCTGGTGCTGGACCCGAGCGGGACGGCCCTGGGTTCCGTCGCGCTCGGGCGCGACACGACGGCGCACTACCTCGAGGTGAAGGCGATGCGCGAGCGGCTTGCGGCGCACGAAGGCGGCCGGGTGGGCGACCCGGCCGCCGCGCAGCCTCAGAAGTCGTAGCTCGCCGAGACGTAGACGGTGCGCAGGAAGGGATCCGCGTAGCGCGGGTCGTAGCCGACCTGGTGGCCCGAGGAGTCGCGCAGCGTCAGCGGCGGCTTCTTGTTGAGCAGGTTCTTCACGCCCGCCCGCACCTCGAGCGCCTTGTTCACCTTGTAGACGCCCTGCCAGTCGAAGGTGTAGTAGTCGCCGACCGTCAGCGACAGGCGCTCGTTCTTGTTGGTGACCATATTGCGCACGAGCTGGTACTGGTCGGTGTAGCCCGAGCGTGCCTTCATCGTCAGCGTGTTGGTGAACGCGCCCGATTCCAGCGAGGCCGTCAAGCGGTAGACGTTGCGGAACGAGACCGCGGCGTTCTCGCCATAGTGGCCCATGCTGTCGGTGAAGTCGTTCTGCGTCCCTGGCCGGGTGTACTCCGACTTGATCAGGTAGGTTCCGGTAGCGCCCATGGTCAGGCGGCCGATGGCGGTCTGCATGCGGCCGACCAGCTCCCAGTCGATGCCCTTGTTGATCGCCTGGCCGATGTTGGTCGACGCGCTGATGAAGGTCCAGTAGAGCTGCGGCTCGGCCGGCGTCTTGTAGAGCATGAAGAGGTCGCGGTACTTCTCCGGGTTGGCGAAGGCCTGCGGGGCCGAGACGCCGCTCACCGCGTCGCGAATCTTGACCTGCCAGTAGTCGAAGCCGACGGCGAAGTCGCGCGTGGGCTCGACGTGGATGCCGAAGGTGGCCTGCTTGGACTTCTCGGGCTTGAGCGCGGCGTTGCCGCCGTTCATCTGGCTGTACTGCAGCTTGCCCGGCTTGCAGGGGTCGGTGCCCGGGAAGGGGCATTCGTAGGCTGCCGCGGTGACGCCGTTGGGCGTCAGCGGATTGGCGATGTCGAGCATGTCGGGCGCGCGGAAGCCCGTGCCGTAGGAGCCGCGCAGCAGCAGCTGCGGGGAGACCTGATAGCGCCCCGCCAGCTTGTAGGTCGTGGCGCTCATGCGCTCGCCGATCGTGCCGCTGTCGCTCTTGATCGCGCCGATGGTGTCGTAGCGCACCGAGCCCGTGAATTCGAGGCCCTTCAGCACCGGCACCAGCAGTTCGACGAAGGTGCCCGCGACGTCGCGCTTCATGTCGTAGTGGGCCACCGGCGCGTAGTTGTAGATCTCGCCGTCGAGCGCGGCCTGCGAGGGGTCGCGCTTGAAGTGGTAGTTGCGCCAGTCGGCGCCCACGCCCAGGCTCATCGTGCCCGCCGGCAGCTTCATCAGGTCGCCCGACGCACGGATGTCGGCGCCCTGCATGGTCGAGCTTTCCTTGCGGACCTTGCCGTCGAAGATCGCGTCGGCGATCAACTGCTGTGCCGCTGCCGACTGCTGGCCGACCTCGAGGAAGGGGTCGAACAGGCCCTTGCTGCGCATGTCGTTGAACTCGGCGGTCTTGAAGTAGCCGCCGACGTAGCGCTCGTCGATGGCGTTCTGCGACCAGGTCAGCGCGCCGTTGACGTTCCAGTTCCCGAGCTCGGCATCGGCGCCGACGACGAAGTGCTTGGAGTCGGTGATCGTGCGCGAGTCGCGCGTGCCGAAGTCCGAGGCGCGGTACGAGGCCGAGACGGTGTTGACGTGCGCGGCCTGGTCGGCGCTCAGGTAGGGCAGGACGTAGGTCGAGTAGTAGCTCGACGAGGTGGACACCGGCACCGGCACCGGGTTGGGCGCGATGCGGGCGATCAGGTTCAGGCGCGAGAAGGCCACGTCACTGAAGAAGCTGAGCTTGTCGCTGGCCTTGAGCTGGCCGCTGAGGTAGAACGAATCGCGCTTGGACTCGGGGTAGATGTCGATCGTCGAGACGAAGTCAAACGCGCACATCTCCGTCACCGAGGTGGCGCCAACGGCGTTGTTCAGGCTGTAGTAGTTGTTCGGCGCGCACTGCCCGTTCTTCTTCTGGTACGGGTTGAAGGAGTAGCTCGGCAGCGCGCTCGTCTCGCCCGGCAGCTTCTTGAAGGTGACGGTGGCGTTGGCCGGGATCGCCGAGGTGCTGGTGCGGTCGTAGACGTAGGGCGTGCCGTCGTGCTCGAAGGCGAGGTAGGAGGTCTTGGCGAAATCGCGGTCGCCGGACTTGAGCTGCCGCTGCTCGTCGTGGCGGAAGCTGGCCACTAGGCTGAAGCGGTCCTTGTCGAGGTCGCCGAAGCCATAGCTGACGCTGGCGTTGCCGGACTTGCCGCCGCCCTCCAGCGGCACGTCCACGCGCGCGGTGACGTTGCCGCCCTGCTGGCTGCGCTTGAGCACGAAGTTGACGACGCCGGCAATCGCGTCCGAGCCGTAGAGCGCCGAGGCGCCGTCGGTCAGCACCTCGATGCGCTCGATCGCGCTCATCGGGATCGCATTCAGGTTGATGCGGCTGCCCGAACCGGTCGGCGCCACGCGCCGGCCGTTGAGCAGCACCAGCGTGTAGGACTCGCCGATGTCGTGCAGGCTGGCGGTGGCGATGCCGCCGGAGTTGGTGCCGATGGCGATGTCCGAGATCGTGAAGCCCTGCATCGCCGGCAGCTTCTGGATCACGTCGGCGACGGTGGTCGCGCCCGAGCGCTGGATCTGCTCGGCATTGATGATCTGCACCGGCAGGGCGCCTTCGCTGGCCAGGCGCTTGATGCTGGAGCCGGTGATCTCGATGCGCTGCGCGTCCTGCGCATGGACACCGGCCGCGGCCAGGGCGGTCAGGGTCGCGACAGCGGCTGCGACGGCATGAAACGGATGCTTCCTCACGTGGATTCCCCTCGAACAGATTTGAATGGCGCCAGGCTCGAACCCAGGTCCGGATCCCCGCCGCCTCCGGCGGCTGGGCGAGCGTGCCTCCAATATAGCGGCGGCCCGTGTGGCCGCGATCGCAGGGAAGTCCCGTGTCGGCCCGGTGCGACACTGGGCGCACCGGGGCCTTGCGCAAGGCTGCGCCAAGACCCAGGCGCCCGGGCTCACTCCGGCGCCGGGTCGATGTCGGGGTCGCTTGGCAGCGACAGGATGCCGGTGTGGTAGTCGTACTCGAAGACGCCGCCGTGGCGCGCCCAGGCGACGAGCGTGCGCAGCGCGTGCGCGGCTTCGGCCTCGCCCAGTTCCTGGGCGAGCAGGCGCAGGAAGGGCTCCTGGGGCAGCCGGCCCTCGTCCTCGGCCTCCAGTGCGTGGCGCACGTGCGCGGCCAGCGGCACCTGCGTCAGCAGCTGCTGGCCGAAGAGTTCCTGGCGCAGCGGCCGCGCCGCCGCGACGTAGCGGCTGCCCAGGGGCGTCAGGTGCAGGTCGCCGCTGTCCAGGTGCGCAAGACCCAGCAGGGCCAGCGCGTGCGCGGCGGGCAGCAGCTCCCCGTCGGGCAGGCCCGCCTCGCGGGCCAGCGCCGGCAGGTCGGCGTGGCCTTCGAAGGGCGGGCGCGCAAGGTGCTCGGCCAGGCCGTCGATGCGCGCGATGTCCGCGCGCGGCAGGCGTTCGACCAGCGGGCCGGGCGCGCTGTCCTGCAGGCGGCGCGCCGCGCCGGCGGTGACGAGCGCGGAGACCACGTCGACGAGCAGGCGCACGTCCTCGCTGTCGGCACGGCGCGGGCGCGGCAGCCAGATCGCCAGCTGGCTGCGGATTCGCCCCGGGTCGCTGCCCAGCACGAGCACGCGGTCGGCCATCAGCACCGCCTCCTCGATGCTGTGCGAGACGACCAGCATCGCCTTGGTCGGCAGCGCGCCGCTGCGCCAGAGCTTCAGGATGTCGTCGCGCAGCAGCTCGCCGGTCAGCACGTCGAGCGCGGAGAAGGCCTCGTCCATCAGCAGCACGTCGGGCTCGATGACGAGCGCGCGCGCGATGCCCACGCGCTGGCGCATGCCGCCCGAGAGCTCGCGCGGCAGCGCGCCCTCGAAACCGTCCAGGCCGATCAGCTCGATCGCCGCAGCGGCCTTCTGCGCGCGCTCGGGCGCAGGCATGCCGCGCGCCTCGAGCCCGAGCTCGACGTTCTGCTGCACCGTCAGCCAGGGAAAGAGCGCAAACGACTGGAAGACCATGCCGATGCCGCGCACCGGCCCCTGCAGCGGCTGGCCGCGATAGTGCACCTGCCCGGCGTCGGCCGGGATCAGCCCGGCCATGATGCGCAGCAGCGTGCTCTTGCCCGAACCGGACTTGCCGAGCATCGAGACGACCTCGCCCTCGCGCAGCGTGAAGTCCACGCCCTCGAGGACGACGCGCTCGTGCCCGTCGGTCGAGCGAAAGCGCTTGCCCACGCCCTGCAGCTCGAGGATAGCGGTGCGCTGGGAGGCGTCTCGCGTCACAGGTGCATCCTCGTTTCGGCCAGCCGGTAGAGCCGATGCCAGAGCAGGTGGTTGAGCGCGACCACGAACACGCACATGACGCCGATGCCCAGCGCGATGCGCGGGAAGTCGCCCTTGGCCGTCATCTGCGCGATGTAGCCGCCCAGGCCCTGCGCGACCAGCGTCGTGTCGCCCCAGGTCACGTACTCGGCGACGATGCTGGCGTTCCATGAGCCGCCGCTGGCGGTGATGGCGCCGGTGACGAAGCTCGGGAACACCGCCGGCAGCAGGTAGCGCCGCCACTTCAACCAACCGCTCAAGCCGAGATTGCCCGCGGCGAAGCGCAGCTCGGCGGGGATGCCCGAGGCGCCCGCGATCACGTTGAAGAGGATGTACCACTGCGTGCCCAGCACCATCAGCGGCGACAGCCAGAGGTCCGGGTCGAGGCGGCCCTTCACGATCACGACCACCGCCAGCGGGAAGAGCAGGTTGGCCGGGAATGCCGCCAGCCACTGCGCCAGCGCCTGCAGCCGGCCGGCCCAGCGCGGGTTCAGGCCGATCCATACGCCCACCGGAACCCAGACGAGCGCCGCCAGCGCGATCAGCGCCAGCACGCGCAGCAACGTGTACGTGCCCAGCTTCAGCACGTGGACGAGCTCCGGCCAGCCGACCTCGGCGTGCACGAAGACGTAGAGCCGCCACAGCGCGAGCAGGACCACGGCCAGCATCACGAAGTCGAGCACGCGCTGCCGGCCTGCCCAGGGTTCGCGCGCGGGGCGGCGAGCCGCGCGGACGTCGTCGCGCCGGTGGCTTGCGGCAAGGCTGCGCTCGAAGACGCGCAGGCCCGTGCGCACGACGGACTGCACGCCGCGCGCGCGGCGCAGCCAGGCCAGCAGCCAGGAGTGCGCGCCGGCCTCGCCGCCGCCCTCCTCGAAGCGGAAGCGGTCGGCCCAGGCCACCAGCGGGCGAAAGAGGAGCTGGTCGTAGAGCAGGATGCCGACCGTCATCGCCGCGATGGCCCAGCCGATCGCGCCGAGGTCGCGCGCCTGGATCGCCAGCGCGATGTAGGAGCCCACGCCCGGGAGCTTGATCTCCTGGCCGGAGACGGTGATCGCCTCGGAGGCGACGACGAAGAACCAGCCGCCGGACATCGACATCATCATGTTCCACAGCAGGCTCGGCATCGCCAGCGGCAGCTCCAGGCGCCAGAAGCGCTGCCAGCCGGAGAGCCGGAAGACGCGCGCCGCCTCGTCGAGCTCGGCGGGCACCGTGCGCAGCGACTGGTACAGGCTGAACGCGAGGTTCCAGGCCTGCGAGGTGAAGATCGCGAAGATCGCCGCGCACTCCACGCCCAGCAGGCTGCCGGGGAAGAGGGCGATGAAGCCGGTCACCGTGATCGAGAGGAAGCCGAGGATGGGGATCGACTGCAGGATGTCCAGCAGCGGCACGAGCACGCGCTCGGCGCTGCGCGACTTGGCCGCCAGCACCGCGAAGACGCACGCAAAGAGCAGCGAGGCCAGCATCGCCAGCGCCATGCGCAGCGTCGTGCGCAGCAGGTAGTAGGGCAGGCCCAGCGGGTCGAGCGCCAGCGGCAAGGCCTCGCCCAGGTGGTAGGGCCTGGCCATCTGCGCAGCACCCCAGGCCGCCAGCGTCAGCACGCCCAGCACCAGCGGCAGCAGTGCCCAGTCCCAGCGCGTGGTGCCGGCGGTGACCGCGCCGGGCAGGCCCGTCGCGAGGGCCACGGCATGGGCCGGGCGTGGCGGCGGCGGCTCGAGGGAGGGGCTCATCGGCTTGGGTCCCGCGCCGGCCGTCGCAGGGGGCGGTCTACAGCTCCTGGCTGCGCGTCATCAGCTTGTCGAGGATGAGGTCGAGCTGGCGATGCTCGTCCTCGTCGAGCACGGCGAGGAACCAGGCCTCGCGGCGCACCGCCTCGGGCAGCAGGTTCTCGCAGATGCGCGCGCCCTCGGGCACCAGCGAGAGGATGACCTTGCGGCGGTCGGCCGGGTCGCCGTAGGTGCGGATGAGGCCGAGGTCGACGAGGCGGCGCTGCGCCCGCGAGACGCGCGCCTTGTCCATGCTCGTGCGCTCGACCACTTCGTTGAAGACCAGGTCGCCGTAGGCGTAGAGCGCCATGATGATGCGCCACTCGGTCATCTGGATGTTGAAGCGCGACTCGAACAGGCGCCCGATCGACTGCGACACCCGGTTGGCAACCACCGAGAGCTTGTAGGGGATGAAGTCGTCCAGCCGGCCCATGGGCCCGAGGTTGGCGCGCTTGACGGCGACGCGACGCGGCGCGGCCGCCTTGGCGACCGCCTTCGCCGCGGCCGGGGCGGCGGCGGGCGCAGCGGCAGCGGCGGGGGCGCGAGGGGTCTTGGCGCGCGCGCGGGCGACGGGCTTGGCGGCGGAGGACAAGGTGCGGCGGCGTGCGGGGTGGGCGGCGGGCGATGAGGCGGGCGCAGTGTAGCCGCAGGGGCAACGGCTCGTTGACAACGAAAACACCGAGACGAGCTTCGCCCCGCCCGGGGACAATACTTGTTGACAACGAAACAAATTCGGCCGACGATGGCCGTCCGGCTGCAGTCCTGCGGCGCGACCTCGGCGCATGCCGCGCCTTGCCCCGTCATGAGCTATCCCCCGATCCGCCTCTACCTCGACGGTGCCTTCGTCGAGGGCCGCTCGAGCACCCGCGTGCAGGTGCGCAACCCGGCCGACGGCACGCTGCTGGCCGAGTACGCCGGCGCGAGTGCCGCCGACCTGCAGGACGCGCTCGCCGCCGCCGAGCGCGGCTTTGCCATCTGGTCGCGCATGCTGGCGCTCGAGCGCTTTCGCATCCTCACGCGGGCCACGGCGCTGATCCGCGAGCGCGCCCCGGCGATCGCCCGCGTGCTCACGCTCGAGCAGGGCAAGCCGCTGGCCGAAGCGCTGCGCGAGGCGCAATTGGCCGCCGACATCATCGATTTTCTCGCCGAGGAGGGCAAGCGCCTGGCCGCGCGCGGCGTGCCGCCGCGTCTGCCGAACGTCGTCAGCCAGACGGTGGCGCGCGTGCCGGTGGGCCCGGTGGCGGCCTTCACGCCCTGGAACTTCCCGGCCAACCTGCCCGCGCGCAAGCTCGGCGGCGCGCTCGCCGCGGGCTGCAGCGTGATCATCAAGCCCGACGAGCAGGTGGCGGCCACCTGCCTCGAGATGGCGCGTGCCCTGCACGACGCCGGCCTGCCCAAGGGCGTGCTCGGCGTTGTCATGGGCCACCCGCCCGAGATCTCGTCGACGCTGATCGCCAGCCCGGTGATCGCCAAGGTCTCGTTCACCGGCTCGGTGCCGGTGGGCAAGCAGCTCGGCGAGCTGGCGGCGCGCCACATGAAGCGCTACACCGCCGAGCTCGGCGGCCACGCGCCGGTGATCGTCTGCGCCGACGCCGACATCGCCGCCGCCGTGAAGCTTGGCGTGCAGGCCAAGTTCCGCAACGCCGGGCAGGTCTGCGCCTCACCGGTGCGCTTCCTCGTGCAGCGCTCGCGCCTGGACGAGTTTCGCGAGGCCTTCGTGGCCGGCGCCAAGGCGATGGTGCTGGGCAGCGGGCTGGACGAAGGCACGCAGGTCGGCCCGCTGATCCACGAGCGGCGCTGCAGCCAGATGCAGGTGCTGGTCGACGACGCGCTCGAACACGGCGCACAACTGCTCTGCGGCGGCAATCGCCTGGACCGCCCGGGCTGGTTCTACCCGCCCACCGTCATCGAGGGTGCGCCGCCCGAGGCGCAGCTGCAGCAGGTCGAGCCCTTCGGCCCGATCGCGCTGCTGGACGCCTTCGACACGCTGGACGAGGCGATCGCGCGCGCCAACGCGCTGCCCTACGGCCTGGCCGCCTACGGCTTCACGAAGGACCTGGCGAGCGCGCATCGGCTCGCGCAGGAACTTCAGGCCGGCATGGTCGGCATCAACCACTTCGGCGTCTCGCAGCCCGAGACGCCCTTCGGCGGCATCAAGGACAGCGGCTACGGCCACGAGAGCGGGCTCGAAGGCCTGCTCGGCTGCACCGAGGTGAAGCTCGTCAGCGTGGCCCTGTCATGAGCATCCACACCATCGCACCGCAGGCGCTGCTGCTGGACTTCGGCAGCGTCATCAGCGTCTCCATGTTCGAGCGCCACCGCCAGACCGAGGCCGACCTCGGCCTGCCCGCGGGCAGCCTGACCTGGCTCGGACCCATCGACCCCGAGACCGACCCGCTGTGGCGCTCGATGCAGCGCGACGAGATCACCGAGCGCGACTACTGGGCGCAGCGCGCGAGAGAGATCGGCGAGGCCTCGGGCAACCCGGGCTGGGACATGCTGGGCATGCTGACCCGGCTGCGCCACACCGACCCCAACGCCGTCGTGCGGCCGGAGATGCGAAGACTCATCCTGCGCGCGCGCGCCAAGGGCCTGCGCGTGGGCATCCTCAGCAACGAGCTCGAGCTCTTCAACGGCAAGGAGTTCATCTCGCGCATGGACGTGCTGCGCGAGATGGACGCCATCGTCGACGCCACGCACACGCACATCCTCAAACCCGACCCGCGCGCCTACGCGCTGGGGGTGCAGGGCCTGGGCGTGACGGCCGAGCGCACGCTCTTCGTCGACGACCAGTTCCGCAACATCGCCGGGGCGCAGCGCGCCGGCCTGCAGACCCAGTTCTTCGACCTGCGCGACGTCGACGGCACCCTGGCCGCGATCGCCGCGCGGCTGCGCATTCCTATGGAGGACACCCCATGACCCGCATGAGCCCGGACGAACTGAAGGCGGCGAACGCGAAGTATCTCTGGCACCCGATGGCGCATCCGCAAGGCATGCGCGAGCAGCCGCCGGACATCATCGCGCGCGGCGAGGGCAGCTGGATCTGGGACATCGACGGCCACAGGATGGTCGATGGCGTCGGCGGCCTGTGGAGCGCCAACCTCGGCTTCGGCCGCCGCGAGATCCGCGACGCCATCACCGCGCAGCTCGACGAGCTGGCCTTCTACAACACCTTCCGCGGCACCACGCACCCGCGCGCGATCGAGCTCTCGACCCGCCTGGTCAAGCTGATGGAGCCCGACGGCGTGGCCGCGGTGCTGTTCGGCAACGGCGGCTCGGACGCGGTGGAGACCGCGCTGAAGATCGCGCGCCAGTACTGGAAGCTGCAGGGCCAGGCCGACCGGGTCAAGTTCATCGCGCTGCGCCAGGGCTACCACGGCGTGCACTTCGGCGGCGCCAGCGTCAACGGCAACACCAACTTCCGCCGCGCCTACGAGCCGCTGCTGCCGGGCTGCTTCCACGTCGACACGCCCTGGCTCTACCGCAACCCCTACACCGAGGACCCCGAGCGCCTGGCCGAGATCTGCGCCGAGCTGCTCGACCGCGAGATCACCTTCCAGAGCGCCGACACCGTGGCCGCCTTCATCGCCGAGCCGGTGCAGGGTGCCGGCGGCGTCATCGTGCCGCCGGCCAACTACTGGCCGCTGATCCGCAAGGTCTGCGACAAGCACGGCGTGCTGCTGATCGCCGACGAGGTGGTGACGGGCTTCGGCCGCACCGGGCACATGTTCGGCACGCGCATGTGGGGCGTCAAGGCCGACCTCTGGTGCCTGGCCAAGGGCATCTCCTCGGGCTACCTGCCGCTGGGCGCCACGGCCATCGGCTCCCGCGTGGCCGAGGGCTTCCTGAAGGGCGACGCGGGCCTGGGCTCGATCGGCCACGGCTACACCTACAGCGGCCACCCGGTGGCCGCGGCCGCGGGCCTGGCCACGCTCGACATCCTCGAGCGCGAGGACGTGGTCGGCAACGCCGCGCGCCAGGGCGAGCACCTGATGGCGCGGCTGCGCGACATCGCCTCGCGCTCGCGCCTCGTCGGCGACGTGCGCGGCGTCGGCCTCATGGTCTGCCTCGAACTCGTCGCCGACCAGGGCAAGAAGACGCCGCTGCCGCGCGGTGCCAAGGAGGTGACGGCGGTCGCGCGCAGCGCCTACCGCCGCGGCGCGATGGTGCGAACCTCGGGCTCCAACATCATCATGTCGCCGGCGCTGACGATCAGCCGCGAGGAGATCGACGCGCTCTGCGACGCGCTGGACGGCGCCTTCGCCGAAGTCGAAGGGCGCTGAAGGTCATGGCCGCGCTCGATCCGCAGGCCTTGCGCGCGGCGCTGGCGCGCGAGCAGGCGCGCTTTGCCGACACGCACCCGCGCTCGCGCCAGGCCTTCGCCGCCGGGCAGGCGCACTACCTCTACGGCGCGCCCTCGCACTGGATGCGGCGCTGGGCCGGCGGCTTCCCGCTCGTTGTCGCCTCGGCCCAGGGCGCGCGCGTGCGCTGTGCCGACGGCCTCGACTACGCCGACTTCTGCCTTGGCGACTCCGGCGGCATGTGCGGGCACGGCCACCCGGCGATCACGCGCGCGGTGGCCGAGCAGCTCGACCGCGGCGCCACGCTGATGCTGCCCACCGAGGCCGCGGCCTGGGTAGGCGAGGAGCTCACCCGCCGCTTCGGCCTGCCCTACTGGGGCTTCACCACCTCGGCCAGCGACGCCAACCGCGCGGTGATCCGCATCGCGCGCATGATCACCGGCCGGCCCAAGGTGCTGGTCTTCGACGGCTGCTACCACGGCTCGGTGGAGGAGG
>CAUJJO010000115.1 GCA_963205125.1 Pseudomonadota bacterium | reverse complement strand
CTACTTCGCGAACCTGATCGCCACGCCGTTCATGGACGAGCTGACGCTTGCCTTTGCGCGTGCCGCGGTGCAGGGCGAGCGCCTGGGCCAGCGCGGCAGGACCGACATCCTGAGCGTGAGCCTGTCCAGCCACGACTACGTCAATCATCTCTTCGGCCCCGAGTCGCGGCTCGCGCACGATCACCTGCTGCAGCTGGACCGCCACCTGCAGGCCTTCTTTGCCTTCCTCGACCGCAGCCTGGGCGCCGACCGCTACGTGCTCGCGCTGACCGCCGACCACGGCTTCACCGACACGCCCGAGTGGGCAGCGACGCAGGGCCGCCCGGCGGGCCGCTTCAAGGCCAGCCGCGTGCTGCCGGCGCTCGACGCGGCCCTGGCGGCGCGCTTCGGCGTGGCCAGGCTCGTGCGCGGCTACTCGGCCGGCGGGGTGTTGATGGACGAGGCGCGCATGCGCGGGCACGACCTGGACGTCGCGACGGTGCTCGAGGCCGCGCGCGCCGAACTGCGGCGCGAGCCCGGCGTCGCCGAGGTCTTCACGCGCGCGCAGTTGATGGCCACCGACGCCGCCTCGCCGCTGCTGCAGGCGATGCGCAAGTCCTTCCACCCCGCGCGCTCGGCGCCCTTGCAGCTGGTGCTCGAGCCCGGCTGGATCGCCAGCTACCAGGACGGCGGCAGTTCGCACGGCAGCCCCTACGAGGCCGACACGCATGTGCCGCTCTTCTTCTGGGGGCCGAGCTGGGTGGGCCAGGGCAGGGAGGATGGCCGCGTCGAGATCGCCGACCTCGCGCCGACGCTGGCTGCGATCATCGGCGTGGCGCCGCCGGCCGGGGCGCAGGGGCGGGACCTGAATCTTCGGCCGCAGCGCAAGTGAAAAGGCCGGCACAGCGGCCGGCCTCGAAAGGAGCGCGACCTCAGTCGCGCGTCACTGCAGCGTCACCTCGACGCGGCGGGCGTCGGCGGCGTTGCCGCTGCCGGTGAGTTGCTCGGGCTTCTTCAGCTCGATCTTGTCCTCGGCGACGCCCGCGGCCTTGAGGGCATCGCGCACGGCGAAGGCGCGCTGCTTGGCGAGTTCCTCGTTGGCTGCCGGGTCGCCGGAGGCGTCGGTATAGCCGCTGATGCTCGCGGTCTTGCCCGCGCCCACGCCGGCCACGACGTCCTTGAGCGCATCGGCCGCACCGCCTGCGAGTTCGGCCTTGCCGGTGGCGAAGTAGAACTTCACGACGCCGCCTTCGACCGCGACCGAGGCGGCATCCGCGGCTGCGGCGGGCGCAGCAGCCTGGGTGCTGACGGCTGCGGGCGCAGCCGCGGCCGCAGGCGCGGTCGTCTTGCCCGCCCCGGGAAGCAGCGGCACGATCAGCAGCGCGACGATGTTGATGATCTTGATGAGCGGGTTGACGGCCGGGCCGGCGGTGTCCTTGTAGGGATCGCCGACGGTGTCGCCGGTGACCGCCGCCTTGTGCGCGTCGCTGCCCTTGCCGCCGTGGTGGCCGTCCTCGATGTACTTCTTGGCGTTGTCCCAGGCGCCGCCGCCGGTGCACATGCTGATGGCGACGAAGAGGCCGGTGACGATGGTGCCCATCAGCAGGCCGCCCAGCGCCTCGGCGCCCAGCAGCAGGCCGACGATGATCGGCACCACCACGGGCAGCAGCGAGGGGATCATCATCTCCTTGATCGCGGCACCCGTGAGCATGTCGACGGCACGGCCGTACTCGGGCTTGGCCTTGCCTTCCATGATGCCCTTGATCTCGCGGAACTGGCGGCGCACTTCCTCGACCACCGAGCCCGCGGCGCGGCCCACCGCCTCCATCGCCATCGCGCCGAAGAGGTAGGGAATCAGGCCGCCGATGAAGAGGCCGACGATGACCTTGGGGTTGGAGAGATCGAAGCTCGCCGAGATGCCGCGCGCCTCGAGCGAGTGCGTGTAGTCGGCGAACAGCACGAGCGCGGCCAGGCCCGCCGAGCCGATCGCGTAGCCCTTGGTCACGGCCTTGGTCGTGTTGCCCACGGCGTCCAGCGGGTCGGTGATGTCGCGCACGCTGTCGGGCATCTCGGCCATCTCGGCGATGCCGCCGGCGTTGTCGGTGATGGGGCCGTAGGCGTCCAGCGCCACGATGATGCCGGCCATGCTCAGCATCGAGGTGGCGGCAATCGCGATGCCGTAGAGGCCGGCCATCGCGTACGAGGCGAGGATGGCCAGACACACGAAGATCACCGGCCAGGCGGTGGACTTCATGCTCACGCCGATGCCGGCGATGATGTTGGTGGCATGCCCGGTGGTGCAGGCCTGCGCGACGTGCTTGACGGGCTTGTAGTCGGTGCCGGTGTAGTACTCGGTGATCCAGACCATGGCCGCCGTGAGCACGAGGCCGACCACGCAGGCGCCGAAGAGCGCCATCGCGCTGGCCGTGCCGCCGCCGGCGAGCTGCGCGCCCTGCGGGAACATCGCCGTGGTGACGAAGTAGAAGGCCACGAGCGAGATCACGCCCGCAACGATCAGGCCCTTGTAGAGCGCGGGCATGACGTTCTTCATCCCCGGGCTTGCCTTGACGAAGAAGCAGCCGATGATCGACGCGATGATCGACACGCCGCCCAGCGCCAGCGGGTAGGCCACGGCCGCCCCGCCGCCGCCGGTCACCATCAGTGCGCCCAGCGCCATGGTGGCGATCAGCGTCACCGCGTAGGTCTCGAACAGGTCGGCGGCCATGCCGGCGCAGTCGCCGACGTTGTCGCCCACGTTGTCGGCGATCACCGCGGGGTTGCGCGGGTCGTCCTCGGGGATGCCGGCCTCGACCTTGCCCACCAGGTCGGCGCCGACGTCGGCGCCCTTGGTGAAGATGCCGCCGCCCAGGCGCGCGAAGATGGAGATCAGCGAGGAGCCGAAGGCCAGGCCCAGCAGCGGCTTGAGCGTCTCGGAATCGGGCTTCTCGACGCCGCCGATCAACATGTAGAACAGGCCCACGCCGAGCAGGCCCAGGCCCACCACCAGCATGCCGGTGATGGCGCCGCCCTTGAAGGCGATGTCCAGCGCCGGGCCGATGCCCTTGGTGGCGGCCTGCGCGGTGCGCACGTTGGCGCGCACCGAGACGTTCATGCCGATGAAGCCGCAGGCGCCGGAGAGGACGGCGCCGAGCACGAAGCCCGCCGCGGTCTTGCTGCCCAGGAAGACGAAGATCAGCACCGCCAGCACCACGCCGACGATGGCGATGGTCTTGTACTGGCGCGCGAGGTAGGCTGCCGCCCCCTGCTGGACCGCGCC
>CAUJJO010000114.1 GCA_963205125.1 Pseudomonadota bacterium | reverse complement strand
CGCGGGCTCTTCGGGTAGAGCACGAAGCCCAGCGCGTCGGCCCCGGCCTCGATCGCTGCATCGACGTCGGCCTCGCGCGTGAGGCCGCAGATCTTGATTCGGGTGCGCATTCAGGGCAGCCAGTCGAGAGCCGGCGGATGCTCGGGCAGGCCAAGCGCGGCATCGTAGTACGGGCCGAGGAAGTAGAGGCCCGCGCTCGGGAAGGTGGGTGCAGCGGCATCGCGCGAGCGCGCGGCCAGCACCTCGGCCATCCAGCCCGGCGCGCGGCGGCCGCTGCCCACGGCGACCAGGCAGCCGAGGATGTTGCGCACCATGTGGTGCAGGAAGGCGCTGCCGTCGAAGTCGAAGCGCCAGTAGGCGCCGCGGCGGGTGATGTCGACCCGCCGCAGCGTCTTCACCGGCGATCGCGCCTGGCACTCGGCAGCACGAAACGAGCTGAAGTCGTGTTCCCCGATGAGGCCCGCGGCCGCCGCGCGCATCGCCTCGCCGTCCAGCGGCCGGAACACCCAGCCGGCGAGCCCCACCTCGAGCGAGGGCCGCACCGGCGACTCGAGCACGACGAAGCGGTAGCGCCGCCCGCGCGCGCTGTTGCGCGCGTGAAAGCCGCGCGGCACGACGCGGCACCACTGCAGCGCGATGTCCGGCGGCAGGTAGCGGTTGCCGCCGCGCACCCAGGCAAAGGGGTCGCGCTCGACGGGCGGATCGACGTGCACGACCTGGTTCACCCCGTGCACCCCGGCGTCGGTGCGGCCGGCGCAGACCGTCGTCACCGGCTGCGCCGCGAAGGCCGAGAGCGCGGCCTGCAGTCGGTCCTGCACGGTCCGCCCGCCGGGCTGCGACTGCCAGCCCAGGTAGGCGCTGCCGCGGTAGCTCAGGCCCAGCGCCAGCCGCTTCCCGGGCGCTGCGCAGCCGTCGTCAGGCAAGCGGTCTTCAGGCAAGCCCTTCGAGCATCGCCTGCGCCTTGGAGCGGATCACGCCGTCGGCCTTGGCGATGACTTCCTCGAGCAGGTCGCGCGCGCCCTCGATGTCGCCGATCTGGCGGAACTCCTCGGCCAGCTCGAGCTTGCGCGCCAGCGGGTCGCCGTCCTCGTCGATCGGCAGGTCGATGTCGGGCTCGTCGACCGCCGCCGGTGCGGCTTCCGCGCGGGTCTGCGCGACCGTGCGCGGCTCGGCCGCGGGGATCTCGAAGTCGGCGAAGTCCAGCGCCTGATGGCCGCCGTCCACGCGCGGCAGCGGCATCGTCGTCGGCATCGGCGCATCCAGCGAGAGCTGGTCGAGGTCGAAATCGATGTCGCCCTCGCCCCCGGCCGGCGGCGTGGCCAGCATCGCCGCGGGCTGTGTCGTCCCCTCGTCCAGCGTGGACACGGGCGTGAAGTCCAGCGTCGGTTCGATCGGGATGTCGGCCTTGGGCGGCAGCGGCCTCGTCGTCTCCACCGGGCTCGTGGGCAGCGCGGAGAAGTCGAGGTCGAGATCCAGCCCGGCGGGCATCGAGTCCGGGCCCGGCTCCGGCGTGAACACGGGCGGCGCCGCAGCCGCGGCGGCAAAGGGCTGCGTCGTCGCGCCCAGCGGCTCGAGCACCGGTTCGCCACCGGCGCCGGCCACCGGCGCGGGCTGTCCGCCCGGCTGGTAGAGCGTGTTCTCGGGGTCGACCTGGCGGCCCAGCTCCTGCGCCCGCGCCCAGTCCTCGCCCTCGCCGCGCGTCAGCGAATGCACTTGCGTGGCCAGCAGCTCGAAGCCCTTGATGTCGCGCCGCTTGGCGTAGACCTCGAGCAGCTTGGTGCGGATCGCCATGCGCTGCGGGTTGGCGCGCATCGCCTCCTTGAGGATCTCCTCGGCCTGCAGGTCGCGCCCGTAGGCAAGGTAGACGTCGGCCTCGGCCACCGGGTCGACGTCGCCGATCGCGTCGAGCTGGCTGAGCGAATAGCTCATCGACGACGAGTTCGAGGACGACGAGGCGCCGGCCGCTTCGCGCGTGTCGATGCGCTGGCCGCCGCTGGCGCCGAAGAAGGAGTCGGGCTGCAGGCGGCTCTCGAGGAAGGAGGTCTCGCCGCCGCCCTTCTTCCTGGCGCGGGCTCGGTACAGCCCGAAGCCCACCAGCAGCGCCAGCACGCCACCGGCCGCGGGCAGCAGCCAGGGCTGCTCGAGCAGGCCATCGAGGAAACCGGGCTCCTCGGCAGGTGCTGGCGCGGGGGCGCGCGCAGCCGCCGCAGCCGAGGCCGCCGGAGTCGCCGCGGGAGCCGCCGCCGTCGCTGCCTCGGCCGGCTGGGAGGCTGCCACCTGCGGGGCCGCCGGCGCTGCTGCGGGCACGGCAAGCGGCGCCGCGGGCAGGGTCGGTGCCGAGGCCACGGGCGCGGCGGTCACAGGGCTCGGGCTTGCAACCGGGCTTGCGGTCGACGTTGCGGGCGGGGTCGCCGCAGGCGTCGCTGCGGGTGCTGCAGGTGCTGCCGTCGGGCCGGTCGTCGGGCCGGTCGCCGAGGTCTGCGCGCCCTTCTGCAGGCGCGTGAGTTCCTCGACGTTGCGCGAAAGCTCGGCGACGCGGGTCGCGCTGTCCTTGCGCTCGGCCTCGCGCGAGATCCGGCTCTCGGGCGCACCTGGCTTCACCGCGCCTTGAGAGAGGGTCAGCTTGTCGGGGCTTGCGGCGGCGGCCTGCTTGCGGTCCTCGACCCGCGCCTGCACCGTGCCCTTGGCCTGCCGCGCCGGCCCGCCCTCGGCCTGCGTCGTCACGCCCGCCGCCAGACGCTGGCGGTAGGCCGCGAAGTCGGCGCTCTGCGTGCGGATCAGCTCGCGCGCCTGGCCGTGGTCGACCTGGCGCGCCGCGTCGTCGGCAGGGATCGTCAGCACTGCCCCGGCACGCAGCCGGTTCATGTTCTCGCCCGCGAAGGCCTGCGGGTTGCCGCGGAACAGCGAGACCAGCATCTGGTCGAGCGACACCCCGGCGGGCGCGCTGCGCGCCGCGATGGCCGAGAGCGTGTCGCCTCCGCGCACGCGGTACTCGCTCCCGGGCGCTGCGGCGGCACTCGGCCGGGCAGGCGCGGCTGCTGCGGCCGGCGCTGTGCGTGCCGCGGGCGACGGGGCGGCCGCGGGCCGCTCGGGCGCTGCGGCGGCCGCGGTTGCAGGGGCCGGCGCAGGCGCAGGGGTGGCCGGGCTCGCCGGCACCGCGGCTGCGGGGGTTCCCGAGGCCAGCGCCGGACTCGCGGGCGCGGGCGGCGCGGCCAGGCGCGTCGGCGGATCCAGCAGCAAGGTGTATTCGCGCACCAGCCGGCCGGTGGCCCAGTTGGCCTCGACGATGACGTCGACGAAGGGCTCGGCCAGCGGCCGGTCGCTGACCACGCGCAGGCTCGAACGCCCATCGGCGCGGCGCTGCAGCGTGACGCGCGCGCCGGCCAGCGCCGGGTTGAACTCGATCCCCGCGGCGCGATAGGCGTCGGGCGAGGCCAGACGCAGGTTCAGCGAACCCGCCTCCTCTTCGCTCAGGTTCGTGACCTCGATTTCCGCGCGCAGCGGTTCACCCAGTGCCGATTGCACCGTCAGCCGCCCAAGGCCCAGCGCCCAGGCCGAGGATCCGAGCAGACAGGCTGCGGCCAGCGCCACCGCACTTCGCGCAAAGCGCGCCGCGTTCAACGAGCGTTTATCCAAGGCGTCCCCCAAAGCGAGCAACGGGCGCTCGTCACGAGACCCGGCGTCACGACCTCCAGCGACTTTCCACCAAGCCGCACGTCGGTCACGCGGACCACGCTGACGATGCAGACGCGGTGGAAATCACAATAGCATCAAGCATATAGGCTGACAAGCTCACCTAAAGACTGATGTTCACCGGCGAAATGCTTTGTTTCGCCCGGTCCGGCGTGGTTGTTGTCAATGGGCAACGTCTGTAGGCGTTGCGAGCCCGCCCGCCCCCAAGCGTCAAGCCTCAGGTTTCGAGCAGGATGCGCAGCATGCGGCGCAGCGGCTCGGCCGCGCCCCACAGCAACTGGTCACCCACGGTGAAGGCGCCCAGGTACTGCGGCCCCATCGCCAGCTTGCGCAGGCGGCCCACCGGGATGCCGAGCGTCCCCGTCACGGCCACCGGCGTGAGCTCCCTGATCGTCGCCTCGCGCGTGTTGGGGACGACCTTCACCCAGGCGTTGTCGGCGGCGATCATCGCCTCGACGTCGGCCAGCGGCACGTTCTTCTTCAGCTTGAACATCAGCGCCTGGCTGTGGCAGCGCATGGCGCCGATGCGCACGCAGAAGCCATCCACCGGCACCGCGGCGCTGCCGAAGCCCGCGCCCTGGCCGAGGATCTTGTTGGTCTCGGCCATGCCCTTCCATTCCTCGCGGCTGACGCCGAAGCCCTCGTCGTCGCGCCCCTTGCCCGCGCCCAGGTCCTTGTCGATCCAGGGGATCAGCGAGCCGCCCAGCGGCACGCCGAAGTTGGCCGTCTCGTCGGCTGTGAGCGAACGCTGCCTGGCGATGATGCGGCGGTCGATCTCGAGGATCGCGCTCTTGGGGTCGGCGAGCAGCGCCCGCACCTCGGCGTTGAGCGTGCCGTACTGCGTCAGCAACTCGCGCATGTGCTGCGCGCCGCCGCCGCTGGCGGCCTGGTAGGTCTGCGTGCTCATCCACTCGACGAGCCCGGCCTTGAAGAGCGCACCCACGCCCATCAGCATGCAGCTCACCGTGCAGTTGCCGCCGATCCATTCGCGCCCGCCCTTGGCGAGTGCGTTCTTGATCACGGGCAGGTTGACCGGGTCGAGCACGATCACCGCGTCGTCGCGCATGCGCAGGGCGCTGGCGGCGTCGATCCAGTGGCCCTTCCAGCCCGCGGCGCGCAGCTTGGGGTGGACCTCGTTGGTGTAGTCGCCGCCCTGGCAGGTGATCACGATGTCGCAGCGCGAGAGCGCGGCGATGTCGAAGGCGTCCAGCAGCTTCTTCTCGTTCCTGGCCATCGCCGGGGCGTCGCCGCCGACGTTGCTCGTCGTGAAGAAGAGCGGCTCGATGAGCGCGAAGTCGCCCTCGGCCTGCATGCGCTCCATCAACACGGAGCCGACCATGCCGCGCCAGCCGATCAATCCTACGAGTGCCATTTCAGTCTTGCCTTTCCGATCGAGATTTCCGGACCCCTTCGTCGTCCCCGGCTCGTTCGCCGGGGTCCGTACAGAGGGTGGAGGCGAGACGATCCGAGACGCTAGGTCTTGGTGATAGTCGTTTTGCCGGTGATCGCAGCGACGACGGCGTCGCCCATCGCGCGCGTGCCGACCTTCGTCGTGCCTTCGCTCCAGATGTCGCCCGTGCGCAGGCCCGCGCCGAGCACGGCCTTGACCGCCGACTCGATGCGGTCGGCAGCCTCGGGCTGGTTGAGCGTGTAGCGGAGCATCATGGCGGCGGACAGGATTGTAGCGAGCGGGTTGGCCACGCCCTTGCCGGCGATGTCGGGCGCGCTGCCGTGGCTCGGTTCGTAGAGGCCCTTGCCGTTCTTGTCCAGGCACGCCGAAGGCAGCATGCCGATGCTGCCGGTGAGCAACGCCGCCTCGTCGGAGAGGATGTCGCCGAAGAGGTTGCCGGTGACGACGACGTCGAAGGCCTTGGGCGCGCGCACGAGCTGCATCGCGGCGTTGTCGACGTAGAGGTGCTCGAGCTGCACGTCCGGGTACTGCGCGTGCACCTCGGTGACGACGTCCTTCCAGAACTGGAAGGTCTCGAGCACGTTGGCCTTGTCGACCGAGGTCAGCTTCCTGTTGCGCTTGCGCGCGGCCTGGAAGGCCACGTGCGCGATGCGCTCGATCTCGGGCCTGCTGTAGCGCATGGTGTCGAAGGCTTCCTCGCTGCCGGGGAAGTGGCCGTCGATCGCCGTGCGGCGCCCGCGCGGCTGGCCGAAGTAGATGTCGCCGGTGAGCTCGCGGATGATGAGGATGTCCAGCCCCGCGACCAGCTCGGGCTTGAGCGAGGAGGCGTGCGTGAGCTGCTCGTAGCAGATCGCCGGGCGGAAGTTGGCGAACAGGCCGAGCTGCTTGCGCAGCCCGAGGATGGCCTGCTCGGGCCGGAACTGGCGCTCCAGCTTGTCGTACTTCCAGTCGCCGACGGCGCCGAAGAGCACGGCATCCGCCGCCTTGGCGAGCGCGAGCGTCGCCTCGGGCAAGGGGTGGCCATGCGCGTCGAAGGCGCTGCCGCCGACGGCGGCGGTCTCCATCTCGAACGGGAGCTCGAGCGCCTTCAGCACCTTGACGGCCTCGGCGACGATTTCCGGGCCGATGCCGTCGCCGGGCAGGACTGCAATCTTCATGTCGACTTCTCTTCTCGAAACGGGATTCTTCAGCCGGCCTTGGCGCCGGCAAGCCAGGGCTTGGCCGCTAGGCGCTTCTCCTCGAAGGCGCGGATCTTTTCGGCGTGGCGCAGGGTGAGGCCGATGTCGTCCAGCCCGCCGATCAGGCAGTGCTTGCGCCAGGGCTGCACGTCGAAGGGCAGTTCCTCGCCACCGGGCAGCACCACCACCTGCCGCGGCAGGTCGATGGTGAGGGCGTAGCCGGGGAAGGCGGCGACCTCGTCGAACAGCCGCGCCACCTGCGACTCGGGCAGCACCACCGGCAGCAGCCCGTTCTTGAAGCAGTTGTTGAAGAAGATGTCGGCAAAGCTCGGGCCGATCAGCGCGCGAAAGCCGTACTGCTGCAGCGCCCAGGGCGCGTGCTCGCGGCTGGAGCCGCAGCCGAAGTTCCGGCGCACGAGCAGGATGGAGGCGCCGCGGTAGCGCGGCTGGTTGAGCACGAAGTCGGGGTTGGGCCGGCGCGTGGCGAGGTCCTGCCCCGGCTCGCCGTGGTCCAGGTAGCGCCACTCGTCGAAGAGGTTGGGGCCGAAGCCGCTGCGCAGGATGGACTTCAGGAACTGCTTGGGGATGATGGCGTCGGTGTCGACGTTCTCGCGGTCCATCGGGGCGACCAGGCCCTGGTGCACGGTGAAGGCTTGCAAGGCGGTTCCTCCCTTCAGGCGATGCGGCGGACGTCGACGAAGCGGCCGACGATGGCGGCAGCCGCGGCCATCGCCGGGCTCACGAGGTGCGTGCGCCCGCCGTTGCCCTGCCGGCCCTCGAAGTTGCGGTTGCTCGTGCTGGCGCAGCGCTCGCCGGGTTCCAGGCGGTCGGCGTTCATCGCCAGGCACATGCTGCAGCCCGGTTCGCGCCACTCGAAGCCCGCGGCCTTGAAGACCTCGTGCAGGCCTTCCTGCTCGGCCTGCTTCTTCACCAGGCCCGAGCCGGGAACGACCATCGCCAGCTTGACGCTGGACGCCACCTTGCGCCCCAGGCGCTGGACGACGAGCGCGGCGTCGCGCAGGTCCTCGATGCGGCTGTTGGTGCAGCTGCCGATGAAGACCTTGTCGACCCAGATGTCGCTCATCGCCTGGTCCGGCTTCAGGCCCATGTAGGTGAGCGCGCGCTCGGTCGCGGCGCGCTGGCTCGCGTCCCTGATCTTGTCGGGGTCGGGCACGCGGTCCTCGATCGAGAGCACCATCTCCGGGCTCGTGCCCCAGCTCACCTGCGGCGCAATCGTCTCGGCCTTCAGCTCGACGACGGCGTCGAAGTGCGCGCCGGCGTCGCTCCTGAGCGTGCGCCAGTAGGCCGCGGCCTGCTCGAAGGCCTCGCCCTGCGGCGCGAAGGGGCGGCCGCGCAGGTACTCGATCGTCTTCTCGTCGACGGCCACCAGCCCGGCGCGCGCGCCGGCCTCGATCGCCATGTTGCACACCGTCATGCGCCCTTCCATGCTGAGCGCGCGGATCGCCGAGCCGCCGAATTCGATCGTGTAGCCGGTGCCGCCGGCGGTGCCGATGCGGCCGATGATGGCCAGCACGATGTCCTTGGCGGTGAGGCCGGCGCTCAAGCGCCCCTCGACCTTCACCAGCATGTTCTTCGCCTTCTTGGCCTGCAGCGTCTGCGTGGCCATCACGTGCTCGACCTCGCTGGTGCCGATGCCGTGCGCCAGCGCCCCGAAGGCGCCGTGCGTGCTGGTGTGGCTGTCGCCGCAGACGACGGTCATGCCCGGCAGCGTGGCGCCCTGCTCGGGGCCGATCACGTGCACGATGCCTTGCCGCCTGTCGAGGAAGGGGAAGTAGGCCGCGGCGCCGAAGTCGGCGATGTTGGCGTCCAGCGTCTGCACCTGCTGCTTGCTGATCGGGTCGGTGATGCCGTCGTAGCCACGCTCCCAGCCGGTCGTCGGCGTGTTGTGGTCGGCGGTGGCGACGACCGAGGACGCGCGCCAGAGCCTGCGCCCGGCCAGGCGCAGGCCTTCGAAGGCCTGCGGGCTGGTCACCTCGTGCACGAGATGGCGGTCGATGTAGAGGATGGCGGTGCCGTCCTCCTCGGTGTGCACGACGTGCTCGTCCCAGAGCTTGTCGTAGAGGGTGCGGGCAGTCGTCATGCGTTCTCCCGGTTCGGGCTCAAGAGGTCGATGAAATGGCGCAGCGGCGGCGGCAGCACCGGCTGCGCCTGCACGGCCACCAGGTACTGGCGGCGCGCCCAGTCCTCGCGCAGCGCGATCGACTGCACGGCGAAGAGCTGCGCGAAACGCTCGGCCACCGTGCGCGGCAGCACCGCCACGCCCAGGCCCGCCTCGACGAGCTGGGCGATGGCGTCGAAGCCGTGCACCTGCATGCGCGCGTTCAGCGTGCGGCCCAGCGCCTGCGCGCGCTGCAGCATCTGCTCGTGCGCGGCGGCACCGGCATGCAGGCCGACGATGTCGAAGTCCAGCAGCGCGTCGAAGGGCTGCGCCGCCTTCTTCGCCAGCACGTGGCCGCGCGGCACCAGGATGGCCAGCTGCCCCTCACGGTAGGGGCGGCAGCGCAGCCCGGGCTCCAGCGCCGGGCCGATGAAGATGCCGGCGTCGGCGCGCCCTTCGGCCACCGCCGCCTGCACCTCGCTGCTCGTCAGCTCCTCGAGGCTGACGCGGATGCCGGCGTGCTGCCGGGCGAACGCGGCGAGGTCCGCCGGCAGGTGCTCGGCGATCGCGCTTGCGTTGGCGACCACGCGCAGATGGCCCTGGATGCCACGCGCGAACTCGGCGACTTCGCTCTCCAGCGCGTGCAGCGAGGCGTTGAGGCCGCGGATGTGGCGCAGCAGCGCGCGCCCGGCGGCGGTGGGCCGCACGCCGCGCGCGTGGCGCTCGAAGAGCGTGACGCCAAGCCGCGCCTCCAGGTCCGAGACGCGCTTGCTCGCGGCGGCCAGCGCCAGGTTCTCGCGCGCGGCGCCGCGCGTGATGCTGCGGGTGTCGGCAATGGCCAGCACGAGGTTCAGGGTGACGAGGTCGAAACGCATAGCGTAGCGAGCCCGAGGGCCGCGGTCGTGCGCCGATTGTCAAGCCAGCGTTCGCGGATGGCGAAAGCTCGCCACCGCGCCCGCCCTTCCGCCTGTGCTTCAGCTACCGCTGCGATCGATGAAGCGCACCGCGCCCGCCAAGCGCGGCACTCGCACCAGATGCGCCGGGGTGGTGATGGCCATGGTGCAGACGACGCCCGCCGGCGGCGGATCGTTGCGGCGGTACTCGGCCACCAGCCCGTCGCCCTCGACCTGCATGGCGGTGAAGCCGATGCCCGCGCAGCCGTCGCCCTGGCTGCCCGCGAACACGGCAAGCACCGTGGCCTGCGTGAAGTCCACCGCCGGCAGCGGGCGCTGCGGCGCGTGCGCGGCCCACAGCGCCGCCCAGGCGGTGGCGTCGCGCACGACCACGGCTCCGGCCTCGGTCCGCGCGGAATGCGCGCCGCGGTCCAGCGTCGCCCAGGGCCGCACGACGACTGTGACGCTGGCCTGCAGCTGCGGCTCGTCGTCGCGCACGGCGCGCACCTGCACGCTGCCCGGCTGTTCGGGCGCCTGGTAGCGGCCGCTGATGGCGTCGATGCGGCCGAGTGCCGGGGGCAGCAAGCTCCAGCTCACCGGCTGGCGGATGTACATCACATTGGGCGGATAGTTCATGTCGGCCACGAACTGCAGCACGCCGCCGAGCTCGACCTCCTGCGTCGCCGGCCCCGGGATGTTCAGGTAGGGCACGTAGCTCGTGCCGGCGTCGGGCGGCCGCCTGCCTTCGGCCAGGCTCTGCTGCAGCGCCTCGAAGCCGGTCGCATCCAGCCGGCTGGCCAGCAGATCGAGCAGCCTGTCGTGCGCATCGCCGCCGTTCGGGTTCTGCGGCGTGGCGGCCTGCAAGGGCGCGCCGACGAAGTCGCCCACCGTCGTCGCATCGACAACGCCCGCGAGCGCGCTGCTCACGTCGGCCTGCGCCGCACGCAGGGCGGCGGGCGTGACGGCCGCCGCCTCGCCGCTGCGGCCATCGAAGCCGGCGAAGACCTCGGCAGGCAGGCGGCGCAGCACGCGCGCGGCCTGCAGCTCGGTCAGCGGCGTGAGGTTGGCCGCCTGCTGCGCCGTCGTGCCGGCCACCAGCGCGTGCAGGCGCCGCCGCCCGGCGGGATCGGCGTCCACCTCGAGCAGGCAGGGCGTTCGCGCACCGGGCAGGCGCAGCGAGTAGCGGCCATCCGGCCCCGTCGTCGCCTGGCCCTGCCCGTCCTGGCAACGCGCACGCACCACCGCCTGCGCCAACGCCTGCCCGACGGCGGCCGTGCCCTGCAGTTGCAGCGAAGGCACCCCCGCTTCGCCCGCCCCACCGCCACCACAGGCCGCAAGCAGCAAGGGCGTTGCGGCCAGCGCAAGCCGCGTGGCCCCAACCAGCGACGCGCGGGCGGCGCGCGGTGGGGAGAAAGGACCGAGCGAAAGTGATGGATGGGCCATGGGCTTGCCTCCTGGGGTCGTTCGATGGGCGACGGCGCCGCGATGGCTGCCGCAGGGGCGGCCGCGCAGACCACCTTCGTCGTGATCGCCTCGACGGCGCCGCCGTGATGTGGGAAAATATTCCACATGAACCGCACGACGTCAATCCCATGCGCGGCGACCGCCGCAACGGTTCGCGACGGTTCGCAAGGGCAACGCAGCGCGAAGGCTCGCGTCATGAGCGCGCCGGGCCGCTCCCTAGCGCTCATCCCGCAGCGCGCAGCGCGGAGGCCAGTCCAGTGAGCCCCGACGACAGCCTGGTGCTCAAGGCCGTGCTGCGCGTGATGCAGCCGCTGGCGCGATTGCTGGTCCGCCAGGGCCTGGGCTACACGGCGCTGGTGGCGCCGCTCAAGCGCGTGTTCCTCGACGCCGCGGCGCACGAGCTGCGCGCGCGCGGTATGCCGCGCACGGACAGCGCGCTCAGCCTGCTCTCCGGCGTGCACCGGCGCGACGTGCGCCAGCTCACGCGCGGCCCCGAGGCCGCCGACGACGGGATGCCGCAGCAGCCGCTGAGCGTCGTCGCGCAGGTCGTCGCGCGCTGGCTCGCCGAACCCGCGCTGACCGCCGCCGACGGCAGCCCGCGCACGCTTGCGCGCAGCGGCCCGGCGCCGAGCTTCGACGGGCTGGTCGCCACCGTCAGCCGCGACGTGCGCCCGCGCGCGGTGCTCGACGAGATGCTGCGCCTGGGCGTGGCCGAGGCCGGCGACGAGGGCGTGCGCCTGGCGCGCACCGGCATGGCGCCGCGCGCCGATCTCGAACCGTTGTCGCAGCTCTTCGCCGACAACCTGCGCGACCACATCGCCGCCGCGGCAGCCAACCTGCGCGGCGAGCGCAACCTGCTGGAGCAGGCGATCTGGGTCGACGAGCTGACGGCGGAGTCCGCCGAGGCCCTTCACGCCACCGCGCGCCGCGCCTGGCGCCAGGCCTATCTGCAGGTGATGGCCGAGGCGCAGCGCCTCTTCGACGCCGACGCCGCCCATGCCGCGCCCGAGGCGCGCCGCCACCGCGCGCGCTTCGGCGTCTACCACTACGACGACCGGGAGAATCCTCCGTGAGCACCGCTGCCCGCCTCCGCACCCGCCTCGCGCCCAGGCTTCTCGGCCTCGGGCTGTCCGTCCTGCTGGCGGCCTGCGGCCCGGGGACCGGCGGCACCGGAACCGGCGAGGCCGCAGGGCTGCTCGGCGCGGCGCAGCCGCAGGCACTGTGCAGCTCGAACCTGGCCTCGGCGCTCGATTGCCCGGGCGACGCCTCGCTTGCCACGGCCGGCAGCGCGCGCGTGGTCTTTGCCGGCGACGCCGGCACGCTGCTGCTGGTCATCGAGGGCAACCACGCACGCCTGCAGAGCGGCTGCCCGGCGATCGCCTTCGAGGGTCGCTTCAGCCGCCTCGACGACGGCAGCACGCGCTTCGTCGGCGAAGCGCGCAGCGGCCAGGCCGGCAGCCCGGGCACGCTGGCCGGGCTGGATGTGACGCCGCAGCCGGATCGAGCCGGCGCGCTGGACCTGGAGCTGATCGACGCCGATGCCGTCGTGCTGCTGTCGCGGCGTAGGCTGCAGCGCATCGCCGCGTCTGCCGAGCCTCCCGCGCCGCCGCCCTGCGACTGAGGCTGCGCCGCGCGGCCTCAGCGTCGGCGCACGAAGAGGAAGTCGCCGCCCTCGTGGCCGGCGAGGCGGATGTCGGCGAACTGCGGCACCTGCTCGGAGTTGAGCGCCACCGGCCGGCGCAGTTCGGCGAAGAGCGAGGTCGCGTCGAGGATGCCGGTGTTGCCGCGCAAGGCGTTCAAGAGCGCCGCGGCGAAGGGCGAGTGGCCGGACTTGCCGGAATCCGCCACCGGCTCCAGGCTGCCCGAGGTCAGCACCTGCCGCGCCTTCAGCCGCGCCATGCGCTCGACGTAGTCGCGCCCGCGCCCGGCACGCGCGCCGTTGCCGCTGCGCGTGAGCGTGCCCGAGAAGCAGCTGTCGGCCACCACCAGCACATGCTTGGCCTTGAGCGCGCGCAGCGCGTCGCGCACCGTGTCGTTGGAGATCCAGTTGGTGCGCTTGTCCGGGTGCGCGTCGATCGGCAGCCAGAAGCCCTTGTCGGCCTCGCCGTCGAGCCAGCCGTGGCCGGCGTAGTAGATGAGCAGGTTGTCCTCGAGCCCCAGGCGGCTGCGGTAGTCGTCCAGCACCTCGACGATGTCGGCGCGCGTGCTGTCGGTGAGCAGGGTCACCGCCATGCCGTAGTCGCCGCGCAGCAGGTCGCCGATCGCCCGCGCGTCCTTCACCGCCGAGTCCAGGCGCCCGAGGTGGCGGTAGGCGTCGATGCCGATCACCAGGGCGTGGTAGCGGCCGAGCCGGGCCGGATCGATCGCCGTCGCCGCCATCTCCTTGCCGCCGCCAGCGGCCGCTGCCCCGGGCGGCGCCAGGGCGGCCTCGGCCAGCGCGATCTTCTGCGCCAGCGCCGGGCTGCGGTCGCCCTGCGCGGCCAGCCTGAAGGACGCGAGGGCCTCGGCCGCACGACCCAGACCCCACAGCGCGTCGCCCTGCGCGACGAGCAGGCGCGCGTCCTGCGGGCGCTCGCGCAGCACCTGGGCGCAGCCGGCCAGCGCCACTTCGCCGGAAAGCCGCGTGCAGCGCGTTTCGGCCAGCGTCAGCTCGGCGGCCCCGGTCGCGGGGGCGCCCCGGGGCGGGGGGCCGCCCGCCCCCCCCAGGGCCCCCGCGGGCCTGCTGCCCCCCCACGGCCCGCGCAGGGCC
>CAUJJO010000113.1 GCA_963205125.1 Pseudomonadota bacterium | reverse complement strand
GTGTTGGGCAGGATGTGGCGCCACATGATGAGCGGCGTGGGCGTGCCCATCGAGACCGCGGCCTCGACGTAGGGCTCCTCGCGGATCGTCAGCACCATCGAGCGCACGAGCCTCGTCACGCGCGGGATCTCGGGGATCGCGATGGCGATGACGACGGTGGGCAGCGTGCCGCGCCACATCGCCACCAGCGCGATGGCGATGAGGATGGAGGGGATGGCCATCAGCCCGTCCATGAAGCGCATCAGCGGGCCGTCGAGCCAGCGGATGAAGCCCGCGAGCAGGCCGAAGAGCACGCCGAAGGCGACGGCGACGATGGCCGTGGCCAGGCCGACGATCAGCGAGACGCGGGTGCCGTAGATCACGCGGCTGTAGACGTCGCGGCCGAAGCTGTCGCTGCCCATGATGAAGCGGTGCTCGAGCGTGTCGCCATCCAGCGTGGTGATCTCGCCGGCCTGCCCGGGCCGCAGGTCGCGGCTGACCGGGTCGAAGAGCGAGGGGTCGACGGTGCCGAGCCAGGGTGCCGCGATGGCCACCGCCAGCAGCAGCAGCAGGATCAGCCCGCCGGCACGCACCGAGCCGTTGCGGCGCACGCGCTGCCAGACGCTCGGCTGGCTGACGATGGTCGCCGACTCGACCGAGAGCGACTGCAGTTGGCGATCGTCCATGGGCATGCTCGGGCGGGGGTTTCGTCGTGCGTCTTCGCCTAGTAGCGGATGCGCGGGTCGAAGAAGACGTAGGACAGGTCGATCACCAGGTTGATCAGCACGTAGACGACGCTGAAGAAGAGGATCACGCCCTGGATGGTCGGGAAGTCGCGCGCGAGCACCGCATCGACCGTCAGGCGGCCGAGGCCGGGGATCGCGTAGACCGACTCGGTGACGACGACGCCGCCGATCAGCAGCGCGATGCCGATGCCGATCACGGTGATGATGGGCACCGCGGCATTGGCCAGCGCGTGGCGCATCAGCACCCGGGTCTCGGGCAGGCCCTTGGCGCGGGCGGTGCGGATGTAGTCCTCGCCCAGCGTCTCGAGCACGCTCGCACGGGTGACGCGGGCGATCAGCGCGATGTAGATCACCGAGAGCGTGAGCGAGGGCAGGATGAGCTGGTGCAGCCAGGGCCCGAGGCCTTCGGCCAGCGGCTTGTAGCCCTGCACCGGGAACCAGCCCAGGCGCAGGCTGAACAGCCAGATCAGCAGGTAGGCGAGCACGAACACGGGAATGGAGAAGCCGAGCACCGAGAAGCTCATCAGCGCACGGTCGAGCCAGCTGCCGAAGCGCCAGGCCGCGAGCACGCCCAGCGGCACCGCGACCAGCACCGCGATCGTGATCGTGATCAGCGCCAGCGACAGCGTCGGCTCCAGGCGCTGGCCGATCAGCGTCGTGACCTCGGCCTTGTAGTAGTAGCTCTCGCCGAGGTCACCGGTGAGCATGCGCGAGAACCAGATGAAGAACTGCTCGGGCACCGACTTGTCCAGGCCCAGGTTCTGCCGGATCTGCGCGATCTGCTCGGTGCTGGCGGCGTCCCCGGCGAGCACCGCGGCCGGGTCGCCCGGCGTCAGGCGCAGCACCAGGAACACCAGCACCGAGACGATCAGCAGCACCGGAACGGTGGACAGCAGCCGGCGCGCGAGGAACTTCAGCATGGTGGGCTCGATCCCGGCGAAGCCGCGTCGACGACCGCCGGCTCGGGAGCGGTCGCGGTCGTGGTCGTGGTCGCGATGACCCAGCGGCGCCTCGGCATCAGTTCTTCTTCAGGTTCCAGTAGAGGTTGCTGTTGGTGATGAAGAAGCCGCTCACGTTCTTGCGCGCGGCCATCGGCTGGTCGTATTCGCCCACCGGCGCATGCGTGCCGATCTCGTACATGCGCGCGTGGATCTGCTCGGCGAGCTTCTTCTTCTGCGCCTCGTCGGTGGCGCGCATGAACTGGTTGCCCAGCTCGAGGACCTTGTCGTCCTTGGCCCAGCCGAACCAGCCCGACTGCTCGCCGCGCGTGTCGGCCATCGCGTTGACGAGCGGGTTCCACATGTCGAAGGCGTTGAAGGCGGTGAAGAACATGTTCCAGCCGCCCTTGTCGGGCGCGTCCTTCTTGGCGCGGCGGCTCACCAGCGTCTGCCAGTCCATCGCCTGCAGGTCGACCTTGAAGCCGGCCTGGCGCAGCAGCTGCGCGGCGACGTCGGGCAGCTTCTGGATGCTGGCGAGGTCGGTCGGCTTCATCAGCACGACGGGCGTGCCGTCGTAGCCGCTTTCCTTGAGCAGCTCCTGCGCCTTCTTGATGCTGCCCTTGGACTGGATGTCGCTGCCGGCGGTCGTGCCGTAGGGCGTGTTGCAGATGAACATCGAGTAGCAGGTCCAGTAGAGCTCCTTGACGCCGACCTGCGCGCGCAGGAAGGGCTCCTGGCGCAGCGCGGCGATCGCCGCGGCGCGGACCATCGGGTTGTCGAAGGGCTTGTGCAGGTGGTTGAAGCGGCCGATGTACTGGTTGCCGTAGTTCGAGTACTTGGGCACCTGCAGGTTCGGATCGGCCTTCACCGTGGCGAGGTGGTCGGCCGGGAGCTGCTCGATGATGTCGACCTCGCCCTTCTGCAGTGCGTTGATCTGCGCCTGTGCGTCGCGCAGCGCCAGGTTCCATTCGACGCGGTCGACGTAGACCTGCTTGCCGCCGGCCGAGCCCGAGGGCGGCTCGCTGCGCGGCACGTACTTCGGGTTCTTCACGTAGACCGCCTTGTCGCCGGGCTTGAACTCGTCCCGCTTGAAAACGTAGGGGCCGGAGCCGGTGTAGTCGTCGATCTGCTTGAAGGCGTCGGTCTCGGCGACGCGCTTGGGCATGATGAAGGGCACGTTGGCGCCGGGCTTGCCGAGCGCCTCGAGCATGAAGCCGCAGGCCTCGCCGAGGAAGATGCGGAAGGTGTTGGGCGTCGGCGCATCCATCTTCGAGACGAACTGCATCAGCGCGACGCCCATCGCGTCGCGCTTGCCCCAGCGCTGCAGGCTGGCGATCACGTCCTCGCCGGTGACGGGCTTGCCGTCGTGGAACTCGAGCCCCTTGCGCAGCTTGAAGCTCCACAGCCGGTGATCGGGGCTCTCGGTCCAGCTCTCGACCATCTGCGGCTTGACCTTGCCGTTCTCGTCGGTGCCGAAGAGGGTGTCGTAGATCATGTAGCCGTGGTTGCGGCTCATGTAGGCGGTGGTCCAGATCGGGTCGAGGATCGCCAGGTTGGAGTGCGGGACGATGCGCAGCACCTTGTTGTCCTGCGCGTCGCCGGCCAGCGGCACGAGCAGGGCGGCGGTGGCGAGCGCGAGCGTGGCGGCGAGGGTTCGGCGGTTCGGGCGAGTCGGGTTCATCGGGGCGTCCTTGACCTTGCAGATGGGAGCGCGTCCCATTCTGCGCAGCCAAGACCCCGCGCTCACTAGGGCAAACACCGGCAGGGAAGGGGCGGCACGGGCGGGGGGCAGGGCATCGGCGCCTGCGGCGATTGGGCCTAGCATCGCGGACCTGCGGGACGCCTTGCGCGCTCCACCCGCTTCACCCGCTTCACCCGCGTCGGCGGCCATGGATCCCGAGCTCGACCTCGCTGCGCTCTCGATGACGGAGATCATCCGCCTGCAGAACCTGCTGTCGCAGGAGCTGGTGCGGCGCTTCGAGACGCGTGCGGCGATCGGCTTCAGCGACATCGTCGGCTCGACGGCCTACTTCGCGCGCTTCGGCGACGTCGCCGGGCGCCAGCTGCAGCAGCTTCACCTGGACCTGCTCGAACGCGCGCTGGCCCGCCACCAGGGACGGCTGATCGACACCGCGGGCGACGGCGCGGCCTGCTGCTTTGCGGACGTGGCTGCCGCCGTGGCGGCGATGGGCGAGCTCGCGCGCGCGGTGAGCGACGAGAACGCGCACCGCGCGCGCGAGCATCGGCTCGTGCTGCGCATCGGCCTGCACTGGGGCCGCGTGCTCAGCGACGGCGTGCAGGTCACCGGCGAGGTGATGAACCTGTGCGCACGCATCGCGGCGTCGGCCGAGCCGGGGCAGATCCGGCTCTCGCGCGACTGCTTCCCCGAGCTCGATCTCGAGCAGCGCCTGCGCTGCCGGCCGCTCGGCCCGGTCGAGTTGAAGGGCGTGGGCCGCGCCGTCGAGCTGCTGGCGCTGGCCTGGCTCGAAGGCGATCGCCACCCGGTGGCGGTGCGCGTGCGCGAGACCGGTGAGCGCATCGCCTTGCCCGAGCAGGACATCGTCGCCTTCGGACGCCTGAACCTGATCGAAGGCATGCCTGCCAACGACATCGTGCTCGCGCTGCCGGACGTCCAGGCGACGCGGCAGATCAGCCGCTGGCACTTCGAGCTGCGGCGTGGCCGCGACGGGGCGCGGGTGCGCGCGGTGAGCTCGAACGCGACCGTCGTCGACGGGCGGGTGCTGCAGCGCGGCGAAGAGCTTGCCGTGGGCCCCGGCAGCGTGGTCGCGCTCTCCGGCGTGATGACGCTCGAGCTGCTCGGCGACAGCGATCCGGCGGGCACCCGCGGCGAGCCGACGATGATCGTGTAGGCGGCCGCCGGGTTGCTAGGCCGCTTCGGCGCGGCCTTCGTCGGCGGTCGTGCCGCCCAGGCGCTGGGTCAGGGTGTCCAGCGTGCGGTAGAAGTCGCGCGCGAAGTCGGCACCGATGGCGGCTTCGATGTCGGCGTAGATGGCCTCGATGCGCGGCGCCAGCCGCCGCGCCAGCGCACGCCCCTTGGGCGTGAGCGTGACCTGCAGCCGCCGCGCGTCGTGGCCCAGGCGCTTGCGCGTGAGCAGGCCGAGGTCGTCCATGCGCGCCAGCACGCCGGCCAGGCTCGGGCTGCTGATGGCGCACAGCGTGACGATCTGCCGCGGCTCGAGCGGCCCGGACTCGACGAGGCAGCGCACGATGCGCCACTGCTGCTCGGTGACGCCCGCGGCCTGCAGCGCCGGCCGAAAGCGCGCGATGACGCGCTCGCGCGCCTGCAGCAGCAGCAGCGGCAGGTTGCGGTGGCCGAAGACGCGCGCGTCTTCGGCGGTGGGCACGGGGGGCGTCGATCTCATCGCGGAAGACGGGGCATGGCAGGCATGGCGGACATGGCAGCTTGGGCGGGGCGGGTGCGCAGCCGCCGCGATGCTAGCAACGGCAGATGCGTCGCCCCGCAGCGCCGCGGCGCCCGGGCCGTGCGGCTTGACTTGCTCACATATTAGCAATTACAGTGCGGCCATGCCAACCCCTGCCGTGCGGCCGGCCGCGTCATGTCCGTCCTGAGCTTCGATTTCGCGCCCTGGCGCCTCTCCGGCACCGTCGTCGGCGCACTGCTGAACCACCACCCGGCGCTGGCGGCCCTGGGCGATGCGGTGAACGCCGCGCCCTACAAGGCGCCGCCCAAGGCGCCGGTGCTCTACGTGAAGCCGCGCAACACGCAGGTGGGCGAGGGCGCGCGCGTGGCCGTTCCCGCGGGCGTGCCCGAGCTGGAAGTCGGCGCGGCACTCGGTCTCGTGATCGGGCAGAGCGCCTGCCGCGTGCGCGAGGACGAGGCGCTTGCGCATGTCGCCGGCCTCGTCATCGTCGCCGACCTCTCGGTGCCGCACGCGAGCTTCTACCGCCCCTCGGTGCGGCTGAAGGCGCGCGACGGCTTCTGCCCGATCGGCCCGCGCGTCTGGCCGCTCTCCACCGTGAAGGACGTCGATGCGCTGACCGTGCGCGTGGCCGTCGACGGCCGCACCGTGCACGAGACGAACACCGGCGAGCGCGTGCGCGGCGCGGCGAAGCTGCTGGCCGATGTCTCCGGCTTCATGACGCTCGCGCCGGGCGACGTGCTGCTGACCGGTGTCGCGGCCGGCGCGCCGCGCGTGGCCGCGCGGCATGCGGTGAGCGTGGCCATCGAGGGCCTGGGCGCCCTGTCCTTCGAACTCGTCCCCGAGGAGGCGGCATGAGAAGCGCACGCGTGGCCTTCGACGGCGCGATCCACGACGCCGTCCCGCACGCCGACGGC
>CAUJJO010000112.1 GCA_963205125.1 Pseudomonadota bacterium | reverse complement strand
GGCGACCACTGCAGCGCCATCCGCGCCGTGCTGGCGCAGGGCCGCGTCGGCGAGGTCTACAACATCGGCGGCTGGAACGAGAAACCCAACCGCGAGATCGTGCACGCGATCTGCGCGCTGCTCGACGAACTGCGGCCCGACGCCGCGGGCCCGCGCACGCGGCTCATCACGCACGTGAGCGACCGCCCCGGGCACGACCGCCGCTACGCCATCGACGCGCGCAAGATCGAGCGCGAGCTCGGCTGGCGCCCGGCCGAGAGCTTCGAGAGCGGCATCCGCAAGACGGTGCAGTGGTACCTCGCGCACGCCGACTGGGTGGCTGCCGTGCAGAGCGGCGCCTACCGCGACTGGGTCGCAACCAACTACGCCGGCCGGGGGTGAGGGCATGAAGATCCTGCTGCTCGGCTGCAAGGGTCAGGTCGGCTGGGAGCTGCAGCGCGCGCTGGCGCCGCTGGGTGAACTGGTCGCCTGCGATTTCGACACGCCCGCGCCGCAGCGCGCCGATTTCGGCGATCCCGAGTCGCTCGCCGGACTCGTGCAGCGCGTGCAGCCCGACCTGATCGCCAACGCCGCCGCGCACACCGCGGTCGACAAGGCCGAGAGCGAGCCCGAGCTCGCACGCGCGATCAACGCCACCGCCCCGGGCGTGCTGGCGCGCGAGGCCGCCGCGCGCGGCGCCTGGCTGCTGCACTACAGCACCGACTACGTCTTCGACGGCAGCGGCAGCGCCCCGCGCGACGAGGATGCGGCCACGGGCCCCTTGAGCGTCTACGGCCGAACCAAGCTCGAAGGCGAGGCGCTGATCCGCGCCAGCGGCTGCCGCCACCTGGTCCTGCGCACGAGCTGGGTCTACGCCGCGCGCGGCGGCAACTTCGCGCGCACCATGCTCAAGCTCGCCGCCGAGCGCGACGAACTGCGCGTGATCGACGACCAGATCGGCGCCCCCACCGGCGCCGACCTGCTCGCCGACGTCTCCGCCCACGCGCTGCGCGCAGCGATCACCGACCCGCGCCTGGCCGGCACCTACCACTGCGTCACCGCAGGCGAGACGAGCTGGCACGGCTACGCACGCTTCGTCATCGAATGGGCGCGCGCGCACGGCCAGCCCGTCAAGGTCGCGCCCGAGGCGATCCACGCCGTACCCACGTCCGCCTACCCGACGTCGGCGCGCCGGCCGCTGAACTCGCGGCTGTCGACGGCCCGGCTGCAGTCCGCTTTCGGGCTGCGGCTGCCGCCGTGGCAGACGGGGGTAGAGCGCATGCTGGCCGAAGTGCTGTCACGTTGACCAAGCCAAGCCCCGCATCTACCGTCACCTCATGAGAGTCGTCGATATCCGTGAAGTGAAGGATCAGCTGTCCCGTCTGCTTGACGAGGTAGAGGCCGGAGAAGAAATCGTCATCGCGCGCAACGGACGGCCGACGGCGCGGCTGACGCCATTGCCGGATGGCCGACCGCAGCGTGTACTCGGGCAGCTGGCTGGCCAGCATGCAGTGCCCTCAGAGTGGGACGCACCGGCTCCGCCCGACGCGATCATCGGCTTCGAAGGCCGATCATGACGCTGCTGCTGGCGCACCCTGCAGCCCTGTGCTGGACCGACGACTTCTGATCCACGAGCCCGTCCCTCCATGAACCGCAAAGGCATCATCCTCGCCGGAGGCTCCGGCACCCGGCTGCATCCGGCCACGCTCGCGATGAGCAAGCAGCTGCTGCCGGTGTACGACAAGCCGATGGTCTACTACCCGCTGTCCACGCTGATGCTCGCCGGCATGCGCGACGTGCTCGTCATCAGCACGCCGCAGGACACGCCGCGTTTCGAGGCCTTGCTTGGCAACGGCAGCCGCTGGGGCATGAACCTCTCCTACTGCGTGCAACCCAGCCCCGACGGCCTGGCTCAGGCCTTCATCCTCGGGCGCGACTTCATCGGCGGTGCGCCCAGCGCCCTCGTGCTCGGCGACAACATCTTCTACGGCCACGACTTCCAGCCGCTGCTGCGTCGTGCCGACGCGCGCACGCAGGGCGCCTCGGTCTTCGCCTATCACGTGCACGACCCCGAGCGCTACGGCGTCGTCGCCTTCGACGACAAGCGCCGCGCCATCAGCATCGAGGAAAAGCCGCGCCAGCCCCAGAGCAACTACGCCGTCACCGGCCTCTACTTCTACGACGGGCAGGTCTGCGACATCGCCGCATCGATCAAGCCCAGCGCCCGCGGCGAGCTCGAGATCACCGAGGTCAACGCGCAGTACCTGCGCCAAGGCCAGCTCGAGGTCGAGATCATGGGCCGAGGCTACGCGTGGCTGGACACCGGCACGCACGACAGCCTGCTCGAAGCCAGCCAGTTCATCGCCACGCTCGAGAAGCGCCAGGGCCTGAAGGTCGCCTGCCCCGAGGAGATCGCCTACCGCTCGGGCTGGATCAGCGCCGCCGACGTCGAGGAGCTCGCGCAGCCGATGCTCAAGAACGGCTACGGCCACTACCTGATGCAGGTGCTCGGCGAGAAGGTCTTCCGGTGAAGCTCGTCCCCACCGCACTGCCCGGCGTCGTCATCGTCGAGCCCGCCGTCTTCGCCGACGAGCGCGGCTGGTTCATGGAGAGCTGGAACCAGGCGCGCTTCGATGCCGCCCTGCGCGAGCTCGGCCTGCCCGCGCCGCGCCCCTTCGTGCAGGACAACCACTCGTGCAGCAAGGCCGGCGTGCTGCGCGGCCTGCACTACCAGCTGCCGCCGCACCCGCAGGGCAAGCTGGTGCGCGTCGTGCGGGGTGCGGCCTTCGACGTCGCCGTCGACATCCGCCGCGGCTCGCCGCACTTCGGGCAATGGGTGGGCGTGGAGCTGAGTGCTGCCAACCGGCGCCAGCTCTGGGTCCCCGAGGGCTTCGCGCACGGCTTCCTCGCGCTCGAGGACGACACGCACTTCCTCTACAAGACCACCGACGTCTACGCGCGCGACTGCGAGCGCGCGCTGCGCTGGGACGATGCGGGCATCGGCATCGACTGGCCGCTTGCGCGCGTGGGCGGGGTGCCTGTCGTCGCGGTGAAGGATGCGGCGGCGCCTCTGCTGGTCGACGCGGAGGAGTCCTTGCCGGGCTTTTCGCCGCCACCCTCACCCCTGCCCTCTCCCGCCGGGCGGGAGAGGGGGTAACTCCGGGCCATCGCGAGGGGGTGACTCCCGCTGCTACTTCTCGACGCCCTTGTCGTACTCGATCTCGCGCGACTGGCCGTTGGCGAAGTGGTAGACGCCCTTGCCGTGGCGCAGGCCCGCGACGAAGGGGCCGACGAAGCGGTCGCCGTTGGCGAAGTAGTGCGTGCCCTGACCCTCTTGCGCGCCGTTCCTGAACGGACCCTCGTAGCGGTCGCCGCCCGCGAAGTAGTGCGTGCCCGAGCCGTCCTTGACGTTGCCCGCGAAATGGCCCTCGTAGCGGTCGCCGCTGGCCAGCGTCAGCCGGCCCTTGCCGCTGAAGAGCCCGCCGTCGAAGCCGCCCTCGTAGACGTCGCCGTTGGCGAAGCGGTAGCGGCCCTCGCCCTGCTTCACGCCCTGCACGAAGCCGCCTTCGTAGACGTCGCCGTTGGCGTGCGTCATCGTGCCGCGGCCCTGCGGCTTGTCGGCCTCGAAGGGGCCGACGTAGCGGTCCTTGTTGGCAAAGAGCTGCTCGCCCTGGCCGCTCTTGCGGCCCTGGTGGAAGCTGCCGGTGTAGCGCTCGCCGCTGCCCAGCTGCAGGCTGCCCTGGCCCTCGAAGAGGTTGGCGTCGAAGCCGCCTTCGTAACGGTCGCCGTTGGCAAAGACCATCACGCCCTGGCCCTGCTTGGCGGTGCCGCGGAAGCCGCCCTCGTAGCGGTCGCCGTTGGCAAAGCGCATCGCGCCCTGGCCCATGAACTGGTCGGCGACGAACTCGCCCTCGTAGCGGTCGCCGTTGGCGAAGCGGTAGCTGCCGCGCCCGCTGCGCTGGTTGTTGCGCACCTCGCCCTCGTAGCGGTCGCCGTTGGGCAGCGTGTAGGCGGCCTGCGCCGACGCGGCTCCCGCGGGCGCGGGGGCCGACGGGGTCGACGGCGCGGCGGGCACGTTCGATGGCGATGCAGGCGGTGCAGCCGGGGCCGTGCCCGCCCCGGCGGCCGGTGCATCCGGCGTCGGCGGCATCGGCAGGCCGGCGTTGCCCGCCGTGCCGGTCGTCGATGCCGATGGCGGCAGGTTCGGGATGACGGCCGCCGCGGGCGTGGACGACGCTCCGCCCGGCTCGACCGCGGGCGCAGCGGCAGACGCTGCGGGCCTGCCCTCCACCGCCTCGGCGCTGCGGGTGCTGTTCTGCGCCAGCACCGCGCCCGGTTCCTGGCTGCGCTTGGCGATCGCCGCGCGCGCCACCGCCGCGTACTCGCCCTTCGGGTAGCGCTCGAGGTAGCTGCGGTAGGCCTCGGGCGTGTCGGCCTTGAGCACGCCGTCCCAGAAGCGGTCCTCGCGCGCGGCCGCCAGCTGCGACGCGTCGGCCGCCGCGCCCTGGGCACCGGCCGGAGCGCCCGAGCCCGCAGCAGCGGTGGCACCGCTTGCGCCGACGGCACCGGGGTAGAAGGCGAAGTCGCCGATCGAATCGTTGACGATCAGCGGACGCTGCTTGTGGCGCACGGTGGCGGCCAGCCGCTCGACCGCGTCCTGCACCTGGCGCGCGACCTGCTCGAAGGGCAGGCCGGGCGTGCGGATGCGCGCCAGCAGCTCGCGCGTGAAGACGCCGTTCGGGCTCGCGTCGTCCTTGCCCAGCGAGTCGAGCGCACGCTCGCGGCTGGCCGCCGAGAACATCAGCATCTGGCCGCGTGCGACGTTGGGGCCCGAGAGCCCGCGCGCCGCGCCGATCGAGCGGCCCTGCGCGCGCAGCGGGTTGTCGCGGCAGGCGTCGACGATCACCACTGCCGTGCGCGGCTGCAGCCGCTCCAGGCTGTCGAGCAGGCCGTTGACCGGCTGCGACAGCCGCTCGATCACGAACTCGGTGTCGCCCTCGATGTCCACCGGCAGCAGCTGCGCGCCGCGCTCGGTCTGCACGCCGTGCCCGGCGTAGAAGACGACGACCTCGTCGCCCTTCTTCACCTTGTCGTAGAACTCGGAGACGGCGACCGCGAAGCGGGTGTTGCTCAGGTCGCGGTGCAGCGAGACCTCGAAGCCGGCCGCCGAGAGCTCGCGCGCCACCGCCTCGGCGTCGGCCCCCGCGCGATCGAGCCTGATCACCTTCTGGTAGGCGTCGTTGCCGATCACCAGCGCCAGGCGACGCGCATGCGCCGGCCCGGCCAGCCCCACGGCCAGCAGGCACAGACACAGACACAGACAGCGGACCAGCAGGCGAAGACTCATGCACGCAGCCCCGGCCGAGGGAGTGCGAGGCGCGGGGCGCAGGCAGTGTAGGCCAGCCCTGCGCACGCCCGGCGGGGCGAAGGCCTCGCACGAACGCGACGGCGCGGCAATTGTGATGCAATGCAACGAAATGATGAAGGCCGCCGATCCCGCCTGCGGCACCCGCGCGCGCGGGATGCTCGGCCTGATCGCGCTCGTCCTCGTCGTCTACGCCGCGCAGATGGGCTGGAAGCAGCACCTCGACACCCGGCGCGGGCAGGAGCTCGCAGCACTCGCCGCGCCGGGCGACCTGCGCATGATCAGCTCCGACACCTGCCCCTACTGCGTCGCCGCGCGGCGCTGGCTGCGCGAGCACGACGTGCCCTTCAGCGAATGCTCGATCGAGCGCGACCCCGCCTGCCGCGCCGACTACGAACGCGCCGGCACCCCGGGCACCCCGACCTTCATCGTCCGCGGCCGGCACGTCGTGACCGGCCTCGACCAGGCCCGCCTGCGAGATGCGCTGAAGCCGTAGGAGGTCGTAGAGGTCGTAGTAGGTCGTAGGGTCAGGTCTTGCCTTTTGCCTGATGGCGGCCTCGCACGCCTCCTTCGGCAGGCCTCTCCAGGCCCTGAGCAGCCTCGGCGGCGGCCCACGGCAGGCGCGCCTGGACCGCCTGGGCGGGCCCGGTACCATGCCCACCGCGTCGTCGCTCGCAGCCGCGGCGGCTCTGTCGCCGTGCTGCCGCGCGCCGACACGTCGAGAAGTCGAAGGAGCGCGCTGAGCGAGCCCTCTCGAACGTCGGAATCGAGTCTTGCCGGAGGAGGCATCCCATGGCGCCGAGCGCGCGCGAGTTCATCGAGAAGTGGCGCACCGGCAGCGCCGCGCATGCGCTGAACGAGCGCGCCGGCGCGCAGCCGCACTTCATCGACCTGTGCCGGCTGCTGGGCGTGCCCGAGCCGGGCGACCCCGAGCGCTACTGCTTCGAGCGCGGCGTCACGCGCACGGGCAGCGAGCGCCAGCGCGTCGACGGCTTCGCCGACGTCTGGCTGCGCGGGCACTTCGCGTGGGAGTACAAGGCGCCGGGCAAGAGTCTGGAGGCGGCGCTGCGCCAGCTCATGATGTACGCGCTGCCGCTGGAAAACCCGCCGCTGCTGGTGGTCAGCGACCGCCAGCGCATCGAGATCCACACCCACTTCACCGGCACGCCCAGCGAGTGCCATGTGCTGCCGCTGGAGGACCTCGTGCGACCCGAGGCGCAGGCGCTGCTGCGCGCGCTGTGGACCGACCCCGAGCGCTTCCGGCCGCGGCGCAGCAACCGCGAGATCACCGAAGCGGCGGCAAGCACCTTCGCCGCCACCGCGGCGCGGCTGCGCGTGGCCGGGGTGGCGGACGCCGACGTGAGCCACTTCCTCACGCAGTGCCTGTTCTGCTTCTTCGCCGAGGACGTCGGGCTGCTGCCGCAGCGCCTGTTCGAGCGCCTGGTGGGCGTGCGCGTCGAGCCTGGGCGCCTGCGCGCGCAGTTGCAGCAGTTGTTCGAGACGATGCAGCGCGGCGGCCTCTTCGGCGTCGACGACATCCCCTGGTTCAACGGCGGCCTGTTCCGGCAGATCGTGGTTCCGCCGCTGGCCGCCGAGGACGTGGCCGCGCTGCGCGCCGCCTCCGAGCTCGACTGGAGCGCGATCGACCCGAGCATCTTCGGCACCCTCTTCGAGCGCGGCCTGGACCCGGCCAAGCGCAGCCAGCTCGGCGCGCACTACACCGACCCGGCGACGATCGCGCGGCTGGTCGAGCCCGTCGTCGAGCGCCCGCTGCTGGCCGACTGGGCAGCGCAGCGGCTGGCCATCGAGCAGGCGATGGCGCGCAGCAGGCGCCACGGCGACAAGGCCTGGCGCGAGGCGCAGGCCGCCTTCGTCGGCTTCCTCGAGCGCCTGAAGGCCTACCGCGTGCTCGACCCGGCCTGCGGCAGCGGCAACTTCCTCTACCTCGCGCTGAAGGCGCTGAAGGACATCGAGCACCGCGTCAACCTGGAGGCCGAGGCGCTGGGCCTGGAGCGCCAGCACGACGTGACCGGCCCGCACAACGTGCGCGGCATCGAGCTGAGCGAGTACGCCGCCGAACTCGCGCGCCTCACGGTGTGGATCGGCGAGCTGCAATGGCGCATCCAGCACGGCTACGCCTTCAAGCTCAACCCGGTGCTGGAGCCGCTGGACCACATCGAATGCCGCGACGCGCTGATGAACGCCGACGGCCGCGAGGCCGCCTGGCCCGCGGTCGACGCGGTGGTGGGCAATCCGCCCTTCGTCGGCGACAAGAAGATGCGCGGCGAGCTCGGCGCGGCGTACACCGAGCAACTGCGCCGCTGCTGGCAGGGCCGCGTCCCCGGCGGCGCCGATCTCGTCTGCTACTGGTTCGAGAAGGCGCGCGCGCAGATCGAGCGCGGCCAGTTGCAGCGCGCGGGGCTGGTGGCGACGAATTCGATCCGCGGCGGGCGCAACCGCGAGGTGCTGGACCGCATCGTGGCGACGACCCGCATCTTCGAGGCCTGGAGCGACGAGCCCTGGGTCAACGATGGCGCGGCGGTGAGGGTGTCGCTGGTGGCGTTTGGAAGCGCAGCGCAGGCGACCCGACTCGACTTGGCTGAGGTGCAAACGATCCACGCGGACTTGAGTGGAGACGACGGAGCCTTGGCATCTGTCGACTTGACGTCAGCAGCGCGCCTTCCCGAGTGCAGTGGGGTTTCGTTCATGGGCGTGACGAAGTCCGGCCCCTTCGACATGCCTGCCGAAACCGCCCGCCAAATGCTTCGGCAGCCGAACCCGCACGGCCAGTCGAACTCGGAGGTGCTGTTTCCAAGCCTGAACGGGGCGGACATTGCAAAACGCCCATCCGGTGACTGGATCCTCAACTTCGGCGCTCGATCCGAAGAAGCGGCTGCGTTGTTCGAAGCGCCATACGAATGGGCTGCCCAGCATGTGCGTGCAAGACGACAGGAGAGCCGCACCGTATCGAACCAACGGACCTGGTGGCGATTCGAACGAGCACGCCCGGAGATGTTCGCGGCGTTTGGCGCCCAGGCACGTTACATCGCGACTTGCCTCGTCGCCAAGCATCGATTCTTTGTGTGGATCCATCGGGCTGTTGTGCCCGAGAACGTCGTCATCGTTGTCGCGAAGAGCGACGACACCACCTTCGGCATCCTGCACAGCCGTCTGCACGAGCTGTGGTCGCTGCGCCTGGGCACTTCGCTCGAAGACCGGCCGCGCTACACGCCGACCACCACCTTCGAGACCTTCCCCTTCCCC
>CAUJJO010000111.1 GCA_963205125.1 Pseudomonadota bacterium | reverse complement strand
TCGAGGCTCAGGTAGAAGCGGCTGGCGCCCGGGTCGCCCTGGCGGCCGGAGCGGCCGCGTAACTGGTTGTCGATGCGCCGGCTCTCGTGGCGCTCGGTGGCGACGATGCGCAGGCCGCCCAGCGCCTTGACCTGGTCGTGCAGGCCCTGCCATTCCTGCTCGAGCGCCTGCGCGCGCGTGCGCTTCTCGTCGTCGGAGAGCGCGGCATCGTCCTGCAGGAACTGGACCTGCTTCTCGACGTTGCCGCCGAGCACGATGTCGGTGCCGCGGCCGGCCATGTTGGTGGCGATCGTGATCATCTTCGGCCGCCCGGCCTGGGCGACGATCTCCGCCTCCTTGGCGTGCTGCTTGGCATTGAGCACCTGGTGCGGCAGCTTGGCCTGCTGCAGCAGGCCGGAGATGAGCTCGGAGTTCTCGATCGAAGTCGTTCCCACGAGCACCGGCTGGCCGCGCTCGAAGCAGTCGCGGATGTCGGCGACGACGGCGTCGTGCTTCTCCTTGGCCGTCTTGTAGATGAGGTCGTTCTCGTCCTTGCGGATCGTCGGCTTGTTGGGCGGGATGACCACCGTCTCCAGGCCGTAGATCTCCTGGAACTCGTAGGCCTCGGTGTCGGCGGTGCCGGTCATGCCGGCGAGCTTGCCGTACATGCGGAAGTAGTTCTGGAAGGTGACCGAGGCCAGCGTCTGGTTCTCGCTCTGGATGGGCACGCCTTCCTTGGCCTCGACCGCCTGGTGCAGGCCGTCGCTCCAGCGCCGGCCCGTCATCAGGCGGCCGGTGAACTCGTCGACAATCACCACCTCGCCGTTCTGCACGACGTAGTGCTGGTCGCGGTTGTAGAGATTCTGCGCGCGCAGCGCCGCGTAGACGTGGTGCATCAGGCTGATGTTGGCCGCGTCGTAGAGGCTTGCGCCCTCGGGCAGCAAGCCGGCCTTGGTCAGCACCTCCTCGGCCTTCTCGTGGCCGGATTCGGTCAGGAAGACCTGGTGCGTCTTCTCGTCGACGGTGAAGTCGCCGGGCTCGATCACGCCCTCGCCGGTGCGCGGGTTGGCCTCGCCGATCTGCTTCTTGAGCTGCGGCACGACGGCGTTGATGCGCACGTAGAGCTCGGTGTGGTCCTCGGCCTGGCCGCTGATGATGAGCGGCGTGCGCGCCTCGTCGATGAGGATGGAGTCGACCTCGTCGACGATGGCGTAGGCCTGCCCGCGCGAGACGCGGTCGCCGAGCTCGTAGACCATGTTGTCGCGCAGGTAGTCGAAGCCGAACTCGTTGTTCGTGCCGTAGGTGACGTCGGCGGCGAACGCCGCCTGCTTCTCCTGCCGCTGCATGCCCGGGACGTTGACGCCCACGGTGAGGCCGAGGAAGCCGTAGAGCCGGCCCATCCACTCGGCGTCGCGGCGCGCGAGGTAGTCGTTGACGGTGACCACGTGCACGCCCTTGCCGGTGAGCGCATTCAGGTACACCGGCAGCGTGGCCATCAGCGTCTTGCCCTCGCCGGTGCGCATCTCGGCGATCTTGCCCTCGTGCAGCACCATGCCGCCGATGAGCTGGACGTCGAAGTGGCGCATGCGCAGCGTGCGCTTGCCGGCCTCGCGCACGACGGCGAAGGCCTCGGGCAGCAACTGCTCCAGCGTCTGGCCCTTGGCGAGCCGCTCCTTGAACTCGTCGGTCCTGGCGCGCAGCGCGGCATCATCCAGCGCCTCGAGCGCCGGCTCGAGGGCGTTGATCTGCTGCACCGTGCGGCGGTAGCCCTTGAGCAGCCGGTCATTGCGGCTGCCGAAGATCTGCGTCAATAGCTTGGGAAGCATGCGGGTAGGCCCCGTGGGCGCCGTGGGAGACAGGCGCGCGCAAAGCGCCGCAGTCTATCACCCGTGGTTCGGGCGCCCGCCGCTGCGCACGCGGAGCTGGCAGGCGCGGCCTCAGCGCGGGCGCACCGCGCCGCGGGCGAGCGGCCCGCCCGCCAGCATCGGCACCGGCGCCTGGGCGAGGAAGCGCGCCGGGTTCTGCGGCACACCCTCCAGCAGCACCTCGAAGTGCAGGTGCGGGCCGGTCGAGCGCCCGCTCGTGCCGACTTCGGCGACCCGCTGGCCGCGCCTGACGATGTCGCCTGCCTGAACGTACAGCGCGCGGCTGTGCGCATAGCGCGTGACCAGGCCCTTGCCGTGGTCGATCTCGACCAGGTTGCCGTACTCGGGGTGCCAGCCCGCGCTCAGGACCACGCCGGCCGCAGCGGCAAGGATGGCGGTGCCCGGCTCGGTCGGGAAGTCCATCCCGGTGTGCAGGGCGCTGCGGCCGCTGAAGGGGTCGCTGCGCAGCCCGAAGCCCGAGCCGGCCACGCCCTGCACCGGCGCGGTGCTAGGCACGCGCAGCGCGTCCAGCCGGACCTGGAACAGCCGCGACTCGCTGTAGGCGAAGAGATCGCCCTGCCAGTCCGCCGCCTCGTCCAGCCCCGCCAGCGCCTGCTGCAACTGCTGCAGCGTGCTGCCTTCGACCGAGACGAAGGGCCCGCCGCTGCCGGTCGGCAAGGGCGCCGACGGACGGCCCGGCTGCCGTGCGCTGCCGGAGGCGCCCGAGGCCTGGGCGCCTGCGGCGGGCCGCGGCGCGGCCAGCTCTTCGGGCTTCACGCCGGCAAGACCGCTGACGCGCTCGCCAAGGGCCTCCAGCCGCACCAGCTTGGCCTGCATCTCGCCGACCTTCTGCGCCATGGCGTCGAGGTTCTCGCGCATGAAGCGCTCGCGCCCGGCAAGCTCGTCGCGCACCGCCCACTGCACCAGCGGGCCGACCACCGGCCAGCCCTCCTGCACCGCCTTCAGGAAGACGAAGTGGTAGATCGCGCCGGAGAGCGCC
>CAUJJO010000110.1 GCA_963205125.1 Pseudomonadota bacterium | reverse complement strand
TCAGCAGTTGCTTGAAGAGCTGCGGCGACTGCGGCAGCGCGAAGAACATGCCGTCGTGCACGCGGCTGGGCACGAGGTAGTCGCGCGCGCCCTCGGGCGTGCTCTTGGTGAGCATCGGCGTCTCGATGTCGACGAAGCCGTTCTCGTCGAGGTACTTGCGCACCTCCATCGCGACGCGGTAGCGCAGCATCAGGTTCTTCTGCATCTGCGGCCGGCGCAGGTCGAGCACGCGGTGCGTCAGCCGCACCGTCTCGGAGAGGTTGTCGTCGTCGAGCGGAAACGGCGGGGTCACGCTCGGGTTCAGCACCTGGAGTTCCTGGCACAGCACCTCGACCTTGCCGCTGGTGAGGTTGGCGTTCTCGGTGCCGGCCGGGCGCGCGCGCACCTTGCCGACGACCTTCAGGCAGAACTCGTTGCGCACGCCCTCGGCCACGCCGAAGGTCTCGGCGCGGTCCGGGTCGCAGACGACCTGCACCAGGCCCTCGCGGTCGCGCAGGTCGATGAAGATGACGCCGCCATGGTCGCGGCGGCGGTGCGCCCAACCCATCAGCGTCACGGTCTGGCCCAGCAGCGCTTCGCTGACCTGGCCGCAGTAGCTTGTTCTCATCTCGGACTCTCCACTCGATTCGGTTCCTGCACCGGCGCCACGACCCCCATCGAGATCACGTACTTGAGCGCCTCGTCGACGCTCATCTGCAGCTCGATGACGTCGGCGCGCGGCATCATCAGGAAGAAGCCCGAGGTCGGATTGGGCGTCGTCGGCACGTAGACGCTGAGCATGTCGCCGGGCAGGCGCTCGGCGACCTCGCCGCCGGGCGCGCCGGTGACGAAGGCGATCGTCCACGCGCCCTGGCGCGGATACTGCACCAGCACCGCCTCGCGAAAGGCGTTGCCGTTGCTGCTGAAGAGGGTGTCCGAGACCTGCTTGACCGAGCTGTAGATCGACTTGACGATCGGGATCTGGTTCATCAGCCGGTCCCACTGGCGCACCCACCACTGGCCGAAGATGTTGGTGGCGAACACGCCGGTGAGCACGAGGCCCACGCCCAGCACCAGCACGCCCAGGCCCGGCACGTGACGCCATTGCTCGACGGCCTCGTGCAGCGACACCGGCAGCACCGCCTGCAGCAGCGACAGCAGCGACATGAAGACGCCGTCGAACACCGACAGCAGCCAGCCGAGCACCCAGACGGTGATCGCCAGCGGCAACCACACCAGCAGGCCGGCGAGCAGGAACTTCTTCACGAGCGCACCCGCCTGAGCCCGACACGCATGGGCACGCGCTTCCCCGGGCGCGCCGTCAGCCGGCGCTGCCGCCGCCGCCCGCGGAAGCGGCAGCGGCCGGCGCCGACGAGGAGGTCGACGCGGAGCTCGATGCGGCTGGGGCCGCGGATTCGCTCTTCGCGGCCGCCGCCGCGGCGGGCGCCTCGCCGCCGGCCTGGGCGTGCTCAGGCTTGCCCGCGTTGCCCTCGCCGCCCTCGCTGCCCTTGGCGCCCGTGTTGCCGCCGCGGAAGTCGGTCACGTACCAGCCCGAGCCCTTGAGCTGAAAGCCCGCGGCGGTGACCTGCTTGGTGAAGGCTTCGGCCCCGCAGGCCGGGCAGGTGGTGAGCAGCGGGTCGGAGAGCTTCTGCAGCACGTCCTTCGCGTGACCGCAGGCGCTGCAGCGATAAGCGTAGATCGGCATGACGAGGGTCTCGCGGCAAAACCGAAAATTATAGGTGCGACGGCGCCGGCCGCCCGCGGCCAGCGCCCGTGGCCGCCCGTCGCCTGCACGGCGTGAGCGCGCCTGCCCCGCAAGCTGGGGGCGCCGGCTCAGGCGTTCAAGCCCTTGACGTGGTGGTCGCTGTCGTGGCGCTGGCGCACGAACTGCGGCAGCAGCGAGCCCGCCAGCATGCCGATGAAGGCCGCGATCAGGCCGGCGAGCTGGCCCGGGAAGTGCTCGCCGAGCGTCGTGATCTGCGGGAAGAACAGCACCCAGGTGGCGATGCCCAGCGTCACCGAGGCGATCGCGCCCTGCGTCGTCGCCCGCTTCCAGTACAGGCCCATCACCAGCGGCACGAAGGCACCGACCAGCGTCACCTGGTAGGCCTCGGAGACCAGTTCGTAGATCGTCGTGCCCTTCATCGCGATCGCGTAGGCAAGCACGATCGCCGCGAAGGCGACGATCGACCAGCGCATCGCTAGCAGCGCCTCGCGGTCGCTCATGCGCGGGCGCAGGTTCTTCAGGATGTTCTCGACGAAGCTCGTCGAGGGCGCCAGCAGCGTCGCCGACGAGGTGCTCTTGATCGCCGACAGCAGCGCGCCGAAGAAGAGGATCTGCATCACCAGCGGCATCTTCGTCATCACGAAGGTCGGCAGCAGGCGCTGGTAGTCGTCCTTGGCCAGCGTCATCGCCTGCTCGCCCATCACGACGACGGCGCTGGCGACAATGAACATCGGCACGAAGGCGAACAGGATGTAGGCCGCGCCGCCGATGCTGGCGCCGCGCGCGGCGGTGCCGGCGTCGCGCGCCGACATCACGCGCTGGTAGATGTCCTGCTGCGGGATGCTGCCGAGCATCATCGTCAGCCCGGCGCCGATGAAGAAGACGATGTCCTTGAAGGTCGGCGGCGGCAGGAAGCGAAAGAGGTCCTGGGAGCTCGCCATCGCGATCACCTTGTCGCTGCCGCCGGCAAGATCCGCAGCGAAGAAGGCGATCACGCTCATGCCGACCACGAGCACGATCATCTGGATGAAGTCGGTCCAGGCCACCGCGAGGAAGCCGCCGATGACGACGTAGATCAGCACCGCCAGCGTGCCGACGATCATGCCCAGGGTCTCCGACATCGCGCCGTCGGTGAGGATGGAGAACACCAGCCCGAGCGCGGTGATCTGCGCGGCCACCCAGCCCAGGTAGCTGAGGATGATGGCCACCGAGCAGAAGACCTCGATGCCCTTGCCGTAGCGCTGGCGGTAGAAGTCGCCGATGGTCAGCAGGTTGAGCTTGTAGAGCCGCGCGGCGAAGAAGACGCCGACCAGGATCAAGCAGGTCCCGGCGCCGAAGGGGTCCTCGACGATGTCGTGCAGGCCGCCCTGGATGAAGCGCGCGGGCACGCCCATCACCGTCTCGGCGCCGAACCAGGTCGCGAAGGTCGTCGTGATCACCATCACCAGCGGCAGGCTGCGCCCGGCGATGGCGAAGTCGGACGTCGTCTTGATGCGCGTGCCGGCCCACACGCCCAGGGCCAGCGTGCCCAGCAGGTAGAGGATGACGAGGGTGATCAGCACGGCGCAGGCTCCGCTTCATCGGGTCAGGGGCGGCGCGCATTATCCGCAGGACGATGCCCCCGGCAGCCCGCTCGCCGCGTGCGGCGCCTGGCGTCAGCCGCGCGCGTGCAGCAGCAGTTGCGTCACCACCACGCCCGCGAGGAAGCCCAGCACGCCGAAGACCAGCGCCTGCAGCAGCCGGTGGCTGCGCCGCTGCTGCGCCAGCAGCGCGCGCAGCAGCAGCTCCTCGTGGCCGCGGCCGGCGGGCGCCTGCAGCCGCTGGTGCAGCAGCCGCGGCAATTCGGGCAGCAGGTGCGCGTAGTGCGGCGCCTGCTGCTCCAGGCGCTGCAGCAGGCCGCGCCAGCCGATCTGCTCGTCCATCCAGCGCTCGAGGAAGGGCTTGGCCGTCGTCCACAGGTCGAGCTCGGGGTCGAGCTCGCGGCCCAGTCCCTCGATGTTGAGCAGCGTCTTCTGCAGCAGCACGAGCTGCGGCTGGATGTGCACGTTGAAGCGGCGCGAGGTCTGGAACAGGCGCAGCAGCACCTGGCCCAGCGAGATGTCCTTGAGCGGGCGGTCGAAGTGCGGCTCGCAGACGGCGCGGATCGCACCCTCCAGCGCGTCCACGCGTGTGCTCGGCGGCACCCAGCCGCTCTCCACGTGCAGCTCGGCCACGCGCTTGTAGTCGCGGCGGAAGAAGGCGATGAAGTTCTGCGCGAGGTAGTCCTTGTCGACCTCGTTGAGCGTGCCGATGATGCCGAAGTCCAGCGCGATGTAGCGGCCGAAGGTCGCCGGGTCCAGGCTGACCTGGATGTTGCCGGGGTGCATGTCGGCGTGGAAGAAGCCGTCGCGAAAGACCTGCGTGAAGAAGATCGTGACGCCGTCGCGCGCCAGCTTCCTGAAGTCCACGCCGGCCTCGCGCAGGCGCTGCGTCTGGTTGATCGGCACGCCGCTCATGCGCTGCATCACCATCACGGTGGGCGTGCACAGGTCCCAGACCATCTCCGGCACCAGCACCAGGTCCAGGCCCTGCATGTTGCGCCGCAGCTGCGCGGCGTTGGCGGCTTCGCGCACGAGGTCCAGCTCGTCGTGCAGGTAGATGTCGAACTCGGCGACGACCTCGCGCGGGCGCAGCCGCTTGCCGTCGGCCGACAGGCGCTCGACCCAGCGCGCGAGGCGGTGCAGCAGCGCGAGGTCGTCCTCGATCGCCGCCAGCATGCGCGGGCGCAGCACCTTGACCGCGACTTCGCGGCCGTCCTTCAGCACAGCGAAGTGCACCTGCGCCACCGAGGCGCTGGCCACCGGCTCGGGATCGAAGCCGGCGAAGACCTCGTCGACCGGACGGCCGAAGGCGCGCTCGACCAGCGCGCGCGCCTGCGCCGCGGGGAAGGGCGGCACGCGGTCCTGCAGCTTGGCCAGCTCGTCCGAGAGGTCGGCCGGCAGCAGGTCGCGCCGCGTCGAGAGCACCTGCCCGAACTTGACGAAGATCGGCCCCAGGCGCTCGAGTGCGCGGCGCAGCCGCACGCCGCGCGGCTCGTCCAGGCGCCGACCGACGGTGATCAGGCGCACCAGCAGCCGGACCGGGCGCTGCCGGAACGGCGAAAGCGCGAGCTCGTCGAGCCCGTAGCGCAGGACGATGAAGACGATGAACGAAAGGCGCAGGAACTGGCGCATCACCCGCCTGCGCGACCCGGCCAGCGCCCGCGCAGCGTCGCCAGGCCCTGCACCGCGGCGCCCAGCGCGCGCTTGAAGCCCGCGCCCGCGGCAACGAGTGCGGCCGCCAGCGGCGCCGGCAGCACGCGCTCGAGATCGGCGGCGAGGTCCCAGCGCAGGTTCTGCATCAGCCAGTTGGCATCGGCGGCAAAGGCCGCGTCGCCGGCAATCTCGACCGCCGGCATCTCGCCGCCGGCCAGGCGCGCGGCCAGCAGCGCCGGGTTGTCGGCAAGGACGCGCAGCCGCAACTCGGGGTCGGCCGTCCCCTGCTCGCCGCCCCACTCGAGCAGGCCGGCCGGCGTCACCTGCCAGGCCAGCCGCGGCAGCGGCGGCAGCAGCGCGGGCCAGCCCGCCGCCTCGATCTGCAGCGTCTTGCCCGCGTGCGGCAGCAGCCGCTCGGTGGCCACCGCCTCGCTGCCAAGCACGTGGTTGAGCAGCAGCGTCAGCCGCTCCATCACGGCCGGCGCCAGCATCCGATGCAGGTTGTGCAGCATCGGGCGATTGTAGGCAGCGCCTCGTGGCAGACCGCACACCTGCGGCACGCAAACCACCGATCGGGGCCCGCCGTGAGCGCCGTCCACGCCCGCGCCGTTACAGGATCGTCACACCTGTAGCCGAGAATCGGCCCCCTGCACGTCACCGTCCGCACGCGCCACAGCCGGTCGCACCGGCCACCCGCCTTCGCTCCATGCCCGAACCCCAGGACGATCCCAAGACCTTCCACCGCATCCCCGATTCGGTCACCGGCAGCGTGGCCGCGCTGATCGAGCCGGGGCTTGCGGTGCTCACGCTGCTGGCCTGCTGCGCCTGGGTCGGCGAACCGATCGACCGCCCCGAGATCGTGCTGTGCGTGCTCGCGGTGACGCTGCTCTTCCCCGGCCACAACCACTTCTGGGAGCGGCCGCTGAACGCGGCGGTGCAGATCGGCGCCAACTGGGTCACGCTGCTGGCCATCCTCGCGCTGGTGGGCTTTGCCACGCACAGCTTCGGCCTCTTCGACTGGAACGCGCTGCTGGCCTGGGCGCTGATCTGCCCGGCGCTGGTGTGGTGCAGCTTCTTCGGCGGGCGAAGCTGGCTGCGGCGGCGCGCGGCGCAGGCGCCGCACCGCCGCCGTGCCGTCATCGTCGGCGCCGGGACGCTGGGCGTGAAGGTGGCGGCGAGCTTTCTGGCGCGCGGCAGCCAGGGGCACGAGCTGCTGGGCTATTTCGACGACCGCGAGGACGGCCGCGTCGCCGACTCCGCGCGCACGCAGCGCCTGGGGCGGCTCGCCGACGTCGCCGCCTTCGTGCGCGAACAAGGCGTGCACGAGGTCTACATCACCCTGCCGCTGGGCTCGCAGCCGCGCATCATCGGCCTGCTGGAAGCCGTGCAGGGCACGACGGCCTCGATCTACTTCGTGCCCGACGTGTTCGGCATCAGCATCATCCAGGGCCGGCTGCGCGACATGAACGGCCTGCCCGTGGTGGGCCTGTGCGAGAGCCCCTTCACCGGCACCAACCTGCTCGTCAAGCGCGCCTCGGACCTCGTGCTGGCCAGCCTCATCCTGCTGCTGGTCTGGCCGTTCATGCTGATCATCGCGATCGCCGTGCGCCTCGGCTCGCCGGGGCCGGCGATCTTCCGCCAGCGGCGCAACGGCCTGGACGGCGAGGAGATCGTCGTCTACAAGTTCCGCTCGATGACGACGCAGGACAACGGCGAGGTCGTGCACCAGGCCACGCGCGACGACCCGCGCGTCACGCCGCTGGGCGCCTTCCTGCGCCGCACCTCGCTCGACGAACTGCCGCAGTTCGTCAACGTGCTGCAGGGGCGCATGAGCATCGTCGGGCCGCGCCCGCACGCGGTGGCGCACAACGCGCAGTACCGCGAGCTGATCAAGGCCTACATGGTGCGGCACAAGGTCAGGCCCGGCATCACCGGCTGGGCGCAGGTCAACGGCCACCGCGGCGAGACCGACACGCTCGAGAAGATGCAGGCGCGCGTCGAGTACGACCTCGAGTACCTGCGCAACTGGTCGCTGCTGCTGGACCTGCAGATCGTCGCCCGTACCATCAAGCTCGTCTTCTTCGACCGCAAGGCCTACTGATGAAGCACCACGGCCCTCTTCGCCGCGCCCGCGCGATCCTCGCGCTCCCCCTCCTGCTGGCGGCGGCCGGCAGCGCGTGGCTGCCGGGCATCGCCCAGGCGCAGGCCCAGGCCCAGACCAGCCCCTACCGCCTGGGCGTCTCGCAAAGCCTCATGCACGACAGCAACCTGCTGCGCGCAGGCGAGGGCCAGCTGCTGCCCGAGGGGCTGCGGCGCAGCGACACCGTGTCCTCGACCGCGCTCATCCTCGGGCTGGACCAGCCGATCTCGCGCCAGCGCCTGGGCGTCGACGCCACGCTGCGCGCCAACCGCTTCGCGCACAACAAGCGCTACGACAACGAGGGCTACAACCTGCGCGCCGTGCTGGACTGGGCGACGGTCGAGCGCCTGGGCGGCAGCCTGCAGGCCTCGCGCAACCGCACGCTCGCGCGCTTTGCCGGCGCCGAGGACGGCCTCTCGACCGAGCGCAACACCGAGCAGACGACGCGCCTGGCCGCCAGCGCCTACTACGGCCTCGCCGGCCCCTATCGCCTGGAAGCCGGGCTCGAGCGCAGCACCGTGGGCTATTCGTCCGAGCGCTACCGGCGCCGCGAGTTCGAGCAGGACAGCGCCTCCTTCGGCCTGCGCTGGCGGCCAAGCGACGGGCTCAACCTGCGGCTGGCGCTGCGCCACACCGCGGGCAGCTACCCGCACTACCTGATCGCCAGCGACGGCAGCAGCCACGGCGACGACTTCCGCCGCCAGGCCCTCGAGCTTTCCGGCGAGTGGATCCCGAGTGCCGCCAGCCGCGTGCGCGCGCGCCTGTCGCAGGGCCGCACGCGCTACGACATCGCGCGCGAGCGCGACGAGTCCGGCCTCACCGGCGAAGTCGGCTGGACCTGGCAGCCCGCGGGCCGCTTCTCGCTCGTCACCACGCTGCGCCGCCAGCCGGCGCAGGACGCCTACCTGCTGGACACGAGCGGCGAGCTCGGCTCGATCGAGTACAGCCGCATGAGCAGCGTGCTCGCGCTGCGCGCGGGCTACCAGCTCAGCGCCAAGCTCGCGCTGCAGGCCGAGTGGGAACACACGCAGCGCCGGCTCGAGCGCACGCTCTACCTCGGCGGCCTTGGCGCCGACAGCCGCGCCGCGCGCGACCACGACAACACGCTGCGCCTGTCGGCGAGCTGGCAGGCGCAGCGCAGCCTGAACCTGGGCTGCGACTGGCAGCGCTTCTCGCGCAGCGCCAGCGATCTCTTCCTCGCCCAGCGCAGCAACGCCTTCAGCTGCTGGGGCCAGTTCATGCTGCAGTGAGGGGCGGCGTGGCCAATATCCTGCTAACCGGCGCGGCCGGCTACATCGGCTCGCACACCTGGCTCGCGCTGCACGAGGCGGGCTTCGACGTCGTCGGCGTCGACGACTTCCGCAACAGCTCGCCGCGCGTGCTCGAGCGCCTGCGCGAGCTGGCGCCGCGCGCCGTCGTCTTCGAGCAGGCCGATGTCGGCGACGCCGCGGCGATGGCCGCCATCTTCGCGCGCCACCGCATCGCCGCCGTCGTGCACTTCGCGGCCCTGAAGGCCGTGGGCGAGTCGACCGCGCAGCCGCTGGCCTACTACGCCAACAACCTCGGCGCGCTGCTGACCACCTGCCAGGCGATGCTCGCGCGGGGCCTGCGCCGCTTCGTCTTCAGCTCGAGCGCCACCGTCTACGGCGACCCCGAGCGGCTGCCGATCACCGAGGATGCGCCGCTGTCGGCCACCAACCCCTACGGCCAGACCAAGCTGATCGGCGAGACCATCCTGCGCGACCTGGGTGCGGCCGACCCGCAGTGGCAGACCGCCTGCCTGCGCTACTTCAACCCGGTGGGCGCGCACGAGAGCGGGCGCATCGGCGAGGACCCGCGCGGCACGCCCAACAACCTGATGCCCTACGTCGCGCAGGTCGCCATCGGCCGCCGCGCCGAACTCTCGGTCTTCGGCGGCGACTACGCCACACCCGACGGCACCGGCGTGCGCGACTACATCCACGTGTGCGACCTCGCCGAAGGCCATGTCGCGGCACTGCGTCGGCTGCTCGACACCCCCGGCTCGCTGACCGTGAACCTCGGCACGGGGCGCGGCTACAGCGTGCTCGAAGTCGTGCGCGCGTACGCCGAAGCCAGCGGCCGGCCGCTACCCTATCGGATCGTCGCGCGGCGCCCGGGCGACGTTGCCGCCTGCTGGGCCGACCCTAGCCTTGCGCAGCGGCTGCTCGGCTGGCGCGCGCGCCTGGACCTGCCGCGCATGTGCGCCGACAGCTGGCGCTGGCAGTCGATGAACCCCAACGGCTTCGAGGTCTGAGCCCGGCAAGCCCCGAGCGCCCGAGCGGGCGCCGCGTGGGCCTGCGTTCGGCGCGGCGAAGAATGGAACCCATGAGATGAGCAAGAACAAGACCCCGGTGCTGCCGGTGATCATGGCCGGCGGCTCGGGCACGCGGCTGTGGCCGCTCTCGCGCGCCGGCTACCCCAAGCAGTTCCTCGTGCTCTCGGGGCAGCAAAGCCTCTTCCAGCAGGCGGTGGCGCGGCTGCAGGACCTGGCCGACGAGACGCTTGCCGTGCAGCGCCCGCTCGTCGTCGGCAACGAGGAGCACCGCTTCCTCGTGCTCGACCAGCTCGACGCGATCAAGGCGCCGCCCGCGGCGGTGATCCTCGAGCCCGCGGGCCGCAACACCGCGCCGGCCGTCACGCTGGCGGCGCTGCAGGCGCGCGAGGCCGAAGGCGCCGACGCCGACCCGGTGCTCGTCGTCACGCCGGCCGACCAGACCGTGACGCGGCCCCAAGCCTTCACCGCCGCGATGCGCCGCGCGGTGGCGGTGGCAGCAAGCGGCGGCATCGCCATCCTCGGCGTCGTGCCCGACCGGCCGGAGACCGGCTACGGCTACATCCGCAGCCAGGCCGCCGTCGACGGCGGCGAGGCCATAGTCGAGCGCTTCGTCGAGAAGCCCGACCTCGAGACGGCCGAGCGTTACCTCGCCGATGGCCACTACGCGTGGAACGCCGGCATGTTCGTGATGCGGGCCTCGACCTGGATGGCCGCACTCGAGCGCTTTCGCCCCGACATCGCCGCCGCCTGCGAAAAGGCCTGGGCCGCGCGCAGCACCGACGCCGCCTTCGTGCGCCCGGGCAAGGCCGAATTCGAGGCCGTGCCCGCCGAGTCCGTCGACTACGCGGTGATGGAACGCTGCCCGGGCAGCGGCATCGACATCCGCATGGTGGCGCTGGACGCCGGCTGGAACGACCTCGGCGCCTGGGAGGCGGTGTGGCAGGTCGCCGAGCGCGACGGCGAGGGCAACGCCACGAGCGGCGACGCCATCGTCACCGACAGCCGCAACACGCTGGTGCACGCGACGAGCCGGCTGGTCGCCGCGGTCGGGCTCAAGGACGTGGTCGTGGTCGAGACGCCGGACGCGGTGCTCGTCGCCGACCGCGCGCGCAGCCAGGACGTGAAGAAGATCGTCGGCCAGCTCGGCCGCGAGCAGCGCGGCGAGCACGCGCTGCACCGCAAGGTGCACCGGCCCTGGGGCTGGTACGACAGCATCGACCACGGCCCGCGCCACCAGGTCAAGCGCATCCTCGTCAAGCCCGGCGCCTCGCTGAGCCTGCAGATGCACCACCACCGCGCCGAGCACTGGATCGTCGTCAGCGGCACCGCCGAGGTCACGGTCGGCGAGAAAGTGATGCTGCTGACGGAAAATCAGAGCACCTACATTCCGCTTGGCCAGGTGCATCGGCTTGCCAACCCGGGCAAGGTGCCGCTCGAGATCATCGAGGTCCAGTCCGGCTCCTACCTCGGCGAGGATGACATCGTGCGCTACGAAGACACCTACGGCCGGGCCTGAACGCTTCATGACCATCCTCGTCACCGGCGGCGCCGGCTTCATCGGCAGCAACTTCGTGCTCGACTGGCTGGCCGACGCCACGGCCGAGCCCGTCGTCAACCTCGACGCCCTCACCTACGCCGGCAACCGGCAGAACCTGGCCACGCTCGCGGGCGACACGCGCCACGTCTTCGTGCACGGCGACATCGGCGATCGCGCGCTGCTCGATGGGCTGCTGGCCGAGCACCGCCCGCGCGCGATCCTGCACTTCGCCGCTGAGAGCCACGTCGACCGCAGCATCCACGGCCCGGGCGCCTTCATGAAGACCAACGTCGAGGGCACGTTCACGCTGCTGGAGGCCGCACGCGGATACTGGAGCGCGCTCGAAGGCCAGGCGAAGGCAGCCTTTCGCTTCCTGCACGTCAGCACCGACGAGGTCTACGGCAGCCTCAAGCCCGACGCGCCGGCCTTCACCGAAACTCACCCCTACCAGCCCAACAGCCCCTATTCGGCGAGCAAGGCGGCGAGCGACCACCTCGTTCGTGCCTGGCACCACACCTACGGGCTGCCGGTGCTCACCACCAACTGCAGCAACAACTACGGGCCCTTGCAGTTCCCCGAGAAGTTGATCCCGCTGATGGTCGTCAACGCGCTGGCGGCCAAGCCGCTGCCGATCTACGGCGACGGCATGCAGGTGCGCGACTGGCT
>CAUJJO010000109.1 GCA_963205125.1 Pseudomonadota bacterium | reverse complement strand
CCTGCTGGACGCCGCCGGCCACGGCTTCGAGAGCGAGGTCGCCGGCGGCGTGCCGGAGAACCTGATCGCCGAACTCGCCGAGAACTACGGCTGCGAGCTTATCCTGCTCGGCGCCCGCGGCGCCGGCCACCCCGAGGCCGGCGGCCTGGGCAAGGTCGCCGTGGCCGTGCTGGCGACGGCGACGATGCCGGTCACGGTCGTGCGGCGAGACGAGGGGGACGAGGCCCGAAGCGAGGATGGCGCGAGCGACGGCGGGGCAACGCAAGCCGACGCGGCGTGAGGGGCGCTGACGGTCTTACGCGCCGGCCAGCAACTCCCGATAAAGCCCCCGCTCGAAGCGCCGCATCGCCGCGGCGCGTTCGCGCGGCCAGCGGTAGCGCAGGCTGCTCGTCGCCACGCCGGGCCAGGATTGGTCGAGGACGCTGCGGATGGCGAGTTCCCAGGGCTCCATCGCGGCTTCGCACTGCAGCGCCGGGGCGAGGCGCTTGGCGCGACCGTCGATGAGGAGATTGCGCCCGCCCTGGCCGACGATCTGCACGGCGGCCTGGCCGGTCTTCTGCCAGTTGGCGCTGGTGTGGCCGCCGCGGTCGACGGCGATGCGCAGGCGCTTGTCGCTCAGCGCGATCGCCCAGGAGTAGGTGGCGTGCGGGCGGCCTTTCGCGTCGGCGCTCAGCAGCAGGACCGGGCTGCCCTTGGCGAGCAGTTCGAGCGTGGGCTCGTCGAGCGCGCGGCTTGTCTTGGTCATGAGTCTGCTGCGGCTTTCACCTGCACGCGCAGGCGGTCGCCGTCCTGCAGGGCCATCGCCGTGCGCAGGTGCAGCGGGGCGACGATCTCGAGCTTGTCCTCCGGGTAGCCGGGGACTTCGGGGAAGACGATGGCGCCGTCGAGCCGGTCGGCCAGGCGCACCGCGAAGCAGCGCGCCGGGCAGAAGCCGGGCGCGGGTTGCAGCACGATGGCGGGATGCTCGAAGAGACGGGCGCGCCAGCGCTGCCAGTCGGCGCCTTGCATGCGCAGGTTGAGCGTGCCCGGCCAGGGTTCGAAGCCGAAGGCGCGCTGCAGGCCTTCGCGCACCCAGTCGATGGCGAGGAAGCCCGCCGCTTCGCCGACGCCGCTGCAGACCACGCCGGTGAAGGCGGCGGGCTCGCCGATCACGGCGGCGGCCGGCGTCCCGGCTGTGGCCTGCGCTTCAGCCGCGGTCGGCGCTGCGGGCGCGGGCATGTTCGCGTTCTTCGTTGCCGGTCCAGCGCTTGAAGAGGCTGCAGTCGATGCCGAACTGGTCGAGCGCCTTGTTGACCGACTGGTTGATGACGTCGTCCAGCGTCTTGGGCCGGTGGTAGAAGGCCGGCAGCGGCGGCACGAGCACGGCGCCGGTCTCGGTGACCTGCGTCATGAGGCGCAGGTGGCCCAGGTGCAGCGGCGTCTCGCGCACCATCAGCACGAGCTTGCGGCGCTCCTTCAGCGTCACGTCGGCGGCGCGGACCAGCAGGTTGGTGTTGAACGAGTGCGCCAGTGCCGAGAGCGTCTTGATCGAGCAGGGCGCGATCACCATGCCGTCGTGGCGGAAGGAGCCGCTCGAGATGCAGGCGCCGACGTCGTTCAACTCGTGGACGTAAGTGGCCAGCGCCTTCATCTCCTCGATGCTGCGGTCGGTCTCGTAGATGATCGTGCGCTTGGCCGAATCGGACATCACGAGGTGCGTCTCGATCTGCAGTTCCTTCAGCACCTCGAGGATGCGCACGCCGTAGATCGCGCCGCTGGCCCCGGACATTCCCACCACGAGTCGCATCGTCATCCTCTTTGTCTTGCCGGCCGCGGCCGGCGTCTCACCTTCGGAGCAGCTTCAGGGCATCAGCTCGCCGAGCACGGCGCGCACCTTGGCCAGGGCCTTGGCGTCGAGGCGGGCCTTGTCGGCGCCGCTGCCGTCGCCGCGGGTGGCGTCGAAGCCGATCTTCGAGCCCTGGCCGGCACCGCTGGCCGAGGGGTCGATGACGTAGGCATCGGTGCCCGAGATGATGATCGTATCGTGAGCCGGACGGTGCCGCGTGGCCATCGCCCAGGCGACTTCGCGCGGGTTGCGGATGTCGACGTCGTCGTCGACGACGGTGACCGACTTCAGCCGCTTGTCGAAGGCCAGCGCCAGGTGGATCAGCCGCCGCACTTCGGAGCGCGAGGTGCCCGAGACGGCGACGACCATCGCAAAGCCCGCGGTGCCGCTGGCGATCTCGAGGTCGGCGACGCCGGCCACGTGCTCGCGCAACTGGCGCAGCATCTCGGTGCCGGCGGCCAGCCACAGCAGCATGTCGACGTCGGCCGCCCAGGGCGTGAGCCCCGGGTAGAGCGGCTCGCGGCGGTGGGTGACGGCGGTGACCTCGATCACCGCGCTTTCGTTGCTGAAGTAGGCGCCGGTGTTCTCGCCGAACGGGCCCTCGTGCTGGCGCACGCCGGGCAGCACGCGGCCCTCGATGACGATCTCGGCGCGCGCGGGCACCATCACGTCGACGGTCTCGCCGCGGATCAGCGGCACCGGCTCGCCGCGCAGCGCGCCGGCGATCGCCATCTTGTCGGGAACGAGCGGCCCGACCTTGCAGACCGAGGCGACGACGATCGCGGGCTCGAGACCGAGCGCGATCGCCACGTCCAGCGCTTCGCCGCGCGCCTCCGCCGCGGCGTGGAAGAGGGTGAGCGGCGGGTTGGCCAGGAAGAGGCCGAGCCGCCGCGGCCCGTGCACCTGCATGCGGTGGATGCCCATGCCGCGCCGGCCGCTGCCGGGCTCGTGGCAGAGCACGACGCCGGTGGTGATGTAGGGCGCGGCGTCCAGCTCGTGGTGGGTGAGGATGGGCAGCAGGCCGGTGAGATCGTCGTCGTGTGTGACGACGACTTCCTTCACCGGCACCTGCGTCGCACCCACGGGATCGATGCCCTGCTGGCGCCGCTGCAGGTAGGTTTCGGCGAGCTGGTCCGGCGTCGTCTCGAAGGCGCGCGCCAGGCGCTCGCGGTTGGCGATCAGGTTGCCGTAGACGCGCCAGCCCGGGTGGCCCTCGATGGACTCGAAGAGCAGGGCCGGCGCGTCGGCGCGCGCCTCGCGCAGCGCCGCCGCGATCTCGAAGCGGGGGGAAAAGCGCTCGCCGACGCGGCGCACGCCGCTGCCGAGGCCGTCGATCAATGCACGCAGGTCGCGCCAGGCCATCGCTCGTCCCTCCCTGCGATCAGCGGTACTTCGCGGGCAGGCGCTCGACCTCTTCCAGCACCTTGACCGAGAAGCGCTGCGGCGCGAGCTGGCCGCGGCCGTAGCGCACCTGCAGGCTGTCGGGCAGCGCGTCCAGCGTCGCCGACACGCGCACCTTGGCGCGCTTGTAGGTGTACTTGTGGATGCCCGGGTCGAGCGTGCGGATCGTCAGCTCCAGGTCCTTGCCCTCGGGCAATTCGGCCAGGTCGGAGATGAAGACTTCCCATTGACTCATTGCGAATGTCCTTTCGTGTGACTTTGTGATCCCGTGCAGCGGCCGCTCAGGCGCCCACCGGCGGGTAGCCGTACCTGGTCCAGTTGGAGAGCACCTTCTCCTGCACGTCCTTGGGGTAGACGTTGCGGAAGGACACGAGCGAGGGCACGTCGTTGATCTTGTCCCAGTCCACCGGCCACAGGCAGTCGAAGAGCACCTGCGAGCCGATCGAGTACTTGCGGTCGTGCGGGTTGGCGTGCGGATACAGCGCCGTGCCGGTGGTGTTCTTGAAGACGTGGATGCCGCGCTCGGGATTGCAGCGCGTGCAGAAGGCGTGGTAGACCTCGTCCCAGTTGTAGATGTCGGTCTGGTCGTCGACCACCATCACCATGTGGAACCAGGGGCCCAGCTTGGAACCAAAGGCCAGCTGCGCGATCTGCATCGCGATGCCGGCGTAGGTGGGCTTCACGCCGACGATCATCATGTGGTGCGTCGAGCGCGGGTGCATGTAGACGCCGGTGACCGGGATGCCCTGGCTCTTCAGCAGCTTCTCCAGCTCCAGGCCCAGCGAGAACGAGCGCAGCAACTGCCCCTCGTCCTGCGGCACGCCCATGTTGGAGATGGTCATCGTCGCGTTGTTGCGGTAGGTGATGCAGTTGACGCGGAAGGTGACGCGGAAGTCGCGCGGGCTGGTGCGGTAGCCGGTGTACTCGCCGAAGGGGCCTTCCTCGACCTTGTAGTCGGGCAGGATCTCGCCTTCGATGATGATCTCGGCGTCGGCCGGAACCTCGAGGTCGTTGGTCTCGCACTTGACCAGGCGCACCGCCTCGCCGGCCAGCATGCCGGTGAGCTCGGGCTCGGGGATGGGCGAGGGCGCGCAGGCGGCCATCGCCGCCAGCGGCGACAGGCCGATGGCGGTGGCGAAGGGGCAGGTCTCGCCGCGCGGCAGGTAGTACTCGGTGAGCGCCTTGCCGAGGTCGGAGAAGGGGAAGACCGCGCCGGACATGGTGCGCGAGTCGAACATCATCTGCCGGTACATGCCCCAGTTCACGTCACCGCGCACCGGGTGCTTGGTGATCACCGCGTGCCAGGTGCCGACGTAGCGCCCGCCGTCGCCGTCGTGCACGAGCGGCACCGGCAGGCGGCAGAGGTCGACGTCCTTGCCGGTGAGGATGTTCTCCTTGCAGGGCGCGTCCTCGCGCTTGACGATCACCGGCGCAACGGGCTCGCCGTTGGTGCGCTTCAAGTACTCGCGGCCGAGTTCGGGCAGCGAGGTCTTGGGATCCAGGCCCATCGAGATCGCCATGCGGCGGTAGGTGGACAGCGGCGCGCCGAAGTAGCGGAAGCCGGGGTAGTCCTTGATGCTTTCCATCAGCGGCGCGGGGGCGGCGAGCTCGCAGACGCGGCGCACGATGGCGCCGGCCTCGTTCTCCCAGTCGACTTCCTGCGCGATGCGCACCGCGTCGCCCGAGGCGATGAGGGCCTCGACGAACTCACGATTGCTGCGGGGGGGCTTGGCCACTTGAACGTGCTCCTGGTTGCGGTGGTGTGAACCTTGGGTTGGTCGGATGTCGAAGGAATGGTCGGCGGTTGCGGCCTCAGGCGACCTTGGCGAGCAGCTTCTCCCACTTGCCCTGGGTCTTGAGGATCATCTCGGCGGCCTCGCGCACGGCGCCGTAGCCGCCGCGCGCCTTGGTGACGTAGGCGGCGGCGCTCTTCACCTCCTCGACGGCGTCGGCCACCGCGATCGGCAGTCCCACGCGCTTCATCATCGAGAGGTCGACCAGGTCGTCGCCGACGTAGGCGACCTCGGCGTCGGTGATGCCCATTTCGGCGAGCATCTGCTCGTAGGGCTCGGTCTTCTTCTTGATGCCCTCGTGGAAGCGCTTGATCTTCAGCTCCTCGGCGCGGTGGCGCACCGAGCCCGACTTCTTCGAGGTGATGATGGCGACGTCGATGCCGCTCATCTGCAGCGCGACGACGGCGAAGCCGTCCTTGATGTCGAAGTTGCGCTGCTCGACGCCGTTGTCGTCGATGACGATGCGGCCGTCGCTCATCACGCCGTCGACGTCGAGGATGACGAGCTTGACGTTCCTGGCTTGTTCCATGCGGTTCTCCGGTTCGGCCGTGTCGGGCGACACGGCTTTGGGTTCAATGCGGGTACTTGACGGCCGGGCCTTCGAGCGCGGTGCCGATGGCGTGGCTCTTGCCGCCGTAGCGCACGACGGGCTTGCCGCCCTTGCGCACGCTCCAGCCGGTGACGAGGCCGAGGAAGAGGTCGTGGTCGCCGCAGGCGGCGACCTTGAGCACGCGGCACTCGTAGCTCGCGGCGGCACCGGCCACGCGCGGGCTGCCGATCGACTCCGAGGGCTCGAACTTCAGCGCGAGCTTCTCCAGCTTGCCCGGGTCCTTGCCCTTGATCGAGCCGGCGAGCAGCGCCTTGGCGTTCTGCGCCTCGTCGACGACGTTGATCGTGAAGTGCCGGCCCTGGTTGACGAGCTGGTGCGTGCGCATGCCCGGGTGCAGGTAGACGGCGACGATCACCGGGTCGTAGGAGACCCACATCGCCGTCACCGCGGCGACGTCGGTCTCCTCGCCGGTCTGCACGCACAGCAGCGCCTGCGGGCAGGGCAGGCTGGAGAGCAGCCGGCCGAGCTCGGCGTTGCGCGCGCGCCTGGCGTCATCCCTTGTGGGCGCGGTCTTGTCGCCCTTGTCGCCCTTGGCGGCCTTCGCAACCTTGGTGCTTCGGGTAGCCATCGTCGTCCTCCCTTCAGCCCAGGCCGAACTCGGCCCAGCGGCCACGGATGCGGGCGACGGTCTCCTCGTCCAGGCGCGACTCGACGGGCTTCTGCTTCCACTCGTAGGGGATGCAGGCGTCCATCAGGATGCGCGAGGTCGTGAGCTTGTCGCCGTCGGGGTCGAGCGCGGGATCGAGCGGCGTCGAGCGGCCGCGCTTGATCAGCTCGGTGCCGCGCATCGGGTCGTAGCGGCAGGACAGCGCCCAGACGACGCGCTGCAGGTCGTCGGAGGCGATGTCCTCGTCGACCGTGATGACGCCCTTGATGCCGTAGCTGCCGGTGTTGCTGCCGATGACGGCGTCGGCGACCTGGCGCGAGTGCCCCGGGTAGGCCTGCTTGACCGAGACCACGGCCCAGAAGCGGCCGGCCGACTCGGGCAGCACGCAGACGTTCTGGATGCCCGGGATCTTCATCTTCTCGAGCTCGGTCCACAGCGTGGCCGTGCGCGTGAAGGACAGCAGCATGTGCACGTCGGTGACCGGGCGGCCCTGGCCGGTGGCCCAGAGGATGGGCTTGTTGCGGTGCAGGATCTGCTTGACCTCGAGCACCGGCTTGGGGATCGGCTTGTGCAGCTCGTCGGTGTAGTAGCCGGTGTATTCGGCGAACGGGCCCTCGGGGCGGAAGTTGTTCGGGTCGATCTCGCCTTCGAGCACGATCTCGGCGCCCGCGGGCACCGGCAGCCCGGTCATGGGCGCCATCAGGTACTCGGCCTGCTGGCCGCGCACGGTGCCGGTGATGTCGAAGTCGCTGGCGCCCTTGTGCATCAGCGTGCCGGCCATGAAGAGCAGCGGGTCGCAGCCGATCACCGCCGCGGCGGGCATCTTCTTGCCCATCTTGGCGTACTTCTTCATGATGCGCTCGCCGCGCTTGCCCGGCAGGATCTGCACGCCGCAGCTCTTGTTGTCGAGCATCTGCATGCGGTAGGTGCCGAGGTTGGTCTCGCCGGTCTCCGGGTCCTTCAGCACGACGAAGACCGTGGTGCCGATGTAGCGCCCGCCGTCCAGCGGAAAGAAGCGCGGCACCGGGAACATCTCCAGATTGACCTTGTCGCCCTGGAGCACGTTCTCGAGTACCGGCCCGTCCTTGACTTCCTTGGCCTTGATCAGGCCTTCGGCGCTGATGCTCTTCTTCATCCATGCGTGCGCGGACTCGCACAGGCTGTTGCCGTGCGGCAGGCCGAGCATGATCGCCAGCCGCTTGGTGGTGGCGAAGGCGCCGGTGAAGATCGGCGTCGAGTAGCCCTTGACGTTCTCGAACAGCAGCGCCGGGCCCTTGCTCTCCTCGACGAGCTTGGAGATGTGCGAGACCTCGAGATTCCAGTCGACCTCGGCGCCGATGCGCTTGAGTTCGCCGGCCTGGTCGCATTGGGCGATGTAGCTGCGAAGATCCATTTGCGGGTGCTCCTTCTCTTGGGTCTTGGGGTTCGAACGGCTTGCGGGGTGTCGATGCGTGCGGTCGATCAGGCAGCGGCCTTGGCCACGGCCTGTGCGTCCTGCACCGATTCGATGACGGGATAGCCCGCCGCCTCGAGCGCGGCGGTGACGGCCTCGACGCTCGGGCCATGAAAGCGCACGATCAGCTTCTTCAGCGCGGTGCCGGGCTTGCCGCAGCCGATCGGGTAGATCGCCACCACCTCGGCACCGGCCTTCTCGACGGTGTCGGTGACGCGGCCGATGGTGCCGGCGCTGATGGCCATCGGCGCCAGCGTCACGCCGCTGCGGCGCTCGAAGGCGCCGAGGAAATGGGCGGCGAGGGCGAACACCTCGTTGGCCGAGATGAGCCCGACCACGCTGCCCTTGTCCATCACCGGGAACTGGCCGATCTGCAGCTCCTGCCCCTTCTGCAGCACCGACTCCATGGTGTCGTCGGCCTGCACGGTGGCGGGCTTGCGCACCATCAGGTCGCGCACGCGCAGCCGCGTCGAGAAGAAGGCGAATTCGTCGGGGCTCTGCGTGCGCGCGACGTGGTGCGCCGCACGCAGGCAGTTGGCACGGGTGAGCAGGCCGCGCAGGCGTCCCTCCTCGACCACCGGCAGCCCTTGCACGCTGGTCTCGGAGAAGATGCGGTTGGCTTCGCTGAGCAGCGTGTCGCCGGTCACCGTCGCGGGTGTCGGCTTCATCCAGTTGCGCACGATCACGCTGGCGTCTCCTTCGTGGTTGGTCAGTTCACCCGCCGGCCCGAGAGCAGGCCGGAGATGATGTAGTTCATGGCCGAGGTCGCCTCCTTGCTGGCGTCCGCGGCGGCGGCCTTGGCCTTGGCGCTCCACACGGTCTCGGGGCGCGCCTGCAGGATGAAGATGTTGCTGCCCGAGGGCACGTCCTTGTCGACGGCCCACTCGACGTCCATCGGGCAGCCGTAGTGCTTCTCGATCTGCTTGCCCATCCAGGCCAGCTCCGAGATCTCGTCGTCGACCAGCGACTGCACCGTCTGGCGCTCGATCGGCACCTCCATCAGGTGGCTGCGCTGGGTCTTCAGGTCGACGGTGTAGCAGTGCTCCTTGCGCGAGATCGTGCGCTCGGTGATGTCCAGCGTCACCTTGTTGACGACGAAGTGATCGGGCGTGACCTCGCCCGAGACCACCGACTCGCCGAAGCCGTAGTTGGAGTCGATGACGATCACCGAGCGGTCGCCGTTGGCCGGGTGCACGGTGAACATGACGCCCGCGGTGTAGGCGTTGGCCATCTTCTGCACGCCCACGCTGATGGCCACCTCCTCGTGCGGGAAGCCCATCTTCTGGCGGTAGCCGATGGCGCGCGCGGTGTAGAGGCTGGAGATGCAGCGCCGCACGTGGTGCAGCACCTCCTCGGCGCCGCGGATCCACAGGTAGGTGTCCTGCTGGCCGGCGAAGCTCGCCCCCGGCAGGTCCTCGGCGGTGGCGCTGGAGCGCACGGCCACCGGGGCGGCCGGCAGGCCGCAGCGCAGCGACAGGCGACGGTAGGCCTCGGCGATCTCGTCCTCGAAGTCGATCGACATCGGGCGCGACTCGATCATCGTGCGGATCTTGGCCGAGGCCTCCTCCAGGCGCGGGATGTCGTCGTGCGGCAGGCCTTGCAGCAGCTTGCCGATCTCGGGCAGGATGCCCGCCTCGCGCAGGAAGCGGGTGCAGCCGTGCGTGGTGACCGCGAAGCCCGGGGGCACGCGTACGCCCATGCGGATCAGTTCGCCCAGCGACGCGCACTTGCCGCCGACTTCGGGCAGCGAGTTCTTGTCGCACTCCTCGAACCAGCGGACCGTGGCTTCGGCCTGCGGGTTCGCTGCTTGCGGTGACAGGGTTTGCACGGCTGCCTCCATGCTCAGCGCTCGATGCTGATCAGGCCCGAGGAGCCATCCACGCGCAGCATCATGCCGGTGCGGATGATCTTGGTCGCGTGGCCGGTGCCGACCACCGCCGGCATGCCGTACTCGCGGCAGACGATGGCGGCGTGGCTCATCACGCCGCCGACGTCGGTGACGCAGGCGCCGATCTTGGCGAAGGCCGGGGCCCAGGACGGCGAGGTGGTCGGCGCGACCAGGATCTCGCCTTCCTTGAGTTCACCGACGTCGGCCACGGTGCGGCAGACGCGCGCCTTGCCCTGCACGATGCCGGGGCTGCCGGCGAAGCCCTTGAGCTCCTTGACCTTCTCGGGGTCGCCGATCTCCTGCACCTCGGCCCAGTCGGCGAGCGACTTGTTGGTGACGCCCCAGAGCACGATGGTGAAGGGCTCCTGGATCACTTCGGGCGCGGTGCCGATGGCGGCCGGCGGCGTCCAGGCCTTGAACTTTTCCATCACGCCCTTGCGCCACTCGATCTCGGGCGGCCAGGTCTTGGTGCCGCGCGGCGTGACGCCGGTGGCCCAGGCGGTGACGATGTCCCACAGCGCCTGCTTGATCTCGTCGCGGCGCAGCAGCCAGACGTCCTCGACCTCCTTGATGACGCCGTGCGTCTGCAGGATCTCGGCGACCTCGCGCATCTTGTTCCAGAACACCGAGTGGAACCAGTGCTCGACGTAGAAGAGGTGGTTCTCGACGTAGGGGAACACCGTCTTGGCGCAGCCCAGCAGTTCGTCGAACTGCTTGCGGTCGGCCTCGTTGGTGAGGAGGTCGCGGTACTCGGCGGTGATGCGGTCGCGCTCGGCGCGCACCTTCTCGGTCGGGCGCTCGATCGACACGCCGGCGCGGATCTTGTCGATGTAGGTCTGGATGCCGGTGAGCGGCACGTTCATCTGGTCGTTCCACGAGCGGTCGTGGTGGAACCAGCCGGTGCCGGTGGAGACGTTGAACCAGGGCTCCTTGGCGAGGTTCAGCGCCATCAGCCACTCGCGGCCCTTGTCGTTGGCGCGCAGGCCGGTCTCGACGACGGTCCACTCGGGGCTGGCCTTGACGAGGTCACCGATGCCCAGCTCGACGGCCTTGACGGCGAGCTTCTTCAGCTCCTCGTCGGGCTGGTACATGATGACGTCGATGCCCGAGATCATCTGCGTCACGCGCTGCGCGGGGATGCTCGGGAACTGCTTCTGCACGAAGTCGAGGAAGAACACGTAGGCCGCGTAGCCCAGGTTCAGGAACTCGAAGTGATACTGCCAGCACTTGATGCCGAGGTTGATGAGGTCGTCGTAGGACTTGAGCAGGTGGTAGCCGCGCGACTCGCCGATGGCATCGGTGACGATGCTCATGTCCTCCATGTCGGGCAGCTTGGGGATCTGCAGCGTCTCGAGCTCGCGGATGGTCGCCTCCATCTTGACCTTCCACTTGGCCTCGAGGGAGTCCCAGTTCTTGTAGTAGTAGCCCGCGCGCTCCATGAAGTGCGGCACGCGGCTGCCGATCTCGTCGGGGTTCTTCACCGGCACCGGCGAGATGTAGACGTAGCCGTTGATCATCCGGTGGTCGACGCCACGCACCGGCGGGATCATGAAGATGCGGTTGTTGAACTGGGACAGCGCGAGGTACCAGGCCTCGTCCCAGATCGTGTCGAAGGGGTAGAGCGGCTCGGGGTAGTGCAGCCCGTCGTAGAACCAGAAGGTCTCCTTCTCGTACTGGTTGCGCTCGGGGTCGTCGGTGACGAATTGGTACTGGTACGGATACATCCGCTCCCAGCCTTCGGTGCCGGGAATGGTCTTGGCCTTGACGTCGTGAGGTACCGGGAACTTCATTGAGTGTCTCCTGTTCGTTCGAGGGTAGGAACGTCGGCCGGCCCGTGTGGGGCCGCGCCATGGTGTGTTGCAGTTCGCATGCCAGTTGCCGCTGCCGCGGCCGATCTCGGCCGCTTTCGAGGGTTAATCCCTAGCCGTGCCGGTCGGCCGGCCCTGCCTGCCGTCGACACCCGAAGCCGCCGCGCGATGGGCACTTGCTCAATTGATGAAATCGCCCGCGGCGCGCGCCCGACATGCACCAATTGATCAAGCGCTGCGCCGCGTGCTTTCGATCCCGGCCCGCGCATGCGCGTTATCCCGTAGGGGCTTGTCGAGCTTGACCTCGTTCAAGGCCTCGCTACCGTCCAGGGCCTAAAAGTCGAAGCTGCTGGTCAGGGAGTGCTGCGATGACGCGTCTGAGAAGCGTGGTGCCGCCGGAAGCGGGCGAGCCCTCGCATCCGCCGGTGCGCTTCTGCCCGGAGAGCGGCCAGATCTGGCTCAACGAGAACCGCATGCTGCTCGTGCACGCGGAGGCGCAGGCGCTGCTGCGCCGCGAGCTGATCGACACGCTGGGCATGGAGCGCGCGCAAGGCCTCTTGATGCGCATGGGCTACGCCTCGGGCGTGCGCGACGCGGAGCTTGCGCGCAAGCGCGCACAGGAGCACCCCGACGCCGAGGCCTTCATGACCGGGCCGCGCCTGCACACGCTGGAAGGCATCGTGCGCGTGCAGCCGGTGGCGCTCGAGCTCGACCGCAGGACCGGGCGCTTCTACGGCGAGTTCATCTGGGAGAACTCGTGGGAGGGCCAGTGGCACCGCCACTACTACGGCATCCACCACGAGCCCGTCTGCTGGACGCAGATCGGCTACGCCTGCGGCTACGGCTCGGCCTTCATGGGGCGGCCCATCCTCTTCAAGGAGGTCGAGTGCGTCGGCATGGGCCACGAGAACTGCCGCATCGT
>CAUJJO010000108.1 GCA_963205125.1 Pseudomonadota bacterium | reverse complement strand
GCGCAGCCGGAAGAGCCCGCCCTCGGGCCCGGCGCGGCCCAGCACCTCGGCGTCGAAAGCCTCGGCCAGACGAAGGACGCTGCCGGCCTTGGGCGACTTGCTCGCGCGCAGGTGCGCAAGGACCTCGTGGTCCGGCAGGATGCGCTCGACCAGCGCCTCCACCGCGCCGCCGCTTGCCTTGCGGCCGAAGAGCCGCGCCTTGATCACGCGCGTGTCGTTGCAGACCAGCAGGTCGCCGGGCTGCAGCAGCGCCGGCAGCTCGCCGAAGCTGCGGTCCACCGGCCGCGCGTCGCGGCCGTCGAGCAGGCGCGCGCCGCTGCGCTCGGCGGCCGGCTGCTGGGCGATGAGTTCGGGCGGCAGCGCGAAGTCGAAGTCGGCGAGCGTGTAGTCGGGGTGTTCGTTCATGGCGGCAAGCCTTGACCGGCCTCGAAGGCGGCGGGGTGCGCAGCGGCGCCTGAGAGAGGCGCGTTCGCAAGCCTGCAGAATTGTTCCATGCCCGATGTCGATGCCGCCGAACCCCGCCGCAAGAGCGCGGACCCCGGCGCGCGCGCGGCGCCGGCCAAGCTCTCGGCGCCGCAGCAGGCGATGCGGCGCCTGGGTCTCGTGCGCGACGTCGACCTCGCGCTGCACCTGCCGCTGCGCTACGAGGACGAGACGCGGCTTGCGCCCATCGCCGCGCTGCGCGAGGGCGAGACGGCGCAGGTCGAGGGCGTGGTCGGCGACTGCCGCATCGACACGCGCAGCCGCCGCCAGTTGCTCGTGCGCCTTCGCGACGACAGCGGCGAGCTGCTGCTGCGCTTCCTCAACTTCTACCCCTCGCAGCAGAAGCAGATGGCGCCGGGGCAGCGCCTGCGCGTGCGCGGCGAAGTCCGCGGCGGCTTCCTCGGCCGCGAGATGGTGCATCCGGCGATCAAGGCGGTCGAGCCGGGCGCGCCGCTGCCGCAGGCGCTCACCCCCGTCTACCCGACGAGCGCGGCCTTGCCGCAGGCCTATCTGCGCAAGGCGGTGGCTTCGGCGCTTGCGCGCGCGCCGCTGGCCGAGCTGCTGCCGGCGCCGCTCGTGCCCAAGGGACTGCCCAGCCTGCGGCAGGCACTGCAGTTCCTGCACCAGCCGCCGCCGGGCACGCCCCTGCCGGCGCTCGACGACCGCAGCCACCCGGCCTGGCAGCGGCTGAAGTGGGAGGAACTGCTCGCGCAGCAGCTCTCGCAACTGCAGGCGCGCGCCGAGCGCGCCCGGCTGCAGGCGCCCGCCCTGCCGGCGCGCGAAGGCGGCGTCGGCACTGCGCTGCGCGCGGCGCTGCCGTTTGCGCTCACTAGCGCGCAGCAGCGCGTGGTCATCGAGATCGGCGCCGACCTCGCCAAGGCCCAGCCCATGCACCGGCTGCTGCAGGGCGACGTCGGTTCGGGCAAGACGGTGGTCGCGGCCCTTGCCGCGGCGACGGCGATCGACGCCGGCTGGCAGTGCGCGCTGATGGCGCCCACCGAGATCCTCGCCGAGCAGCATTTCCGCAAGCTCGTCGCCTGGCTGCAGCCCTTGGGCCTGACGATCGCCTGGCTCTCGGGCAGCCGCAAGGGCCGGCGGCGCGAGCAGATGCTGGCGCAGGTGGCGAGCGCGCAGGCCATGCTGGTCGTCGGCACGCACGCGGTGATCCAGCACGACGTCGCCTTCGCGCGCCTGGGCCTGGCCATCGTCGACGAGCAGCACCGCTTCGGCGTCGCGCAGCGGCTGGCGCTGCGCCACAAGCTGGACGAGCAGGCGCAGGAGCCGCACCTGCTGATGATGAGCGCCACGCCGATCCCGCGGACGCTGGCGATGAGCTACTTCGCCGACCTGGCCGTCAGCACGATCGACGAGCTGCCGCCGGGGCGCACGCCGGTGCTGACCAAGGTCTTCGCCGACACGCGGCGCGAGGAGGTGATCGCACGCATCCGCGACGCGGTCGGACAGGGCCGGCAGGTCTACTGGGTCTGCCCGCTGGTCGAGGAGTCGGAGCACCTGGACCTGCAGAACGCCACCGCCACGCACGCCGAGCTGAGCGCTGCCCTGCCCGGCGCGCGCGTCGGTCTGCTGCACGGCCGCCTGCCCGCGGCCGAGAAGGCCGCGGTGATGGACGCCTTCACGCAAGGGCAGACGCAGTTGCTGGTGGCCACGACGGTGATCGAGGTCGGCGTCGACGTGCCGAACGCGAGCCTGATGGTCATCGAGCACGCCGAGCGCTTCGGCCTGGCGCAGCTGCACCAGTTGCGCGGGCGCGTCGGCCGCGGCGCGACGGCCAGCGCCTGCGTGCTGCTCTACACCGCGCCGCTCTCGCCCACGGGCAAGGCTCGGCTGCGCGCCATGGCCGAGACCGGCGACGGCTTCGAGATCGCGCGCCGCGACCTCGAGATCCGCGGTCCCGGCGAGTTCATGGGCGCGCGCCAGAGCGGCGACGCGCTGCTGCGCTTTGCCGACCTGCAGGCCGACGAGCCGCTGCTGCAGCACGCGCGGGCGCTGGCGCCGCGGCTGCTCGTCGAGCATCCGCAGGCCGCGCGCGCGCAGGTCGAGCGCTGGCTGGCCGGGCGCGCGGAGTTCATGAAGGCCTGAAGCTGCACGGGGCCTGAGGGCCGCAGGCCGGGACGCGCTTCAGCTCTTCGACTTGCCGAACCAGCGCACCCCGGGCAGCTGCTCGAAGTGCGCGTCCTGCGTCCAGAGCTCGGCGCCGTGGCGGCGCGCGGTGGCGTAGATCAGGCTGTCGGCCATCGGCAGCGCAAGCAGCGCGGCGTCCATCGCAAGCGACAGGTCCAGCGGCACCACGCGCCCGCGCTGCATCAGCGCCAGCGCCGCGGCGGCCACCTCCTCGCCGAGTTCGCGGTGCAGCTTCTTCACCACCTCGTAGATCGTGATGACGGGGACGATGAGCGTCTGCACCTGCTCGATCGGCTCGGCAAAGAGATCGGCGCGCTCGGTATCGGCCAGGTATTCGAGCCAGCACGAGGAGTCGAGGACGCGCGGCGTGCCTGCACCCGCGCCGCCCGACGCTTTCGCGGACGACGGCCTCACAGCGGGCGGTCGTCGTCGCGCACAAGCTGCGGGTCGATGCCGCGCGCGATGCCGCGCAGCGCCGACGGCGGCTGCACCGGGATCAGCCGCAGGCTGCCCGCGAAATCGACCACCGACAGCCGCGAGCCCGCCTTGAGCTGCAGGCGCTCGCGCACGGCGCGCGGAATCACGATCTGGTACTTCGACGAGAGGGTGACGGTCTCCATGTCGATCATCGTAGCGTAAAGCGAATCAATGATCGATCCATGGATGCGAGCGTCGTCCCCGCGTTGAACGCACAGTGGGCACAATCCCCCCATGACGCTCACCGAGCTGAAGTACATCGTCGCCGTGGCGCGCGAGCGGCACTTCGGACGCGCGGCGGAGGCCTGCTTCGTCTCGCAGCCCACGCTCAGCGTGGCGATCAAGAAGCTCGAGGAAGAGCTGGACGTGAAGATCTTCGAGCGCGGCGCCAGCGAAGTGAGCGTGACGCCGCTGGGCGAGGAGATCGTGCGCCAGGCGCAGCAGGTGATCGAGCAGGCGGCGGCGATCCGCGAGATCGCCAAGCGCGGCAAGGACCCGGTGCGCGGCCCGCTGCGCCTGGGCGTGATCTACACCATCGGCCCCTACCTGCTGCCCGACCTGGTGAGGAACGCCATCGAGCAGGTGCCGCAGATGCCGCTGTTGCTGCAGGAGAACTTCACGGCGCGGCTGCTCGAGATGCTGCGCACCGGCGAGCTCGACTGCGCCATCATGGCCGTGCCCTTCCCCGACAGCGGGCTGGCGGTGGCGCCGCTCTACGACGAGCCCTTCATGGCCGCGGTGCCGGTCTCGCACCCGCTGGCCCAGCGACAGTCGGTCACCGCCGAGGAGCTGAAGAACGAGACCATGCTGCTGCTGGGCACCGGGCACTGCTTTCGCGACCACGTGCTCGAGGTCTGCCCCGAGTACGCGCGCTTCTCCTCGGACGCCGAGGGCATCCGCAAGAGCTTCGAGGGCAGCTCGCTCGAGACGATCAAGTACATGGTCGCCTCGGGCATGGGCGTGACCGTCGTGCCCATGCTCAGCGTGCCCAAGGACGAGCAGCCGCACCTGCGCTACATCCCCTTTGCCGAGCCGGTGCCCACGCGCCGCGTCGTGCTCGCCTGGCGGCGCACCTTCACCCGCTACGAGGCGATCGCGGCGCTGCGCAACGCGATCTATGCCTGCCCGCTGCCGGGGGTGAAGCGGCTGTCCTGAGCGGTCGCCGCCTGCGCCGCGCGCGTGACGGGCCGCACGGCGGCCGGCCGGATGGCTTCAGCGCCGGCCGCGCGCGGCCGATAAGCCGAGGATGCCGCGAACCCTGCCCCGTCGACGCCGATCCCCGAGGCCATGACCCGTCCGGCCTCCATCCTGCCGTCCCGCCTGCCGTCCGGCCTGATGCGCTGGCTCGAGCCCTACGCGGCCGACGAAGCCCGCGCGCCGCGCTTTCGTGCGCGGCAGCTGCGCGCCGTGCTGCGGCTGACGCCGCTGGGCATGCTGACCAACATCGTCCTGGCCCTGCTGGTGCTGGGCCTGACCTGGGAGGTCGGGCACCACGGCTTCCTGCTGGCCTGGACCGCCGTGGTGATGTTCGTCACCGCGCACGGCCTGTACGGCTGGTGGCGGTTCTGGCGCGGGCCGCCGCGCCCGACCGCCTCGCCACGTGCGCTGCGCCGGGCCGCCGTGGCCGCCGGCGTCCTGGGCAGTTGCTGGGCGGTGTTGATCGCGGTCCAGTTCCCGCCGGCGCCGCCGCCGGTGCAGCTCATCCTGGCCACCGTCGTCACCGGGATGATCGGGGCCGGCGGGCTGGCGCTTGCGACCGTGCCGCTGGCGGGCGCGGTCTACGCGCTCACCCTGGGCCTGGGGGCGGGGGTGGCCGTGCTGCGCTCGGATCTTGCCCTCGCGCCGGTGACCGGCCTGGCGCTGCTGCTCTACTGCGCGATCGTCGTGGCCAGCGTGCGCACCGCCGCGCGCGGCTTCGGGGCACGGCTGCTGGCCGAAGCGGCGGCCGAGCAGCACCGGGAGGTGGCCGAAGTGCTCTTGCACGACTTCGAGGAGAACGCGGGCGACGTGTTCTGGCAGACCGATGCGACCGGCCATCTGCGCCATTTCTCGCCGCACCTCTCGCGGGTTTTCGGTCGTCCGATGCAAGGCCTGCTCAACGCCTCGCTGCGCACGCTGTTGCTGCAGGCGCTCCCCGACGACGACGAGGCGCGCGAGCACTTCGCCCAGCTCGAGCGCGTACTGCAGCGACGTGCGCCCTTTCGCGCCCTGGCGCTGCCGGTGGCGTCTCAGGACGGCGCCACGCGCTGGTGGTCACTGACGGCAAGACCTCTGCAGGACGAACAGGGACGATATGCGGGCTGGCGCGGCGTAGCCAGCGACGTGAGCGCCGAACGCCAGGCCACGCAGCAACTGAGCTGGCTGGCCCACAACGACCCGCTCACCGGCCTGGCCAATCGGCACCAGTTGCGCAAGCGGCTGGATGCCGTGCTGGCGAATCTGCGAGCCGGCCCGGCAGCGCCGTCGGCGCGCGTGGCTGCGCATGCGATCCTGTGTCTCGATCTGGACCACCTCAAGGCGATCAACGATCGCCTCGGCCACGCAGCCGGCGACGCCTTGCTGCGTTCGGTCGGCCAGCGCCTGCGCGGCGTGGCGCGGCGCAGCGATGTCGTGGCGCGCCTGGGCGGCGACGAGTTCGCGATCCTGCTGGTGGACATCGACCCCGCCGAGGTCGAGGGCATCGTGCAGCGGCTGCTGGACGCGCTGCGCGCCCCGTGCACGGTGGACGGCCTGCAGCTCTCGGCGCAGGCCAGCGTGGGCGTGGCGCTGGCGCCGCGCGACGGCGTCGAAGTCGACGAGCTGCTCAACCACGCCGACCAGGCGCTCTACGCCGTCAAGGCCGCCGGGCGCAACGCCAGCCGCGAGTATTCGCCCGAGCTCTCGGCGGTCTCGCGGCGGCGCGCGCAGATCGAGCTGGCGCTGCGCGGCGCGATCGAGCGCGGCGAGCTCGCGCTCGCCTTCCAGCCGCAGATGCGCATGGCCGACCGCGCGCTCACCGGCTGCGAGGCGCTGCTGCGCTGGCAGCACGCGGAACTCGGCGCGGTGCCGCCGCTGGACTTCATCCCCGTGGCCGAGGACGCCGGGCTGATGCCGCGCATCGGCCAGTGGGTGCTGCAGCAGGCCTGCCGCGCCGCGGCGCAGTGGCCGCAGGCGGTGGTCGTGTCGGTCAACGTTTCGCCGCGGCAGATGCTGGGAACGGGCTTCATCGCCCAGGTGCACGAGGCGCTGCAGCAATCCGGGCTGCCGGCCGGCCGGCTCGAGCTCGAGATCACCGAATCGCTGCTGCTGGACGAGACGCCGGCGACCCGGCAGACGCTGCAAGGCCTGCGCGAGGCCGGCGTGCGCATCGCGCTGGACGACTTCAGCACCGGCTACTCGGCGCTGGGCTACCTCTCGCGCTTCCCCTTTGACACGCTGAAGATCGACCGCAGCTTCGTGCGCGAGCTCGGCGCGCGCGCCGACGCCGACGCCATCGTGCGCATGATCCTCGGCCTTGCGCAGACGCTTGGCATGCAGACCGTGGCCGAGGGCGTCGAGGAGCCCGAGCAGGCGCGCCTGCTGCAGCGCCAGGGCTGCGACCTGATGCAGGGCTACCTGCTGGCGCGGCCGCTGCCGCAGGCCGAGCTGCTGCGCTTCCTGCAGGATTGGCCGGCGGCCGCCGCGGCGCTGCCCCGCGGGGAGGCGCTGCCGCAGCAGGCGTGAGGGCCGGCCGCCTCCGCCCGCGTCAGCCCGCTCTAGCCGGCTTCAGCGCAATGGATAGTCGTAGCGGATGAAGCCCTGGTAGCGCGCCAGGCGGTCGTAGAGCGCGCGTGCGGTGGCGTTGCCTTCCTGCGTCAGCCAGTAGAGGCGGCTTGCGCCGCCCTCGCGCGCGGCCTGCGCCACGCGCTCGATCAGCGCGCGCGCCACACCCTGGCCGCGGCAGGACTCGTCGGTGTAGAGGTCCTGCAGGTAGCACACGCGCGGCGCCCAGGTGCCGGTGTGAAAGAGGTAGTGCACGATGCCGACGAGCTGGCCGTCCAGCCTCGCGCCGAAGGCGAACACGCCGTCGCCGCTGCGCAGGCGGCGCCAGGCCTCGTCGTATTCGGCAGCGCAGGTCGGCGTGTTGTAGAAGCGCTTGTAGCCCTGGGCCAGCCGCCCCCAGGCGGCGCGGTCCGCGTCGACGAGCGCAGCGACTTCGATCATGACGCCGCCTGCCCCGCCGCCTGCGCCATCGCCAGCGCCATCGGATGCCCCGCGCCCAGGCCGTCGATCACGCCCTCGCGGTCGGCGGCGCTGCGGTTCTGGCTCAGCTTGAACTTGGCCTCCCAGCGCACGACCGGCACGCGGATGCCGACGATGGCCTGCAGCATCTGCTCGAGAAAGGCGGCCGGCGCGTCGTCCAGCGCCCAGGGCTTGGGCAGTCCGCCCTCATGCGCCTGCGTCTGCCGCTGCAGGATGGCGCGCAGCGCCGCGCGGTCCTCGACCACTTCGGGCGTGCCGTGCGCGTGCACGACCGCGTAGTTCCAGGTCGGCACCGCCTTGCCGTGTTCACGCTTGCTCGGGTACCAGGACGGCGAGACGTAGGCCTCTGGCCCGTGGAAGACGAAGACGCTGGCCGCAGGCACACGCCACACCGGGTTGGCGCGCGCCACATGCCCGATCAGCGTGCCCTGCGCACCCGCCTCGGGGTCGAGCAGAAAGGGGATGTGGTTGACCTGCGGCGCGCCGTCGACCACCGTGGCCCAGGTGGCCAGCGGGTGGGCACGAACGAAGGCGTGAAGGGTCGCCGCGTCGGTGATCTCGAAATGGCTGGGCAGGTACATGACCAAGGGTGGCCAGTCCGGCTGGCCAGTCGATGCGGCGCCCGAGCGTAGCGCATCGACCGAACCCGCGCGGCCGCCGCTCCTACGCCCACGCCGCGAAGTGTCCGGGAAAGCGAGCCAACTCCGGCCTTTCGCCGGCAGCCCATCGCCTTCTAATGCGCGAACGGCCTTGACCCGCAGATGACCCGCAAGGCGACCCGCAAGGCGACCCGCAATCGCGCTCGTTGAACAAGCACACGAGGAGGCTGCCATGTCCGAATGGTCTGCCGGCTACATGGCCGAGATCGACTACACCTACGGCTACTACGCCGAGCTCAATCCGGCGCGGGCGAAGCTGGCCCTCCTGCAGGCCGGCCTGCATGCCCCCGAGGTGGCCCACGCCTGCGAACTGGGCTTTGGCCAAGGCGTCAGCGTGAACATCCACGCGGCCACGGGCGGCACCCAATGGGCGGGGACCGACTTCAATCCCGCCCACGCGTGCTTCGCGCAGGAGCTGGCGCAGTTCGCCGGTCATGGGGCGGATCTGCAGGAGCAGGCCTTCGAAGCCTTCTGCCAGCGCAGCGACCTCCCGGACTTCGACTTCATCGGCATGCACGGCATCTGGAGCTGGGTCTCCGATGCCAATCGCGCGATCCTCGTGGACTTTCTCGCACGCAAGCTCAAGCCCGGCGGGGTTCTCTACGTCAGCTACAACACGCAGCCGGGCTGGGCGGCGATGGCCCCCATGCGGGAGCTGCTTGCGCTGCACGCGCAGACGATGAGCGCGCCGGGTGCCGGCGTTCTGAGCCGCGTCAACAACGCGCTGAGCTTTGCGCAGCAGCTCCTGGACGCCAAGCCGGTGTACGCCCTTCTCAACTCCGGGGTCGCCGATCGCATCAAGACGCTCCAGACCCAGGACCGGAACTACCTCGCGCACGAGTACTTCAACGACCATTGGCAGCCGATGGGCTTTTCGAGCATGGCGCGCTGGCTGGGGGGCGCGAAGCTGCAGTGGGCGTGCTCGGCCCACTACATCGACTCGCTGGATGCGATCAACCTGACCGCCGAGCAGAGCGCCCTCCTTGCGGCGATCCCGGACGTGAACTTCCGCCAGAGCGTCGGCGACTTCTGCGTCAACCGGCAGTTTCGCAAGGACTACTGGGTCAAGGGCGTACGCGAACTCGGCGCGGCCGAGCGATTGCAGCGCTGGCGCCGGCAGGGTTTCGTTCTGGTGAAGCTGCGCGAGGAAATCGATCTGGAGCTGACGGGTCGGCAGGCGCGAATGAACTGCAACGCAGCGCTCTATGCGCCGCTGCTCGAACAACTGGCCGACCACGAAGTCCACACCGGCGAGCAGCTCGAACAGGCCTTGCAGCCGCACGGCATTCCCTTCGATGAGCTTCGCCACATGCTCTGGATGCTTTGTGTCATCGATGCGGTGCATCCGGCGCAGGAAGCAGGCGTGACCGAGCAGGCGCGGGCCTGCGCCGATCGCCTGAACGCCTGCTTGCTGGAGAGGGCAAGCGATGCCAGCGCCGTATCCTGCCTGGCCAGTCCCGTCACCGGCGGCGGGGTCGGCATCACCCCGTTCCAGCAGCTGTTCCTGCGGGCGCGCCAGAGCGGCATGACGCAAGCCGCAGAGTGGGGGCAGCACGCATGGCGCACCCTGCAGGCTCTGGGGCAGTGCGTCGTCAAGGACGGAGAGGCGCTGCGCGATCCTGCAGCCAATCTTGCCGAACTGCAGAGCCAGGCCGAGGACTTTGCGGCGCGCGTCCTGCCGATGCTGCGCGCCTTGAGAGTGGCGCCATGAATCCTAAGGCACCCGGCTCGATCGACAGCCCGAGTCTCGACCCGGGGCCGCTCGGCTTGGCGGTACCAGGCCGCGGCCTCCCTCCGCGGCGCCTTCCATCGTCGCAGCGTGAACCGCTTGGCGTTTCGCAGCTTCGAGTGCGCTCCCGCGCCGCACTTGCTCGACGATCGAAGAGCTCGACCCTCAAGTCGGGCAGGCTCATGCCGAAGACCGTCGAACCATTGTCGTCCCGGGACCTGCATGGCTCCTGGAGCAACGCCCAGATGCTTGTTGCCCGCCGCACACGAAAGGACTGAGTCATGACCTCCATCACCCAAAAATCGCTCGACGACATCAGGGCCATGACGGCCCAGGACATCCGAGATCTCAAGGCGGGCGACATCAAGGCGATGCGGACCGACCAGATCAAGGTGCTGAGTTCAGAGCAGGTCGCGGCGTTCGAGGAGCAGGACTTCGTCTACTTCAGCGCCAAGCAGATGGCAGCGTTCGACGCGAGCGCCTTCGCCGACGGGATGCTGACCTATGGCATCGAGAAGCTCAAGGCGGGCCAGGTCGCGGGCTTGACGACCGAACAGATCAACAAGCTCGGTTCGGCGGCCATTCAGGCGCTGAGCTCGGGGCAGGTCAAGGCCATGACGACACAGCAGCTGTCCTCGCTGAGCTCGGGGCAGCTCCAGGCGCTGGGGGATGACGTTGCCGCGCTCAGTGCAGCCCAGATCAAGGGCCTGAGCGCGACCAATATCGCGGATCTCAGCAGCGATCAGGTCGCCGCCCTCAAGGCCGCGCAGCTCAAGGCCTTGAGCACCGAGCAGATCGCCGCGATCGAAACGCAGGATCTGGTCAAGCTCGACTCCTCGCAGATCGCTGCGCTCAGTGCCGCTCAGGTCAAGGCGCTGACCACCGCGCAG
>CAUJJO010000107.1 GCA_963205125.1 Pseudomonadota bacterium | reverse complement strand
CTACCGCTTCGGCGCCGAGTACCGTGGCCACAAGCACGAGCTGCCGGGGCTGTGGTTCAGCGAACGCGAGCTCTACAGCCTGCTGATGGCGCACCAGCTGCTGGCCGAGCTCGACAGCGAGGGCGTCATCAGCCGCCACCTGCAGCCCTTGCTGGACCGCATCCAGGGCCTGCTGGGGGGCGCGCAGTTCGGCGCCGCGGCGCTGCTGCAGCGCGTGAAGATCGCCAGCCCCGCCAAGCGCCCGGTGCCCGGCCCCGCCTTCGAACGGGTGACCCAGGCGCTGCTGCGGCGGCGGCGGCTGCGCATGCGCTACCTCACGCGCGGGCGCGGCGAGCGCAGCGAGCGCGACGTCTCTGCGCAGCGGCTCGTGCACTACCGCAACACCTGGTACCTGGACGCCTGGTGCCATCGGCGCGAGTGCCTGCTGCGCTTTGCGCTCGATGCGATCGAGGCGACGCAGGTTCTGCCCGACGCTGCGCGCGAGATCCCGCTGCGCCAGGTGCAGGCCGCGATGGACGCAGGCTACGGCATCTTCGCGGGCAGCCAGCCACGCTGGGCCCGCCTGCGCTTTGGCGTGCAGGCGGCACAATGGGCCAGCCGCGAGCAGTGGCACCCGCAGCAGGAGGGTCGCTGGCTGGGCGAGGCCGGCGCCAGCGACTGGGAGCTGCGCCTGCCCTACGTCGACGAGACCGAGCTGGTGATGGACGTGCTGCGCCAGGGCGCGCAGGTGCAGGTGCTGGAACCCCCCGCGCTGCGCCGCCGGGTGCGCGAGCGGCTGCAACAGGCGTTGGCCTTGTACGAGCAGGCGCCGGCGGCGCCAACGGAGCAATGAACGAGATGTTCGACCATGACGAAACCCTGGACCAGGCCCTGCAGCGCAACGTGCACGACGCCTTGCGTGAGGACATCGGCCGTGGCGACTGGACCGCGCGCCTGGTGCCCGCCGGCCGGGCGGTGGTGGCGCGCGTGGTCGCCAAGGAGGACGCGGTGATCTGTGGCCGGCCCTGGTTCGATGCCTGCGTGCAGACGCTGGATGCGCAGGCGCGCCTGACCTGGGTGGTTGCCGAAGGGCAGCGTGTCGAAGCCGGTGGCGAGGTGGTCTACATCGAGGGCGATGCGCGTGCGCTCTTGTCGGCGGAACGGCCGGCCTTGAACTTCCTGCAACTGCTCTCGGCGGTGGCGACGACGACGCGCGCCTATGTGGATGCGATCGCCGGCCTCTCGCCCAACCCGCGCGGCTGCGTCGTGCTGGATACGCGCAAGACGCTGCCCGGCCTGCGCCAGGCACAGAAGTACGCGGTGCGCGTGGGCGGCGGCAGCAACCAGCGCATGGCGCTGTGGGACGGCATCCTGATCAAGGAGAACCACATCGCTGCGGCCGGCGGCGTGGCCGCGGCGCTGCATGCGGCGGCGGCTCTGCGTGCCGGCGTGTCGATCCAGATCGAGGTCGAGACCCTTGACGAGCTGCGGCAGGCGCTGGCCGCCGGCGCCACCAGCGTGCTCCTGGACGACTTCTCGCTGGCCGACATGCGCGCGGCCTGCGGCATCAACCAGGGACGTGCGTTGCTCGAGGTGTCGGGCGGCGTCGACCTGCACGGCATCCGCGAGATCGCGCGTACCGGGGTCGATCGCATCAGCAGCGGCAAGCTGACCAAGGATGTGCGCGCGATCGATCTCTCGCTGCGCATCGACACGCCCCCACGAGGAGGACCACGATGAAGCCCGTGAGCCGCGCCGTGCTGGTGCTGGCGGCGGCCCTGCTGGCCGCCTGCGCGGCTTTTCAGGGTCCGCAGCTGGCACTCGGGCAGACCGAGGCCGACGTCGTCGCCCAGCTCGGCCCGCCAAGCGACCGCTTCGCGATGCCGGATGGCGTGCAGCGCCTGCAGTGGGTCACCGGGCCGCTGGGTCGCCAGACCTGGATGGTCGACATCGGGCCTGATGGCCGCAGCCGCTGGTTTGCGCAGGTGCTGACGCGCGCGCACCTGTTTGAATTCGCGCAACGCGCCCAGGGCATGACCATCCCGCAGCTGCTGCGCGAACTGGGCCGCCCCGCCGAGCAGCGCCGCAATGGCTGGGGCAGCGGGCAGACCTGGTCGTGGCGCTACGTCACCTACGACTGCCTGTGGTGGCAGGTCAGCATCGACAAGGACGGCAAGGTCACTGGCGCCGGCGAGGGCATAGACCCGTTGTGCGACGTCGACGACCGGCCCTCGCTGCTCTGACGCGCCGCAACGCCGCGCCGGCGTACCGATAGGCGGCGTCAGGTCAGGGTAGCGGCCGGGTCAGGTAGACGCCTTCGCGGCCGACGATGGGCACGCGCGCGGGCATCAGCACCGTGCAGTCGTCGCACAGGGCGCGGATCTCGTCGCTGCCGTCGGTGGCGATCAGTTCGCCGCGGGCGAAGGTCTCGAAACCCACCAGCGGCTGCGTGAAGCGGAACTGCGGCGTGCGCACGACCCAGGTCTGCAGCAACTCGTAGCGCCGCTGTGCCCCGCTGTGCGCCGGACGCGGTGCGAGCAGGCCGAAGTGGGCGAGGAAGTCCAGCGTGACCTCGATGGCCAGCGCGCCGGTGCCGTGCTTGAAATGCTGGCCGCATTCGACGACCAGGCCCACGCCGTGATGGTCGGTGTGGCCGTGGCGGCCATGCTGGACGAGCGGCGTGCCCGTCCCCATGCCTTGGGGCATCACCAGATGCACCGCCGGCCGGCCCAGCGCCAGCGCCATCGTGGCGTTGCGCGCGAACTGCGGGTAGACCCAGAACGGACTCACGTCGCGGCTGGTCGAATGGATGTCGAGGATGTGGTCGGCCGCCGCGACGACCGGCCGCAGCGCGCGGGCGCGTACGAGCTCGGGGCTGGCCTCGTCGCCGTCGAGCTGCGCGGCCGACCAGATGCGGTTCATGTTGTGCACGAGCTGGCGGCTCTCGAAAGGCTGCGCGGGGTCGAAGCTCTCGTACGCGGCGACGTTGGCAAAGCTCACAGTCAGCGTGCCGATGCGCGGGCGCACCCCGGCATCGAGCAGGTGCGTGGCGGCGACCATGCCGCAGAACTCGTTGCCGTGCGTGAGCGCGTTGATGAGCACGTGCGGCCCGGGCTGGCCGGAGTCGAAGCGGTGCACGTAGTCGATGCCGATGTTGCCGGCACGATAGGGGCGCAGGTCGCGCGGCTGGATCTCGATGGGGGGCAGCGGTTCGGTCGTCATGCGCGCGGACTGTACGCAATCGCCGCCACGGCGCGTGCGGCGCCGGCTGCTAAGCTGGCGTGCTTCAAGGTCATCGAGGAAGACATGTTCACCGGCATCGTGCAAGCCATCGCCCGCGTCGAGCGCATCATCGAGCGCCCGGGTCTGCGCAGTTTCCGGCTGCATTTCCCCCCGGGCTTCGACGAGGGCCTGGCGATCGGCGCCAGCGTGGCGGTCGACGGCACCTGCCTGACCGTCACCGCGCGGCCGGCGGCCGACCGGGCCGAGTTCGACGTCATGCAGCAGAGTCTTTCGCTGACCACGCTGGGCGCGCGGCAGGAGGGCGATCCCGTCAACGTCGAGCGCGCGGCGCGCGACGGCGCCGAGATCGGCGGCCACCCGCTTTCGGGCCATGTCGACTTCATGGCCGCGCTGGCCGGGATCCGTCGCCCCGAGAACAATCACGTGCTGCGCATCGAGGTGCCCTCGCCCTGGATGCGCTACATCTTCGGCAAGGGCTACATCGCGGTGAATGGCGCCAGCCTGACCGTTGCCGAGGCCGTGCGCGAGCGCGACGGCAGTGGCTGGTTCGAGGTCTGGCTGATCCCCGAGACGCTGCGCCAGACCACCTTCGGCAGCAAGGAGGTGGGGGACGCACTCAACGTCGAGATCGAGCGCAGCACGCAGGTCTTCGTCGACACCGTGCGCGCGGCCATCGACGAGCGCCTGGGCCCGCTGCTGCCGCTGCTCGAAGAGATGCTGGCCCGCCAGGGCCGCACGCTCGATGACCTCGCCCGCCCGGCCGCGCTGCCCGGGTCGTGACGCGCGCCGGCCAGACGCTGCGGCACTGCGCGGTCAGGGCGTGGACGCCACCATCCCCGGCAGCGTCTGCGCCACCGCCGCGCGGCGCAGCAGCAGCGCCATCACGCTGCACGCCAACAGCGTCAGCGCCAGGGCGAGTACCGCGCTGCCAACGCCCAGCGCCCGCCCCAGCGGCGCCAGCGCCAGGCCGCTGAGCGCGCCCACTGCGTACTGCAGCACGCCCATCATGGCTGCCGCGTAGCCGATCTGGTCGCGCGCGCAGTCCATGGTCAGCGCGCTGGCGTTGCCGAAGGTCAGGCCCAGGCTGCCCACCACCAGCGCCATGGCGGCGATGAAGGGCAGCGCACCGGCAGCCGGCGGCAGCAGCACCACCGCCAGCAGGCCGGCCGCCGCCAGCGCGTGCACGGCCAGGCCGACATCGAGCAGCCGCGCCGGGCCCAGGCGTGGCAGCAGGCGGTCGTTGACGCGGCCAGCGACGATGAGCGCCACCGCGTTGCCGGCGAACACGAAGCCGAAGGCCTGCGGCGTGAGGCCGAAACCGTCGATGAGGACGAAGGGCGCGCCGCTGATGTAGCCGAACAGCGAACCGAGCAGAAAGGCACCCGCGAGCGTGTTCAGCAGATAGGGCCGGTTCGCCAGCAGCCGCGCGTAGCCGCGCACGATCAGGCCCAGGTGCTGCGTCTGGCGCTGCGCGCGCGGCAGGGTCTCGGGCAGCGCGCGCCAGCTCCACACCAGGCTGAGGGCGCCGAACACCGTGAGCAGCCAGAAGATGCCGCGCCACCAGCCGTGCTGCACCAGCCAGGCGCCAAGCAGCGGGGCGCACACCGG
>CAUJJO010000106.1 GCA_963205125.1 Pseudomonadota bacterium | reverse complement strand
GTAGGCCGTTCGCTCGGCGCCCAGGCGGCTCGTGAAGAGGCCGGGCCAGATGTGGCGCTGCAGGGGGTTGCCCGCGCGCCAGGCGTCCTGCAGCACGGCGAAGGCCTGGGCGGCCTGCCCGATCGGCCAGTAGAGCTGCGGCGCCAGGTAGTCCAGCCAGCCCTCGGCCAGCCAGCGCTCGACGTCGGCGTGGAGCTTGTCGTACTGGCTGAAGCCCTCGATGCCCGCGGGCCTGCGGTCCGGCCGCGGCAGGCCGAAGGGGCTCACGCCCACGCGCACCCAGGGCTTGGCGGCGTGCACGGTCGCGGCCAGCCGCTCGACCAGGGCGTCGACCTGCGCGCGGCGCCAGGCGGCGCGGTCGGGCTCGCCGCCGGCCCGCAGGTGACGCTGCCACGGCGCGTTGTCGGGGAAGGGCAGTTCGGTGCCTTGCGCGTCGCGCACCGGGTAGGGGTAGAAGTAGTCGTCGATGTGCACGCCGTCGACGTCGTAGCGCTGCAGCACGTCGCGCACCACGGCCAGCAGGCGCCCGGCTGCGCGGGGCTCGGCCGGGTCCATCCACGATTGATCGCCGTAGGCGCGCACGATGTCCGGCTCGGTGTTGAGCACATGCGTTGCGGCCGGCGCGCTGCGCGCCTGGCTGTGGCGCGCGCGATAGGGGTTGAACCAGGCGTGCAGTTCCAGGCCCAGCGCGTGCGCCGCGACGATCCACTCGGCCAGCGGATCCCAGGGCTCGTCGGGCGGCTGACCGCTCGTGCCGCTGAGGTATTCGCTCCAGGGTTCGAGTTCGGAGGGGTAGATCGCGTCCGCGCTCGGCCGCACCTGCAGCACGATGGCGTTGAGACCGATTGCCTGCGCCTGCGCCAGCAGCGCGTGCATCTCCTGGCGCTGCAGGGCGGTGGGCAGTCCGGGGCGGCTCGGCCAGTCGATGTTGGCGACCGTCGCCACCCAGGCGCCGCGGAACTCGCGCGGCAGCGGCGGCGGCATACCGCCGCGCAGCACCGCGCACGAACCCAGCCAGGGCGCCGCGGCAGCGGCCTGCAGCAGGCGGCGACGCTGCAGCTTCATGCCTGCGCCTCGTCCGCCTTGCGGCCGAAGGCCGGCGGAATGCGCAAGCGCGCCGCCACCGCTACCGAGGGCAGCGTGCACAGGCAGACCCAGGCGAAGAAGAGCGGGTAGCCCAGTTGCGCCTGCAGCCAGCCGCTCACCATGCCCGGCAGCATCATGCCCAGCGCCATGAAGCCGGTGCAGAGGGCGTAGTGCGCGGTCTTGGCAGGCCCGTCGGCGACCCAGATCATGACCATCAGATACGCGGCAAAGCCGAAGCCGTAGCCGAACTGCTCGGCGGCCACCGCCGCGGTGACCAGCAGCGGCGAGGGCGGCTGCCAAGCGGCGAGAGCGACGAAGAGCAGGTTGGGCAGGTGGATCGCCGCCACCATGGGCCACAGCCAGCGCGCTAGGCCCTGGCGCGAGATCACCCAGCCGCCCAGCAGCCCGCCGGCCGTGAGCGCGGCCACGCCGACGCTGCCGTAGACGAGCCCGAGCTGCGCCGTCGTCAGGCCAAGGCCGCCCTGCGCGCGCGCATCGAGCAGAAAGGGCGCGACCAGCTTGACGAGCTGCGCCTCGCCCAGGCGGTAGAGCATGAGGAAGGCGAGCACGGTGACGATGTCGCGGCGGCGGAAGAAGGAGGCGAAGGTTTCGGCAAAGCCAGCCCACAGGCCTTGAGCGATGGCGCTGCGGCGGTCGCCCTCGGGTCTTGGCAGCAGCGCCTGGTGCCACAGCGCCAGCAGCACGAAGAGCAGCGCCAGCAGGCCGAAGACGACCTGCCACGCGAGCACCACGCTGCCGTGGCGCTCGGCAAGCAGGCCCGCGGCCCAGACCAGGCCGCCCTGGCCGCTGATCATCGCCACGCGGTAGAAGAGGCTGCGCACGCCGACGAAGGCGGCCTGCTGGTCCTGCCGCAGCGCCAGCATGTAGAAGCCGTCGGCGGCGATGTCGTGCGTGGCCGAGGCCAAGGCCAGCAGCCAGAACAGCGCGAGGCTCAGCTGCGGCATGCGCGAGGTCGGCAGCGTGAGCGCCACCGCCGCAAGCGTGGCGCCGACGACGAGCTGCAGCGCGACGATCCACCAGCGCTTCTTCTGCAGCAGCTCCACCAGCGGCGACCACAGCGGCTTGACCACCCAGGGCAGGTAGAGCCAGCTCGTGTAGAGCGCGATCGCCGTGTTGTCCAGGCCCAGGTTCTTGTAGAGCACGACCGCCAGCGTCATCACCACGACGTAGGGCAGGCCCTGCCCCCAGTAGAGGCTCGGGATCCACCACCAGGGCGAGCGCCGGAGCGGGCGCATCAGCCCGCGCCGGCGAGCGCGGCCAGCGCCGCGCGCACGCTGCCGCGCTGCGCGTCCAGGCGGGCCGCGGCGTCGTGGACGCCGACGCCGGCACGCAAGGCGACGATGGCCACCTTCACCCGAAAGCCCGCATCGCGCAGCGCGCGCTCGGCGGCCAGCTCGTCGGCGCCGCTGGCCAGCACGGTGAGCGCCAGCGCGCGCCGGCGCAGCTTGGCGTTGGTGGCGCGCAGGTCGACCATCAGGTTGCCGTAGACCTTGTGCAGCCGCACCATCAGCGCGCTGGAGAAGGTGTTGAGCGCGATCTTCTGCGCCGTGCCGGCCTTCAGCCGCGTGCTGCCGGAGATCAGCTCGGGCCCGGTGTCCAGCAGGATGCCGATCTCCGCGGCCGCGAGCAGCGGCGCGCCCGGGTTGTTGGCCAGGCCCACGGTGAGCGCGCCGGCCGCGCGCGCGGCGGCCACCGCGCCCAGCGCGTAAGGCGTCGTCCCCGAGGCGGCGACGGCCAGCACCACGTCGTTCGCGTCGAGCTCGTGCAGCCGCACGTCGATGGCGCCCTGCTCGCGCTCGTCCTCGGCGCCCTCGACGGCCTCGAAGAGCGCCTGCCGGCCGCCGGCGATCAGCGCCAGCGCCCGCTCGGGCGGCCAGCTGAAGGTCGGGTTGAGCTCGACCGAATCGAGCAGCCCGAGGCGCCCGGAGGTTCCCGCGCCGACGTAGACCAGGCGCCCGCCGGCCTCGATGCGCGGCAGCGCGGCATCCACCGCCTTCGCGATCGCGGGGGTGGCGGCCTGCACCGCCAGCGGCGCGCGCTGCTGGTCGGCGGCCAGCGCCTGCACCAGCTCGGGCGTGGCGTAGAGATCGAGTTCGGCGTGCTCGCCGCTTGGCGCTTCGGTGCTCAGCATGACGCGCAGGCTAGCGCATCGCAGCGGGCATCGCAGCCGGCGGCGCAGCGGGCATCGCGGCCGGCGGCGTCTGCCCGCGCGGCCACAGCGCCCACAGGCGCAGCGGCTGCTTCATGCGGCCGGCCAGCGCCTGCGCCTCGGGCTGCCAGCCGAAGAAGAGGTCCACGCGCACCGCGCCGAGGATGGCGCCGCCGGTGTCCTGCGCCATCGCCAGGCGGCGCAGCGGGGCGGCCGACAGCGGCTCGGTCGTGTCCAGCCACAAGAGCGTGCCCAGCGGCACCGCGCGCGGATCGACGGCAACCGAGCGGCCAGGCCACAGCGGCAGGCCTTGCGCGCCGCGCGCGCCCTGCTCGGGGTCGCGCAGCGCCTCCTCGCGGAAGAAGACGACGCGCGGGTTGGCCCACAGCAGCTCCTGCAGGCGCGCCGGGTTGCGCTGCGCCCAGGCCTTGATCGCCGGCCACGAGGCCTGCTCGGCCGGCAGCTCGCCGCGCTCGACCAGCCAGCTGCCCAGCGACCGGTAGGGCTGCTCGTTGTGCGCGGCAAAGACCAGGCGCACGCGCCGCGTGCTGCCGTCGGCCTCGGTGACGAGCAGTCGCCCCGAGCCCTGCACCTGCAGCAGCAGCGCGTCCAGCGGGTCCTCGATCCAGGCGATCTCGCGGCCCTGCAGTGCGGCGCGCGCCTCGGGCAGGGTGTCGAGCTGCTGGCGCGTGTAGAAGGGCGAGCGCGGCGCGCTGCCGGCGAGCAGGGCCGCGGGCGGCGCAAAGAGCGGCACGAGAAAGCGCCCCTGCGGCCGGCGCGAGGCGCGCAGGTCGGGCTCGAAGTAGCCGGTGGCCAGCCCCTCGGACTGCCCGTCCGCGCCGAGCACGCGCCAGGCTTGCAGATGCTGGGTGAGCCAGCGGCGGATCGCCGCGTCGCTCAGGGCCGGGCCCGCCAGCAGGGCGCGCGCGCAGGTTTCGCTCCAGCCCGGCGGCGGACGCGTGCAGCTGGACTGCAGCGCCGGCCACAGTTCGCTGGCGCGGTCGCGCTCGAAGCCGCTCAGTTCGCTCCAGCCCGCGGGCACCCAGCGCGCCGCGGCCCGCTCGCCCTCGCCGGGCGTTGCGGGCGGCGTTGCGGGAGGTGTTGCGGGAGGTGTTGCCGACGGAGTGGTCGGTGGGGTTGCGGCCGGCGATTGCACGGGCACGCGCGGCTCGACCGGCGCCCGGCGCGGCGGCGGGCTCGTGCAGCCCAGCAACAGCCCCAGCGCGACGGCGCTGGCGCCGAACTGGCATGCTTGCGCGATGCAATGGCTGCTCATCGAAATCGTGTTGGTGCTGGCGATCCTCGCCGGGCTCGTGTGGTGGACCATGTTCTCGGGCCGGCCCAGGGACGAGTCCGCCGCGGGATCGTCCGGCGAAGCTGCCGAAGCCGACGAACGCAAGCCGCGACCGTGACGTTCAGCGCCGCGGCGGCAGCAGGAAGGACAGCGGCGCGCGCCGCAGCCGCGCGCGGATCGCGGCATGGATGCGCGCGCGCTCGTGCAGCTCGATGCCGCGCGCCCGCAGCGCCAGCCGGAACGCGAGGAGGAAGCTCACGCTGACGTTGAGCAGCCCGGTCAGCGGGATCGCGGCCAGGCACCACCAGAACGCGGGCATCGACAAGGCGGCCAGGCCGTAGTGGCCGAGTGCCGCGCCGAGCTGGCCCGAGGACAGCGTGACGTGGCGCACGTCCAGCGGCAGGCCGACGAAGGCCGCCAGCGGCGGCACCAGGCCGAGCATGAAGCCCAGCGACGCGTTGGCCACGACGCCCGAGACGTTGGCGCGCCACCAGGCGGCCCAGCGCTGCGCGCGCGCCTGGCCCAGGCGCCCGACGATGCGCGGGTTCCAGGCGATCGCGCTGTCCAGGCGGTTGAAGACGAAGGCGTTCTCGGCCCAGCCCGCCATCATCGAACTGGCGAACAGCAGCACGCCGGTGAAGGCGGCAAAGAGCAGCGTGGGGCCCAGCAGGTGCAGGCTCTCCAGCACGTGATGGCTGGTCGCCTCGCCCACCAGCGGCTGGCCGAAGACGGCGCCGCTGGCCCACTGGAGCGCGAACACCAGCGGGCCGCAGGCCATCACGTTGCCGAGGATGCCGGCGGTCTGCGAGCGCGTGAGCTGGGCCACGCGGTCGACGAAGCCCTCGAGCGCGGCCTCGTCGTTGTCGCGCCCGCGCGGCAGGCAGTCGGCCATGGCGGGTGCGGTCATCGCCGGCTGCTTGGTCGCCACCGTCCAGTGCGCGAGCATGATGATGACGAAGCTGGTCGCGTAGTTGAGGCCCGCGCCGACGCCGCTCCAGAAGGCCGAGAGCCCGAGCGCGAGGATGCCGAACTTGAAGAAGGTGGTGAAGGCCATCACCGCGCCGCCGCCCAGCGCCATGCGCAGCATGGCGACGAATTCGCGGCGGTCGCGGGTGATGTAGTGGCTGCCGACCTCGGCGTGCCGTTCGGCGAGCTGGCGCGCCAGCAGCGCGTAGTGGCGCGAGAGCATGCCGCGGATGCCGCGCTGCTGCCCGGCCACCTGCACCAGTTCGCGCAGCAGGCGCAGCAGCTCGGGCTGCGGCTGCGGCGCCAGCAGCACGTCCAGCAGCAGCTCGATGCGGCGCAGGCGCGCGCGCAGCTGGTCGACCTCGAACAGGATATCGACCGAGACGCCGTAGGCCTCCAGGTGCGGCCGCACGCTGGCCGCGGCGGCGCGGCATTCGTCGAGCAGCGCGCGCAAGAGGCGCGCCTGCTGCTGCAGTTCCTCGGGCGCCGCGCCCTCGGCCAGCGCGCGGCGCAGCGCGTTGGTGCTCATGGTGAGCTGGCGAAACGGCTGGTGCGCGAGCAGGCTGCGGTCCATGCGCTGGCGCAGCGCAGGCGCATAGCCCGAGGCGTGCACCGCGCTCACGAGGATGGTCAGCGCCTCGGCCATCGCGTCGCGCCAGGCCGCCTCGGGCGTGGCCAGCAGCGCCGCGACGCGGGCCAGCGTCGCCTCGTCCAGCGCCTGCAGCCAGGACGCGTCCTCGGGCTGGAAGAGCAGGCCGAAGAGCTCGGCGAGGTCGCTCGTCTCCGGCGTGCCCGGCAGCAGCCGCCGCCGCAGCCGCGCGGCGACCTCGCTGCGCAGCGACAGGCGCGCGCCGAAGCCGTAGTCGGCAAAGAGCGCGGCGGCGTCGATCTCCTTCCAGAAGGCCGCAAGCAGGCCCTGCACCTGCGTGCGCACGTCCGGATGCTGGTCGACGACGTTGAGCAGGTGGCGCAGGCGAAGCAGCGGCAGCGGCGTGCGCGCCTCGCCGGGCTCGCCGGCCGTGCGCGTGGTCGGCGCGTGGCGCAGCCACTCCATCAGCCGCACCAGCCAGAGGTGGCGCTCGACCTGCGGCGCGCGCGCGCTGGCGGCGTTGACCAGCGCGCTCAGGTCCCAGTTGGCGGCCATCGGATCAGTGCAGCAGGCCGGGGAAGACGAGCTGGAACTCGGGTACCGCGGCCTCGAAGCTGCGCGCGTCCTCGGTCATGCAGAAGTAGGTGCCGCGCATGCTGCCGTGCGGCGTCGGGATCTGCGTCCAGCTCGTGTACTCGAAGCTCTCGCCGGGCTTGATCAGCGGCTGGTGCCCGACCACGGCCAGGCCGCGGACTTCCTCGGTGCGGCCGTCGGCGTCGGTGATCAGCCACTGCCGCGCCACCAGTTGCGCGGCGACGCTGCCGCTGTTGCGCACTGTCACCGTGTAGGCGAAGGCGAAGGGCCCCTCGGGCGGCTGCGACTGCTCGGCGAGGTACTGCACGCGCACCTCGCAGGTGAACTCGGCTCGGGTCATCGTGCCATTATCGGGGCCGCCCCCGAAAGCCGCTGCCCACGAAAACCGCTGCCCATGAGCAAGCATCGCATCGCCCCGTCCATCCTCTCCGCCGACTTCGCCCGCCTGGGCGAGGAGGTGCGCGCCGTCGTCGAGGCCGGCGCCGACTGGATCCACTTCGACGTGATGGACAACCACTACGTCCCGAACCTCACGTTCGGCCCGATGGTCTGCGAGGCCTTGCGCCGGCACGCGCAGGCGCCGATCGACGTGCACCTGATGGTGCAGCCGGTGGACGCGCTGGCGCAGGCCTTCTGCCGCGCCGGTGCCGATCTGGTGAGCTTTCACCCCGACGCGAGCGCCCACGTCGACCGCACGCTGCATCTCATCAAGGCCGAGGGCAAGCAGGCGGGCCTGGCCTTCAACCCGGCGACGCCGCTGGACGTGCTCGAGTGGGTGATCGAGAAGGTCGACCTCGTGCTCATCATGAGCGTCAACCCGGGCTTCGGCGGGCAGTCCTTCATCGACGCGGCGCTGCGCAAGATCGAGCGTGCGCGCCGCCTCATCGACGCCAGCGGCCGCGACATCCGACTCGAGGTCGACGGCGGCATCAAGGTCGACAACATCCGCCGCGTTGCCGATGCGGGCGCCGACACCTTTGTGGCCGGCAGCGCGATCTTCGGCCAGCCGGACTACAAGGCGGTGATCGACGCCATGCACCGCGAACTGGCGCGCTGAGACGCCCGGGCGCGCCGGGTGAACTGACGAAACGACGTAATCGCCGATCCATTCGGCGAGTCTTAAGCGTTTTTCGTCGAAACCGCGCTGTCTTTCGACGGCCGTACTTCGCACACTGGTGCCTTCGAAGACGGAGGCTCCCATGCGCATCACCCTGCTTGGCGCCGGCCACATCGGCCAGCTTATCGCCCGGCTGCTGTCGACCAGCGGCGACTACGAACTCACCGTGCTCGACCGCGACGCGGCGGCGCTGGCGCGCTTGCAGGCGCTGCCGCTGCAGACCCGGGTCGCCGACACCGCCGACGCGGCCGTGCTGCTGCAGGCCTTGCGCGGGCAGCAGGCTGTCGTCAACGCGCTGCCCTACACGATGGCGATCACCGCGGCGACCGCGGCGCGCGAGGCCGGCTGCCACTACTTCGACCTCACCGAGGACGTCGCCGCCACGCAGGCGATCCGTCGCCTGGCCGACGGCGCGCCGACCGCCTTCATGCCGCAGTGCGGTCTGGCCCCCGGCTTCATCGGCATCGTCGCGCACCACCTCGCGCAGGGCTTCGACACCCTGCACGAGGTGAAGATGCGCGTCGGTGCGCTGCCGGCCTTCCCGACCAATGCCCTCAAGTACAACCTGACCTGGTCGGTCGACGGGCTCATCAACGAGTACTGCCACCCCTGCGAGGCGATCCACGAGGGCCGGCGCATCGAGGCGCTGCCGCTCGAGGGGCTCGAGCACTTCTCGATGGACGGCGTCGAGTACGAGGCCTTCAACACTTCCGGGGGCCTGGGCACGCTGTGCGACACGCTGGCCGGACGCGTGCAGACGCTGGACTACAAGAGCGTGCGCTACCCCGGCCACCACGCGCTGATGAAGGTGCTGCTCGAGGAGCTGCAGCTCAAGCACGACACGCGCACGCTCGTCGACATCCTGCGCCGCGCGGTGCCGGCGACCATGCAGGACCTGGTGCTCGTCTTCGTCACCGTCAGCGGCCTGCGCGAGGGCGTGCTGCTGCAGGAGGTGTTCGCGCGCAAGATCTTCGCCGAGCGCGGCAACGGCAAGCCCGCGCGCTCGGCGATCCAGCTCACCACCGCCGCCGGCATCTGCGCGGTGGTCGACCTCTTTCGCCAAGGCGCACTGCCGCAGCACGGCTTCATCCGCCAGGAGCAGGTGGCGCTGCCGGATTTCCTCGCCAACCGCTTCGGCCGCGCCTACGGGCAGTCGGGGCAGGTGCAGAGCATCGGGTGAAGGGTGCAGGCGGCGCGTCGCGGCACGAACAGGCCTGGCTCGCGTGCGACCCGCACGCAACCCAAGTCGCCAATCGGATCGATGCGGTCAGCCTGGTGAAGCGCGCGCGGCCAGACGGTGGCCCATGGCGAGCGTCGGTCTCTCGATGCCGTAATGCACCAACAGCACGGCGCCGCCAATGGCCGCGATCGCCAGGGCCAGGGCCATGCCGTACCCGAGCCGCGGCGTCAGCCATTCGAGCATGAAGAAGCCGACGATGCCGTGCAGGAGGTAAACCGAGTAGCTCGTGGTCGCGAGCCATTGCACCGCTCGACCGGGCCGCAGGCGATCGCCCAAGTGCCACGCCATCAGAAAGACGGCCAGGGCCCAGGCGAAGCTTGTCAGGTACGAATTCTCCAGGGGCAGGAACGCCGAATGGATGGCGCGCAGGCCCATGAGCAGGACCGCATAGGTGAGCGCAGCCAAGGCGATGGCGGCGCCCAAGCTCAGGCTGCGGCGATAGAGCAGCAGATAGAGGATTTGACCCGCGATCAGGTAAGGGACATAGGCCGCCGACGCGGCGAACAGAAAGAACGCGGCGCCGAAGCCTCGCGCTGCCGCGATCGCCGCACCGACGAAGGCCAGCAGCGCAGCAACGCGAAGCATCGGCCGACGAGCCAGCGGATAGGTGACCAGGATCAGCGCATAGAACAGAACCTCGATGACGAGCGTCCATGCCACTCCGACCAGCACAACCTGGGGGTGCATCCAGTAGTTCACCAGCAGGATGTTGGTGAGAAGCGACTCGGACGTGGCCTGGGCGCGTGCTGCGGGGTTCAGCAGGAGCGACAGGAGGACGGCGACGATGAGCATCGGGTAGATGCGGAAGACGCGCTTGATGGCGAAGGCGACAGCGTCCTCACGCAAGGACACGTGCGTGATGACGAAGCCGCTGATGAGGAAGAACAGGCACACGCCGAACCAACCGAAGCTCTGGATGATTCCAAGCGGTTGGTTGACGTTGGCCTCGACCCAGTCCGCGATCGGAACGGCGATGCCGTTCGATGCAGGCCAGACGCAGACCAGGTGATCCCAGACCACGAGCCAGGCGGCCAGCGCGCGCAGCGCATCGAGGAAGTGGATCTGCTGCCTGCTGCTGTCGTTCGCCATGAGCGCTCGAGTGTAGAGGCGGGCCGCGCGCCTTCTGGGCGGCTTCATCCGCCAGGAGCAGGTGACGCTGCCCGATTTCCTCGCCAACCGCTTCGGCCGCGCCTACGGACAGTCGGGGCAGGAGCAGTGCATCGGGTGCGGCATCACTGGCGCGGAATCGGCCGCACACGACCGCGCAGAGCCGCGCACATCCGCACTCCTGCGCCGTGAAGACTTGGGGTGGACGTGCACGCATCATGATGTCATGATGCGTGCATGAGGACAACCATCCATCTTCCGGACGATCTGCATCATGCGGTCACGTCCATTGCCGCGCATGCGCGCAAGAGCATGAACCAGACCGTCGCCGAGCTCATCCGCCGCGGCTTGGACCAGTCCGCGGCGGGCAGTCCGGCGTCGGCACCGGCCTTGCGCATCGACGCAGGCACGGGCCTGCCGCTGATCCGCAGCCCGCGGCCGGTCACCGAGGAGGACGTGCGCGCGCTCGAGGACGAGTGATGTTGCGCATGGCGACCTCGACGGTCTCGAAGGGCCCCACCCGCAAGGCGGGCGGTGTCGTGCATCTGCTCGATGGCAACGTGCTCTATGCCCTGATCGACGAGGCCCACGTCCACCACGCGCTTGCGCGGGACTGGTTCCTGCGCGTGCCGCAGGCCTTCTCGACCTGCCCCATCACACAGGGCACGCTGCTGCGGCTGCTCATGCGCCTGGGTGGACGCGACTTTGGCCAGGCGCTTGCCCTGCTGAAGACGGTGAGCGCGCATCCCCGGCACCACTTCTGGCCCGATCGGCTCCCCTACGAACAGGTGCAGGCGCAGGGCGTGATGGGCCATCGTCAGGTCACCGATGCCTATCTCGCCAGCCTCGCCAGACACCATGGCGGCAAGCTCGCCAGCCTGGACAAGGGCTTGATCGCCTTGCATGGCGACGTGGGAGTCGAAGTCAAGAGCCTGTGACGGTGTGCCGATCGATGGGTGGGCACGCTCGCGAGCGCTCTTCGACCCATCGAGCGTCAAATGGAAGAAAGTCGCGACTTTCTTCCAGTGATGTGTAATATGGACGGATGAAGCGCTACCTGGACGATCTGGTCCGCTCCGACCTCGAGCGCAAGATGGTCGTGCTCACCGGGCCGCGTCAGGTCGGCAAGACGACGCTGGCGCGGCGGCTCATGGATCACCGCCAGCCGGCCCAGTACCTGAGCTGGGACGTGGCAGCCGACCGCGCCGTGCTGCAGCGGCAGAGCTGGCGCCTGGACAGCCGGCTGCTGGTGATGGGCGAGATCCACAAGATGCCGGACTGGAAGGCCTGGCTCAAGGGCGTGGTCGACGGCCGCCCCGACGGACAGGCTCTGCTGGTCACCGGCAGCGCGCGCATGGAGACCTTCGCCCAGAGCGGCGAGTCGCTGGCGGGCCGCTACTTCGCCTACCGGCTGCATCCGATCTCGGTGCGCGAATGGTGTGCCACCCAGGGCGTCACGCCCGAGGCGGCGCTGCAGCGCCTGCTGGAACGCGGCGGCTACCCCGAGCCCTGCCTGGCCGAAGACCCGCTACAGGCCGCGCGCTGGCGTGCGCAGTACCTCACCGATCTGCTGCGCGAGGACATCCTGGAGTTCTCGCGCATCCACGAACTAGGCACGATGCGTCTCTTCCTCGACCTGCTGCGCGAGCGCGTCGGTTCGCCCTTGTCGCTGGCGTCGCTGGCGCGCGACCTGGCGGTGTCGCCGACCACGCTCAAGCGCTACCTCGACATCCTGCAGGCGCTGTTCATCGTCTTCACCGTC
>CAUJJO010000105.1 GCA_963205125.1 Pseudomonadota bacterium | reverse complement strand
GCACCAGCACGATCCAGTTGTTCGCGCCCTGGTAGAGCCAGCCGTAGTGGTTGGAGATCATGGCGATCAGCACCGGCAGCGTGAAGTAGGTGTTGTGCACGCTGCGCTGCTTGCCGCGCCGGCCGTGGATCGGGTCCGGCGCCTGCCCGGCGCGAAGCTGCGCGACGACCTTGCGCTGGCCCGGGATGATCCAGAAGAAGACGTTGGCGCTCATCGTCGTCGCCAGCATCGCGCCCACCAGCAGGAAGGCCGCGCGCCCGGCGAAGAGCCGGCACGCCAGCCAGGACGCGAAGACGACGAGCACGAAGACGCAGCTGCCGACGACCAGGTCGCCGTTCTTGTGCTGCCCGAGCGTGCGGCAGATCAGGTCGTAGACGATCCAGCACACGACCAGGAAGGCGAGCGAGGCCGCGATCGCAGCGCCCGGCGACCAGTCGAGCACGCTCTTGTCGACCAGGAAGCTGCCGGCGTTGAACAGGTAGAGCACCGTGAAGAGGGCGAAGCCGGTGAGCCAGGTCGAGTAGCTCTCCCAGAACGACCAGTGCAGGTTCTCGGGCAGCGGCCGCCAGCGCGGCGCCACCATGTACTTGTTGGCGTGGTAGAAGCCGCCGCCGTGTACGGCCCACATCTCGCCGTCCACGCCCTTCTTCTTCAGGTCCTCGTGCTCGGGCGGGGTCAGGCTGTTGTCCAGCAGCACGAAGTAGAAGGACGAGCCGATCCAGGCGATGGCGGTGATGACGTGGGCCCAGCGCAGCAGCAGGTTGGCCCAGTCGAGCAGGTAGGCTTGCATATCTGTATACACTTCTGTATCGAATCCATGCTAACCCAAACGTGGCCCGTTCATCCAGCGCTGTGCCGCACGCCGTCGACCCGCCCGCCGCGGGCCGCTCCGGCGCCGGCCTGACCGACCGCATCGTCGAGGCGGTGACGACGGCGATCGTCGAGCGCCGGCTGATGCCCGGCACCAAGCTCGTCGAACAGCAGATCGCCGACGTGTTCTCGGTCTCGCGCACCGTCGTGCGCCAGGCGCTGAACCGGCTGAGCCGCGACCGCCTGGTGACGCTGGAGCCCGCGCGCGGCGCCTTCGTCGCGAAGCCCAGCATCGACGAGGCGCGCCAGGTCTTCGAGGTGCGCCGCCTGCTCGAAGGCGGCATGGTGCGCCAGCTCGCCCGGGTGATCACCGACGCGCAGCTCGCCGAGCTGCGCGCGCACCTGCGCGACGAACGCCAGGCGGTGGCGCGCGACGACGTGAGCGGCCGCCCGCGGCTGCTGGCGGACTTCCACGTCGTGCTCGCGCGGCTGCTCGGCAACGAGGTGCTGGCGCAGCTGATCGCCGACCTGCTCTCGCGCTCGCAGCTGATCGCGCTGATGTACCAGTCGGGCCACTCGGCCGACCACTCGCAGGCCGAGCACGTCGAGATCGTGCAGGCGCTCGAGCGGCGCGACGGCCGCCTCGCGGCGCGGCTGATGGAACAGCACATCACCAGCGTCGAGCGCAACCTGCGCCTGGATCCGCGTTCGCCGGACCTGGCCTCGGTGCTCAAGCCCAGGGGAGACAAGCCATGACCGCCGCTTCCACCGCTTCCACTGCGTCGGCGCCCCGCTACCCGCGCGACCTGCGCGGCTACGGCCGCAGGCCGCCGCATCCGCAGTGGCCGAGCCAGGCGCGCGTGGCGCTGCAGTTCGTCCTCAACTACGAGGAAGGCGGCGAGAACAGCGTGCTGCACGGCGACGCCGGCAGCGAGCAGTTCCTCTCCGAGATGTTCAACCCGGCCTCGTATCCGGCCCGCCACCTGAGCATGGAGGGCATCTACGAATACGGCTCGCGCGTCGGCGTCTGGCGGCTGCTGCGCGAATTCGAGCGCCGCGGCCTGCCGCTGACGGTCTTCGGCGTCGGGATGGCGCTCGAGCGCAGCCCCGAGGTGACGGCGGCCTTCGTCGAGCTCGGCCACGAGATCGCTTGCCACGGCTGGCGCTGGATCCACGACCAGAACCGCGACGAGAGCATCGAGCGCGAGCACATGGCGCGCGCGATGGAGGCGATCGCGCGCCTGAGCGGCGATCCCGCGCGCAGCCTGCACGGGGCCGGCTGGTACACCGGGCGCGACAGCCCGAACACGCGGCGCCTGGTTGCCGACTATGGCGGCTTCGAATACGACAGCGACTACTACGGCGACGACCTGCCGTTCTGGCTGAACGTCAGGAAGAGCGACGGCAGCCTTGCGCCGCAGCTCGTCGTCCCCTACACGCTGGATGCCAACGACATGCGCTTCGCGCTGCCACAGGGCTTCAGCCACGGCGAGCCCTTCTTCCAGTACCTGAAGGACGCCTTCGACGTGATGTACGCCGAAGGCGACGAGCGCCCGGCGATGATGAGCATCGGTATGCACTGCCGGCTGCTCGGTCGCCCGGGGCGCATGCGCGCGCTGCAGCGCTTCCTCGACCACGTGCAGGCGCATGAGCGCGTCTGGATCGCGCGCCGCGTCGACATCGCGCGGCACTGGAAGCAGGTGCATCCCTTCGATGCCGCCAGCGCCTTCGTCTGGGAGTGAGAGCATGGCCGCTCTGCTGACGCTGCAGGAACTCAACGCCGCCACGCGCGAGGCCTTCACCGCGCTGCTGGACGGCACCTACGAACACTCCCCCTGGATCGCGGCGAAGACCTGGGAAGCCCGGCCCTTCGCGACGCTGGCCGCGCTCGAGCACGCGCTCGCGACCACCGTCCGCGAGGGCGGGCGCGAGGCACAGCTCGCGCTCATCCGCGCGCACCCGGAACTCGCCGGCAAGGCGATGGTCGCGAAGACGCTGACCGCCGAGTCGACCCACGAACAGGGCAAGGCGGGCCTCACGCAGTGCACGCCCGAGGAGTTCGCGCACATCCAGCAGCTCAACGCCGCGTACAACGAGCGCTTCGGCTTCCCCTTCATCCTCGCGGTGCGCGGGCCGCGCGGCGAAGGCCTCTCGAAACAGCAGATCATCGCGACCTTCGAGCGGCGCCTTGCCAACCACCCGGACTTCGAGTTCGACGAGGCGCTGCGCAACATCCACCGCATCGCCCAGATTCGCCTGGCCGACAAGTCCGGCGAGCAGCCGGAGCTCGGCAACCAGGTCTGGGACTGGGCCGAGCGCCTGGCCCGCCACAGCGAGCCGCCCTACGTCGAGCGCGGCGAGCTCACGGTGACTTATCTGAGCGACGCGCATCGCGCGGCCGCGCAGCGGCTGGCGCACTGGATGCGCGCCGACTGCGGCTTCGACGAGGTCGAGGTCGACGCCGTCGGCAACGTCGTCGGCGTCTATCACGGCACGGATCGCAACGCACCGCGGTTGATGACCGGCAGCCACTACGATACCGTGCGCAACGGCGGCAAGTACGACGGGCGCCTGGGCATCCTGGTGCCGATGGTCTGCGTGCGCGAACTCTCGCGTGCCGGGAGGCGCCTGCCCTTCGGCATCGAGGTCGTCGGCTTCGCCGAGGAGGAGGGGCAGCGCTACAAGGCGACCTTCCTCGGTTCGGGGGCGCTGATCGGCGACTTCGACCTCGCCTGGCTCGAGCAGCGCGATGCCGAGGGCATCACGATGCGCGAGGCGATGGAGCACGCCGGCCTGTGCATCGCCGACATCCCGAAGCTGCGGCGCGACGCCTCGCATTACCTGGGCTTCATCGAGGTCCACATCGAGCAGGGGCCGGTGCTCAACGCCCTGGACCTGCCGCTTGGCGTCGTCACCTCGATCAACGGCGGCCTGCGCTACCAGGGCGAGATCATCGGCATGGCCAGCCACGCCGGCACGACGCCGATGGGCCAGCGCCGCGACGCCGCGGCTGCCGCGGCCGAGCTCGTGCTCGCGATGGAGCGTCGCGGCGCGCAGCAGCCGGACCTGGTCGCGACCGTGGGCATGCTGGAGGTGCCGAGCGGCTCGATCAACGTCGTCCCCGGACGCTGCCGCTTCAGCCTGGACATCCGCGCCACCACCGACCCGGTGCGCGACGCCTGCGCGCGCGACGTGCTCGCCGAGCTCGACGCGATCTGCCAGCGCCGCGGCCTGCGCCACCGCACCGAGGAGACGATGCGCGCGGCCGCAGCGCCGAGCGCCCCGCAGTGGCAGTCGCGCTGGGAGGCGGCGGTGCAGGCGCTGGGTCTGCCGGTCAAGCGCATGCCCAGCGGCGCCGGCCACGACGCGATGAAGCTGCACGAGCTGCTGCCGCAGGCGATGCTCTTCGTGCGCGGCGAGAACGCCGGCATCAGCCACAACCCGCTCGAATCCAGCACCAGCCACGACATGGACCTGGCGGTGCGCGCGATGCAGCACCTGATCGACCAACTCGCCGAGCAGACGACATGAAGCCATCCGACCGATCCCCGCATTACGCCGCGCTCGACGCCTTCGTCGACGCGCACTTCGACGAGCAGGTGCGGCTGCTGCAGGAACTGGTGCGCGTGCCCACCGACACGCCGCCGGGAAACAACACGCCGCACGCGCTGAAGACGCGCGAACTGCTGGCGCCCTGGGGCTTCGATGCGGTCGCGCACGAGGTGCCGGCGGCGCTCGTGCACGACTACGGGCTGCAGTCGCTGACCAATCTCGTCGTGCAGCGCCGCTACGGGGCCGGCGGCCCCATCGTCGCGCTCAACGCGCACGGCGACGTCGTGCCGCCGGGCGAGGGCTGGACGCACGACCCGTATGGCGGCGAGATCGAGGACGGCAGGCTCTACGGCCGCGCCGCCGCGGTGAGCAAGTGCGACTTCACGAGCTTCGTCTTCGCCACGCGCGCGCTCGAGGCCGCGGGCGTGCCGCTGGCCGGCGGCATCGACCTGCTCTTCACCTACGACGAGGAGTTCGGCGGCATCCTCGGCCCCGGCTGGCTGCTCGAGCAGGGGCTCACCAAGCCCGACCTCGAGATCGCCGCGGGCTTCAGCTACCAGGTCGTGACCGCGCACAACGGCTGCCTGCAGCTCGAGGCCGCCGTTCACGGCAAGATGGGCCATGCGGCGGTGCCCGAGACCGCGGTCGACGCGCTGCAGGCCGCCAACCGCGTGCTGAGCGCGCTCTACGCCGAGAACGAGCGCCTGCGCGGGCACAAGAGCGCCGTCAAGGGCATCAACTGGGGCTACATCAACGTCGGCCAGATCGCCGGGGGCACCAACACCAACGTCGTCCCGGGCAAGGTGCTGCTGAAGATCGACCGCCGCATGATCCCCGAGGAGGATCCGGCGCAGGTCGAGGCCGCGCTGCGGCAGATGATCGAAGCCGCGGTGGCGACGCTGCCGGGTGCCAGCGTCGAGATCCGCCGCCTGCTGCTCGCGCACGCGATGAAGCCGCTGCCGGGCAACAAGCCGCTGGTGGACGCGCTGACCGCGCATGCGAGCGCCGTCTTCGGCGAACCGGTCGAGGCCTGCGGCACGCCGCTCTACACCGACGCGCGGCTCTTCTGCGAGCGCGGCATCCCCGCGGTGATCTACGGCGCCGGCCCGCGCACCGTGCTCGAGTCGAATGCCAAGCGCGCCGACGAGCACATCGTGCTCGAAGACCTGCGCCGCGCGACCAAGGTCGTCGCGCGCACGCTGCTCGACTTGCTGGCGGCGTGAGGGAGGGGGCGCGAGCGGGTAGCTTCGAACCCTGCGTTCAATGGGCCTGCCCCTCGCGTAATCCGTTTGCGATACATTGGCGTGCGATGAAGGACGCCACCATTCCCCCCGTCCGCGTCTCGGCGGAGTTCCGTGCCGAACTGGACAAGGCGCTGGAAGAGGGCGAGACGGTCGCCGCGCTGGTCGAGAAGGCGGTCAGCAGCGAGTTGCTGCGCCGCAGGGCGCAGGGCGAATTCGTCCGGCGCGGCCTTGCCGCCATCGCCCGCACCCAGCAGGCGGGTGACGGCATCCCGGCCGAGGTCGTGCTTGCCAAGCTCGAGGCCCGTCTGGCTGCGGCAAGCCGCAAACCGGCTCGCAAGTCCGCTGCCCCGCTGGCGCGGAAGGAATGAGCGGTCCCTTTGCGGTCGTCTTCAGCACGGAGGCCGAGGACGATCTGCTGCGGCTCTTCGACTTCGCGCTCCTGCGTGAACTGCAGAGCGAGACGGCGGATATGAGCATCCCGCAGCGCGCGATCGAGGCGATCCGCAAGGGCTGCGAATTCCTCGCCCACAGCCCCTTCAGCTGTCGCAAGGCGCATCCGGGCGACGACAGCCTCGTGCGTGAACTGCTGATCTCCTTTGGCAGCAGCGGCTACGTCGCACTGTTCGAGATCGTCGATGCGAACACCGTGATCGTCGGCGCGGTTCGGCACCAGCGCGAAGACGACTACCACTGAGCTCGGCGCCGCGCGCCGCGTTCACTGGGCTACCCTCCGCGCTCCGCGCTGCGGGATGAGCGCTTGGGCGCGGCCCGGCGCGCTCATGCATGGCCGAGTCGCCCTGCGCAATTCATGCAGGGTGGGCTTCCCGCAGCCGCCGCTGCTCGGCCGTCTGCAGGTGGCACCAGGCGTGGCGCAGCGCGGCGGGGTCTATGCCGGCGGCGCGGGCGCGCGCGAGCATGTCGCCGACGATGTGCGCGCCTTCCGTGCGGCCGCCGGCTTCGAGGTCGCGCATCATCGACGCCGTGACCGCCGAGCCGCGGTTGGCGAACATCGCCTTGAAGTGCGCCATCACCGCGTCGCGCGGCGTCTGGCCCGAGGCCCTGGCCACCGCGGTGCAGGCGGCGTAGGTCTCCTCCAGCAGGGCCGCGCCTTCGTCGCTGGCGAGGATGTCGCAGACCGCGCCGCGCATCAGGCAGGTCATCGCCGCCAGCGTCGTGAGGCCGACGAATTTCTCCCACAGCGTCAGCATGATGTCCGGCGCCAGCTCCACGCCCACCGGGGTGCGCTGGTAGAGCGCGAGCAGCGCCTGCAGCTTCGCCTCGGCCTGCGGCGCGGTCTGCGGCAGCAGGCCGAAGACGATGCGGTGGAAATCGGCAAGCTGCACGACGGTGCCGTCGGCCATGAGCGTGGCCGGGATCTGGCAGCTGCCGCCGGCCACGCGCTCGGCGCCGAAAGCGGCCTGCAGGCGCTCGATGTGCGCGATGCCGTTGAGCAGCGGCAGCACCGTCGTTTCCGGCCCGACGGCCGGCTCGATCGTCGCGATCGCGTCGTCCAGGTCGTAGGCCTTGCAGCTCAGCAGCACGAGATCGGCCGGAGCAATGATCTGCTCGCGCGTGAGCGCCTGCACCGGCAGGCCGAAGTCGCCGTGCGGGCTTTTGACGACCAGGCCGCTTGCGCGAAGCTGCGCCTGCCGCCGCTCGCGCACGAGGAAGCGCAGGTCGGCGCCGGCCTGCGCCAGCCGGCCGCCGAAGTAGCCGCCGATCGCGCCGGCGCCGAGTACGAGGATCTTCATGCCTGCCATGCTCCTTGTGGCTCTTGCGGACCTTGCGGACCTTGCGGACCTTGCGGGCGCCACCGCCCCATGCCGCATCTTGCCCCGAACCGGCACGGCGCGCCCGGGGTCTTGCCGACTGCGCCATAGTCGACGCCATGCCCGAGACCGAGGAGACGATCGTGACGACGCTTGCACAGGCGCTGCAGAAGGAACACGAGGACATCGACACCGCCCTGGCCGCGTGCCGCTCGGCGCTGGCCGGCGGCGGCGCGCCCCCGCCTGCCGCGCCCATGGTGCTGCAGGCGCTGCAGGCGCTGCGCCGCCACATCTACGTCGAGGAGACGATGCTCTTTCCGCCGATGCGCAAGGGCCAGGCCTTCGCGGCGATCTTCGTCATGCTGCGCGAGCATGGCCAGATGTGGCCGCTGCTGGACGAGCTCGACGCGCTGCTCGCGGCGGGCGGCGACGCGGCGCGCACGCAGGCGCTGCTGACCGAGCTCGAGCAACTGCTCGCGCCGCACAACGACAAGGAGGAGAAGATCGTCTATTCGCTTGCCGACGCTGCGCACGCGGGCGAGAGCGGCGAGCAGATGCTGGCCTTCCTCGCCTCGGGCCGCATGCCCGCCGGCTGGGTTTGCGACCGTGCCGGCAGCGGCGCGTCCAGGCCTGCCGCGTAGCCGCTTGCCGGCCTCGTCGAATCCGTCGCCGCCTCGAAGGACCGCCATGCAGCACGCCTGTCCCGATCACCCCGATGGCCCCGGACGCCCCGGTCGCCCCGGTCGTCACGCTCGACGGTCCTTCCTTCGCACCGGCCTGCTCGCACCGGCCCTGGCGGCCTTGCTGGTGACGGGCCGCGCGCATGCCCTGTCGCTGGCCCAGGAAGGTCTTCGGCGCCGAGCGCTGAAGTGGCCGCGGCGCGCTGCGCTTCTTCTTCGCGCTGGATTTCGACGCCTCCGGGCGCGGCCTGCGGCGCGCGCTCACGCTGCTGCCAGGCTACAAGCTTGGCGATGGCGCATCTCGCCAGCGTCGCTGCGGTGACGCATCGCTTCGACGAGGCGGGCGCGTGGATGGCGCAGGCGCTGCTCGCGGACCCGCTGGACGTCGGCGTGAACATGAACCTCGGCGACCCCATGATGCTGCAGCGGCGCTGGGCCGAGGCTGCGACTGCGCAGCAGCGTGCGCTGGAACTCGCCCCCACGCACCGGCCCTCGCAACTGCGCCCGGCCTGGGTGCTGGCGCCGGCCTTCGAGGCGCTGCACGGCGACCTGCGGTTCGAGGCGCTTGCCGCGCTGCCGCCGCCGCCGCTTGGAGGACAGGTTCAGCGCGGCTTCGGTGCCGATGAGCGGCTCACGGCGAAGGCGCCCACGGGTTGAGCACGGCGACCCCCGTCGGCACGAAGTCGGTCTCGTTGCGGGTCACCACTGCCATGCCGTGCACCAGCGCCGTCGCCGCGATGAGCGCGTCGCGCTCGCCGCGCTTGTTCGGGATGTGCAGCCGGGCGCAGCGTTGCGCCACGGTGGTGTCGACAGGCAAGATGCGTTCGGCGAATTCGGGCAAGACCTGTTGCTGCAGCCACGCGCGCAGCATGGCCCCCTGGCTGGCGTCCTTGCGTTCGATGGCCAGGACGCCGAGTTCCAGCTCCATGACCGTGATGGCTGACAGGTAGAGATCGCCGGCGTCGACGCTCTCCGCCCAGGCCACAACGTTCGCATCGGCCTTGCCAAGCCGCGCCTTGCGCAACTCGGACACCACGTTGGTGTCCAGGACGTACATCACGAGAGATCAGTCGGTCGTGCTCGGATGCAGGCGCGCGGCGGATCGAACGTGATGTCCGTCCCACCCGGCATCGCCAGTGCGTCCGCGATGTTGCGCCTTTGCCTTGTCAACCGCTGATAGTCCTCGAAGCTCAGCAGCACGTGCGCAGGCCTGCCGCGATCGGTAATGAAAACCGGCCCATTCTTGCTGGCCTTCTTCGCGCGCGTCACGTCCTGGTTCAGCTCGCGACTGGAGAGGGTTGTGATGGCCATGAATCGTCTCCACGCCAATCGAATGTCGTCAGATCGGTTTGTGATCAAGCGAGACACCGGCGTCAGCCATGGTCTCACTCGATGCTCTGGTAGGCCGTGCTGGACTCGAACCAGCGACCAAAGGATTATGAGTCCTCTGCTCTAACCGACTGAGCTAACGGCCCCCGGTGCACCTTGGAGGGTGGGGCGCGATTCTAGGCAGCGAACGCGGCATGCGGGCTTGGCACGCGGGTGTGGCACTCACTTCACCGACAGCGCGTTGCCCACCAGGCGCGCGGTGATGTCGACGATCTGGATCATGCGTTCGTAGGCCATGCGCGTCGGGCCGATGACGCCCAGGGTGCCGACGACGCGGCCGTCGATTTCGTAGGGGGCGGTGACGACGGAGAGCTCCTCGAAGGGCACGACCTGGCTTTCGCCGCCGATGTAGATGCGCACGCCTTCGGCGCGGCTCGAGGTGTCGAGCAGGCGCATCAGCTCGGTCTTGTGCTCGAACACGTCGAAGAGGCGGCGCAGGCTGGGCAGGTCGTTGCCGAAGTCCTGCACGCCCAGCAGGTTGCGCTCGCCGCTGACGACGACGTGGTCGCTGCTCTCGGCCAGCGCCTCGGTGCCGGCCTGCACCGCCGCCTGCATGAGCGCGGCGATCTCGGTGCGCAGCGCCTCGATCTCGTGCTTCAGGCGCTCGCGCACCTCCTCGATCGACAGGCCGGCGTAGTGGCTGTTGAGGTAGTTGGTGGCCTCGGCGAGCTCGGCCTGGCTGTGGTCGCGCGCGGTCATGATGACGCGGTTCTGCACGTCGCCGTCGGGTGCCACGAGGATGACCAGCACGCGGTGCTCGCCCAGGCGCAGGAACTCGATGTGGTGGAAGACGCCGGCCTTGCGCGGCGCGGTCACGACGCCGACGAAGCTGGAGAGGCTGGAGAGCATCTGCGCGGCCTGCGCGATGACGCGCTGCGGCTGGTCGGGGTGCAGCTGGCTGCGCGCGGCGGCGACCTCGGGCGCGACGCGGGCGAGCTCGTCGAGGTTCAGCGGCTGCGCCGTCAGCATGGTGTCGACGAAGAGCCGGTAGCCGCGCGCGGTGGGCACGCGCCCGGCGCTGGTGTGCGGGCTGGCGATGAGGCCCAGCTCCTCGAGGTCGGCCATCACGTTGCGGATGGTGGCCGCCGAGAGCTCCAGCCCCGAGGCGCGGGAGAGGGTGCGCGAGCCCACGGGCTGGCCGTCGGCGATGTAGCGCTCGACCAGGGCCTTGAGCAGCGTCTTGGCGCGATCGTCCAGCATGCGCGGCATTGTACGAAGCGGCCCTGGAATGGGCGCCGAATGGGCGTCGAATGGGCATCGAAGGAGCACGACGAGAGGGCTCGAAGCGGGCATGCCGCGAACGTTCCGCGGACGTGCCGCGAACGTGCCGCGGGCGTGCGCCGGCGCGCGGCGCGCGCCGCTGCGCCAAGGCCTTCCCGGCAACCCCTATGGTCTAATGCCGCGCACCATGTCCAAGCGCTTTCGGCACGCGGCGATCGTCGGCAAGTACCAGGCCCACGGCATCCGGCCGATGCTCGAGGAACTCGCTCATTTCCTGCTGGGCCTCGGCCTGGACGTCTCCTTCGAACGCGACACCGCGCAGGCCACCGGGGTGGCCCACTTCGACGCGGTGCCGATCGAGCAGCTCGGCCAGCGCTGCGACCTCTGCGTCGTCGTCGGCGGCGACGGCACCATGCTCGGCATCGCGCGCCAGGTCGCGCGCCAGAACCTGCCGGTGGTGGGCATCAACCAGGGGCGCCTGGGCTTCATCACCGATGTGCCGCACGGCCAGTACCGCGACGCGCTGCGCTCGATGGTCGCCGGCGACTACGAGGAGGAGCACCGCGCGATGCTGGAGAGCCAGGTCTGGCGCGACGGCGAGCCGATCTTCGACGGGCTGTCGCTCAACGACGTCGTCGTCTCGCGCGGCGCCACCGCCAGCATGGTCGAGCTGCGCATCGACATCGGCGAGGACTTCGTCGCCAACATCCGCGCCGACGGCCTGATCGTCGCCACCCCCACCGGCAGCACGGCCTACGCGCTGTCGGCCGGCGGGCCGATCCTGCATCCGGGAATCGCCGGCTGGGTTCTGGTGCCGATTGCCAGCCACATGCTGAGCAACCGCCCGATCGTGCTGCCGGACATCGGCGAGATCCGCATCACCATCGTCGCCGGCCGCAACGCCTCGGCCAACTTCGACATGCACAGCATCGCCAGCCTCCTGCACGGCGACCAGGTGCGCGTGCGGCGCTCCGAGCACAAGGCCTGCTTCCTGCATCCGCCGGGCTGGAGCTACTACGCCACGCTGCGGCGCAAGCTGCGCTGGTACGAGGGCGTGGTCTAGCGCGCCCGCGTCGCCCCATGCTGCGCCGCCTCGCCCTTCGCGACGTCGTCCTCGTGCGCGAGCTCGAGCTCACGCTGCAGGCCGGCTTCACCGTGCTCACCGGCGAGACGGGTGCCGGCAAGTCCATCCTCGTCGAGGCGCTGCAGCTGGCGCTGGGCAGCCGTGCCGAAGCGGGCCTGGTGCGCGAGGGTGCGCAGCGCGCCGAGGTGAGCGCGGAGTTCGACCTGCCGCCGCCGCTCCTGCCCTGGCTGGAGGAGGGCGGCTTCGAGGCCAGCGAGGGCACGCTGCTGCTGCGGCGCACGGTCGACGTGCAGGGGCGCAGCCGCGCCTGGATCAACGGCAGCGCGGCCACCGTCGCGCAACTGCGAGAGCTGGCCGAGCACCTGGTCGACATCCACGGCCAGCACGCCTGGCAGGGCCTGACGCGGCCGGCCACGGTCCGTGCGCTGCTCGACGGCGAAGCCGGCGTCGACCCGGCGCGCTTGGCCGAACGCTGGCAGGCCTGGCGCGCGGCGCTGGCGGCGCTCGAGCGGGCGCGCGCGGCGCGCGACACGCTGGAGCGCGAGCGCGAGCGCCTGGCCTGGCAGGTCGGCGAGCTCGACAAGCTGGCGCCGGGGCCGGACGAGTGGGCCGAGCTGGAGGCCGAGCACCAGCGCCTTGCGCATGGCCAGGCCTTGCTCGATGGCGCGCGCGCCGCGCTCGACGCGGTGGGCGAGGGCGAGCCCGCGGCCGATGCGCTGCTGGCGCGCGCGCTCGATGCGCTCGACGAGGTGGCGCGCTACGACGCCGAGGTGGCGGGCATCGCCGACGTGCTGCGCTCGGCGCAGGCGCAGTTGCAGGACGCCGCGCATTCGCTGCACGCCTACCTCGGCCACCGCGAGCCCGACCCGGGGCGGCTGGCCGAGCTCGACGCGCGGCTCTCGGCCTGGGTGCAACTGGCGCGGCGCTACCGGCGCGGCCCCGCCGAGCTGCCGGCGCTGCTGGCCGGCTGGAAGCAGGAGCTGCAGGCGCTGGACGCTGCCGCCGACCTCGAGGCGCTGGAGCGCGCCGCTGCTGCCGCCGAGGCCGCCTGGCGCGGCGAGGCCCGGGCGGTGAGCGCGGCACGCAAGCGCACGGCGCCGCGGCTGGCGGCGGCGGTGACGCAGCAGATGCAGACGCTGGGCATGGCCGGCGGGCGCTTCGAGGTTGCGCTGCTGCCGCAGGACGAGCCGCAGGCCTTCGGCCTGGAGGCCGTCGAGCTGCGCGTGGCCGGGCACGCCGGCAGCACGCCGCGCGCGCTGGCCAAGGTGGCCTCGGGCGGCGAGCTCTCGCGGCTGGCGCTGGCGGTCGCGGTGGCCACGACGCGCGGCGCGGCAGCGGACGAGGCGATCGCCGAGGACGCAGCGGACGGCGCGGCGCACGTGCCCACGCTGGTCTTCGACGAGGTCGACAGCGGCGTCGGCGGCGCGGTGGCCGACAGCGTGGGCGCGCTGATGAAGCAGCTCGGCAGCAGCAGCCAGGTGCTGGCGGTGACGCACCTCGCGCAGGTCGCGGCCTGCGCCGACCATCACCTGGTGGTGAGCAAGGGCCAGCAGCAGGGGGCGACGACGAGTGCGCTGCGTGCCGTGCGCGGCGAGGCGCGCGTGGCCGAGGTCGCGCGCATGCTCGGCGGCGAAGCGCTCTCGGGCACGGCGCACGCGCAGGCGATGCTGGCGCGAAGTGAGCGAAGTGAGCGCGGTGAGCGCGGCGAGCGTGGCGAGCTTGGCCGCAACAGCGGGCAGGAGGCGCGATGACGCAGTGGGCGGCGCTGGACGGCGTGTCCTCGCGCGACGAGGTCGTGCTCATCACCGGCATCTCGGGCTCGGGCAAGTCGGTGGCGCTGCACGCGCTCGAGGACGCCGGCTTCTTCTGCGTCGACAACCTGCCGCCGGAGCTGCTGCGCGACTTCATCCGCCTCGAGCATGGCCGTCACGCGCACCGCGTGGCGGTCGCGGTGGACGTGCGCACCGCGGCTTCGCTGCCGGTGCTGCCGCCGCTCATCCGCCAGCTGCGCGAGGAGGGCCTGCACGTGCGCCCGCTCTTCCTCGACGCCAGCACCGACGCGCTGGTGCGGCGCTTCTCCGAGTCGCGCCGGCCGCACCCGCTGACGACGCGCGCGGCCTCGCCCGACACCGCGCGCGCGCTGGTCGAGGCGATCGAGCTCGAGCGCGAGCTGCTGGCCGACCTGCGCACGGTCTCCACCGTGATCGACACCAGCCAGCTGCGCCCGGCGCTGCTGCGCAGCTGGATCCGCTCGCTGGTCGGCGCGCGCGAGGCGCCGCTGACGCTGGTCTTCCAGAGCTTCGCCTTCAAGTACGGCGTGCCGCTGGACTCGGACTACGTGTTCGACGTGCGCGTGCTGCCCAACCCCTACTACATCCGCGAGCTGCGCCCGCGCACCGGGCGCGACGCGCCCGTGGCGAGCTATCTGCAGGCGCAGCCCGAAGTGGGCGCGATGCTCGAGCAGATCGAAGCCTTCCTGCTGCGCTGGCTGCCCGCCTTCGAGGAAGACCAGCGCAGCTACCTGACGGTGGCCATCGGCTGCACCGGCGGCCAGCACCGCTCGGTCTACGCGGTGGAGACGCTGGCGCGGCGCTTCGCGGCGCGGCAGGTGACGCTGGTGCGCCATCGCGAGCTCGACGCGCGTGACTGAGTCCGGCGCGCCTGCCGCCTGCCCGCAGGGCACGAGCCGGCTTGCGCTGTTCCCGCTGCGCGCGGTGCTGTTCCCTGGCGGGCTGCTGACGCTGCGCGTCTTCGAGGCGCGCTACCTCGACCTGGTGGCGCGCTGCATGAAGCGCGGCGAGGACTTCGGCGTCGTCTGCCTGAAGCAAGGCGGCGACGTGCGCGCGCCGGAGCAGGGCGCGCCCGTGCGCTTCGAGGCGGTGGGTGTGCGCGCGCGCATCGACAGCGTGGATGCGCAGCAGGCCGGCCTGCTGGCCGTGCGCTGCACCGGGCAGCAGCGTTTCGTGCGCGAAGGCGAGCCGACGCAGGACGCCGACGGCCTGTGGTCGGCCTGCGTGCGCGAGATGGAGGCGGATCCGGCCTGCGTTCCGGCGCCGGCGATGCTGGGCAGCGTGAAGGCGCTGGCGACGGCGATCGCCACGCTGCGCGAGCGCGGCGAACAGCCCTTCCTGCAGCCGCTGCGGCTGGACGACGCCGGCTGGGTCGCCAACCGCTGGTGCGAGCTGCTGCCGATCCCGCTGGCCGCACGCCATCGGCTGATGGCCCTGGCCGATCCGAACGAGCGGCTCGCGCTCGTCGACGCCTACCTGCGCGGCAAGCAGGTCGTGCGCTGAGCGCGCGGCGGAGCGACAGCGCGACGGCGCGACAGCGCGCCTCACGCAGCGCCTTCGCCTTCGGCCTGCTCCTGCGCCCTTCTTCTGCTTCCTGCTCCTGCGCCCTACGCCTACGCCTGCGCCTGCAGCAGCAGCCGGCGCAGCGGCGCCGGGATGCCCAGGGCAAGCGCGGCCTCGATCTTCACCCAGCGCCCCTCGGGCCAGCGCTTGGCAAGCTGGGGCTGCACGGTGCGGCGCGCGCGCTCGGTGAGCTGCCAGGCCAGCGGCTGCAGCGTCCAGTCCAGGTGCGTGAGGACGTGCACGAAGGCGGCACCTGCCTGCGGCGCGCCGGCCCGCGCGGCCAAGGCGGGCAGCGCCGCGTGCACGGCCTCGGGCGAATCGAACTCGGGCAGGCTCCAGAGGCCGGCCCAGATGCCCTCGGCCGGACGCGGCACCAGCCAGATCGCCGCGCCCGACTGCAGCCACAGCCAGAGGCTGCTGCGCGCGCCGCGGCGCGCACGGCGCGGCCGCGCCGGGTAGGCCAGCGGGTCGCCCTGCGCGTGCGCGATGCAGATGGCGGCCAGCGGGCAGGCGTCGCAGCGCGGCGCGCGCGGCAGGCAGACCTCGGCGCCCAGGTCCATCAGGCCCTGCGTGTAGGCCTCGATGCCGCGGGCCGGCAGCAGCGACTCGGCCAGCGCCCACAGCCGCGCCTGCGCGGCGGCGCTGCCGAGGTCCTCGCCCAGCGCGTGCGTGCGCGCCAGCACGCGGCGCACGTTGCCGTCGAGGATCGCGGCGCGCTCGCCGAAGCAGAAGGCGGCGATCGCCGCGGCCGTCGAGCGTCCGACGCCGGGCAGCGCCTGCAGCGCGGCGGCGCTGCCGGGGAAGCGCCCGCCGAAGTCGCGCACCACCTGCTGCGCCGCGTGGTGCAGATGGCGCGCGCGGCGGTAGTAGCCCAGGCCGCTCCAGAGCGCCAGCACCTCGTCGCTCGAGGCCGCGGCCAGCGCCTGCACGTCGGGGAAGCGCTGCAGGAAGCGCGCGTAGTAGTCGCGTACCGTGGCCACCTGCGTCTGCTGCAGCATGATCTCGGAGAGCCAGACGCGGTAGGGGTCGCACGTGCCCTGCCAGGGCAGGTCGCGGCGGCCCTGCGTGCGCTGCCAGCGCTTGACGCGTTCGGCGAAGCGGCTCAGGCGACTTCTTCCCGCGCGCCGGCCGTTGCCGGGGGCGCGGCGCCTGCCGCCGCCGTGGCCGAGCCGTCGACGGCAGGCGGCAGCAGGCCCAGCACGTCGGCGACGCGGCTCTCGAGCAGGCGCTGCAGGCCCAGCAACTGCGCGTCCTGTGCCTCGACGTCGGTGATGCGCTGCTCGAGCTCGCCGGCCGCGGACTGGATGCGCTGCAGCGCCTCGCGGCGCTGGCGGAAACTGCGCCGACGGTCGGCCAGCTGCTGCTCGAGCTGGCTCGAGGCGCCGCGGCTCCAGAGCTCGAGCTCGCTGGCGGCGCTCTCGAACACGCTGCGCAGCTTGGTCATCAGCATGCGGCGGAACTGCTCCATGAAGCCCGGCGAGGCCAGTCGCCACGCCTGCAGCAGCCCGAGGTAGCGGCTGTAGGTGTGCTCGATGAGGTCGAGCTCGCGCCGAAAGCGCTGCAGCTCGGGCGCCGGCTGCTTCGCAAAGCCCAGGCCGAAGTCGGTGTTGAGCTGCATGAAGCTCGCGTCGAGCATCTCGCGCATCTCGTCGGCGCGCCGCTGCGCGGTGACGAGGGCGTCGTGCAGGCGGCTGCACAGGGTGGCGAAGGCGGCGCGGCCGCCGAGCTTGAAGGGCCCGGAGCCCAGCGCCGACTGCATCGCCGCGACCTCGGTGCGCAGCACCTGGCTGGAGAGGCCCGCCAGCGCCGTCTTCAGCTGCCGCTGCTGCACCGCGCGCACCGCCTGCAGCCGCGCGATGCAGGGCTCGAACTCGGCCTGCTCGGCGTCCACGCGCTGCAGCATCAGGCGCAGCTTGCCGCCGCTCTTGCCGCGCAGGCTGCGCAGCTCGGCGAGCTGCTCGGCGAGGTCGCGCCGCTTGTCGCCGATGCGGCGCGCGCCGAACTGCTGCAGGCGATCGACGACCTGGCTCACGTCCTGCGCCAGCAGCTCGCGCTGGCGCGGCAGCAGGTGTTCTGCAAGCGCGTCCTCGAGTTCGCCGAGCCGGCTGTGCGCGAGATCGTCGGCGCTGCCGGCCACGCGCGCGGCCAGGCCCTCGCGCGCCGAGAGCGCGAAGATGCGCGCAAGCGGCAGCCCGAGGATGTCGGCGACCTTCTCGCGCTGCCGGCGGATCTGCGCCTGCACCTCCTCGGGCGAGGCCAGCGGGTCGTAGAGCGCGTCGATCTTGTTGAGCACGACGAAGCGCTCGGCGGCATGCTCGCCCAGGTACTCGCGCCAGATCGCGAGATCCGACCTGGTGACGCCGGTGTCGGCGGCCAGCACGAACACCGTCGCGTGCGCGCTCGGCAGCAGGCCCAGCGTCAGCTCGGGCTCGGCGCCGATGGCGTTGAGCCCCGGCGTGTCGATCACCACCAGGCCGCGCTGCAGCAGCGGGTGCGGGTAGTTGATCAGCGCGTGGCGCCAGGCCGGCACTTCGACCCGGCCCTCGTCGTCCTGCGGCGGGTTGTCCTCGGGCTGCTCGGCGTCCCAGAAGCCGAGCGCGGTGGCGGTGGCCACGTCCACCCACTGCGTTCGCGTCACCGCCTGCAGCGCCTGCGCCAGCGCCTCGGGGTCGTCGGGCGACAGCGGCACCTGCTGCCAGGGCTCGTCGCGCCGACGCAGGTCGGCCAGCGGCAGGCCACGCAGCCGGGTCTCGATCGGCAGCAGCGAAAGCCGCGGCGGCGCACCCGCCTCGTGGAAGAGCTCGACCGGGCACATGGTCGTGCGCCCGGGCGTGGCCGGCAGCACGCGGCGGCCGGCACCGGCGAAGAAGATCGCGTTGATCAGCTCGGACTTGCCGCGCGAGAACTCGGCGACGAAGGCCAGCACCAGCCGGTTCGACGACAGCCGCTCGCGCAGCGCGGCCAGCGCGGCGTTGCGCGGGTCGTCGATCAGCTCGTGTTCGACCACGAAGCGGCCGAGCGCGACGACGGCGCGGTCGACCTCGCCACGCCAGCCGGCCAGCTCGTCCAGTCGGGTGGCGATGGCGCTTTGCATTGCAGGGGAAAGCCTCGAAGGGCGGCCCATGCTAGCGCAAGGGCCTGTCGCCGCCCCGGCAATGTGCAACGGATCGGGCGTCGGCGGCGTCAGCGGCGCTGGCAGCGCGGGCAGAAAAAGCTCGAGCGTTGCGCCTGCACGATGCGCCGCAGCCGCGTGCCGCAGACGCCGCAGGGCTCGCCCTCGCGCCCGTAGACGGCCGCCTGCTGCTGGAAGCGCCCGTTCGTGCCGTGCGCGTCGCGGAAGTCGCGCAGCGTCGAGCCGCCGGCCGCCATCGCCTGCGCCAGCGTCTGCCGCAGCGCCTGCAGCAGCCGGGCGGCACGCTGCGTGCCCAGGTCGGCGGCGCGGCAGCGCGGATCGATGCCGGCATGGAACAGCGCCTCGCAGGCGTAGATGTTGCCCGCGCCGACGACGACCTCGCCCCCCAGCAGCACCGCCTTGATCGAGGTCTGCCGCTGCCGCAGCGCGGCGTGAAAGCGCGCCGCGGTGAGTGCCGGGTCGAAGGGCTCCAGCCCCAGGCGGGCGAGCAGCCGCGCTGCCGGCTGCGCCTCCAGCGCCGCCGACCAGACCACCGCGCCGAAGCGCCGCGGGTCGTTCAGCCGCAGGCTGCCGCGGTCGGTGTCGAGCTGGAAATGCTCGTGCGCGCCGGGCGGCTCGGGCTGCGCGAGCACGCGCACCGAACCCGACATGCCCAGATGGATCAGAAGCCCTTGCGAGGGCAGCTCCGGTGCGCCCTGCAGGGGCAGCCAGAGGTACTTGCCGCGCCGCTCGACGGCGCCGAGACGAAGACCTCGCAGCGCCTGCGGGTCGCGCCCGAGCGGCCAGCGCAGCGGCTTGCCCAGCCGCACGTCCAGCACCCGGGCCCCCTGCACGAGGGGGTCGATGCCGCGCCGCGTGACCTCGACTTCGGGGAGTTCGGGCATCGGGCCATTATGTGAGAATGAACTTCGACCCTTTGGAGCCAGCCATGCCCCTGCGCAGACGATGGCGCATCGCGATCGCGTCGGCGGCGGCCACCGCGCTGACGCTGGGTGCCGCCCAGGCGATGGCGACGCGGACCGTCGCCCAGGACGCAGGCGCCGCCCATGTCGCGGACGCCGCGGACGCTGCCGAGGCGCCGGTGCCGCCGACGCACTCGCAGCTCGATTCGCAGCTCATGCAGCAACTGCTGATCGGCGAGATCGAGGCGCGCCGCGGCCAGACCGACGCCGCGGTGCAGCTCCTGCTCGATGCCGGGCGCCGCACCCGCGACGAGGGGCTGTTCCGCCGCGCCGTCGAGATCGCCCTGCAGGCGCGCAGCGGCGAGCAGGCCCTTCTTGCGACGGCGGCCTGGCGGCGCACGCTGCCGGGCTCCGCCGACGCCTTGCGCACGCAGTTGCAGATCGCCGCCGCGCTCAATCGCAGCGACGAGATCAGGGAGCCGCTGCGCACGCTGCTGGCGCAGACGCTCGAAGTCGACCGCAGCGCGCTGATCGCGCAGTTGCCGCGGCTGCTGCAGCGCATGCCGGATCGGCGCCGCAGCGCGGAGATCCTCGACGCCGTGCTCGAGCCCTACCGGGCGCGTCCGGCGACCCGCGTCGCCGCGCTGGTGGCCACGGGCCGCGCCTGGGCGCAGGCGGACGACCCCGACCGGGCGCTCGCGCGTGCGCGCGCCGCGCAGGCGGACGATCCGAAGGCGGTGGGCGCGGCGCTGCTCGCGCTCGAGCTGATGGCCCAGCGGCCGGCGGCCGAGGACGTGGTGCTGGCGCATCTGCAGAGCGGCGCTGGCGAGCCCGCGGTGCGCATGGCCTATGCGCGCACGCTGATGAATGCACAGCGCCTGGCCGACGCCGTGGTGCAGCTCGAGCAGGCGACGCAGGAGCGCCCCGAGGCCGCGCCGCCGCTGCTGGCGCTGGGCGCGCTGCAGCTCGAGCTGCGCCAGCCGCGCACGGCCATCGCCACGCTGGAGCGCTACCTGAACCTGCTGGCGTCGCGGCCCTCGGCAGCGTCCGGCGACGAGGTCGATGCCGACGACGGCGCGGCGCAGGGACGCACGCAGGCCTGGCTGATGCTGGCGCAGGCCGCCGAGCAGCTCGGGCAGTACGAAGTCGCCGAAGGCTGGCTCGCGCGCGTGGACGACCCGGCGCGCGCGCTCGAAGTGCAGTCGCGGCGCGCCTCGATGCTGGCGCGCCAGGGCCGGATCGACGAGGCGCGCGCGCTGCTGCGCCAGGCGCCCGAACGCGAAGCCGGCGACGCCCGGCTCAAGCTGCTGGCCGAAGCCGCGCTGCTGCGCGATGCGCGGCGATGGGGCGACGCCTTCGACGTGCTGGAGCAGGCGGTGCAGCGCTTTGCGGACGACGCCGACCTGCTCTACGAGCAGGCGATGATGGCCGAGAAGATGGGTCGCGCCGACGAAATGGAGCGGCTGCTGCGTCGCGTGATCGCGCTCAAGCCCGACAACGCGCACGCCCACAACGCGCTCGGCTACGCCTTGGCCGACCGCGGCCAGCGCCTGCCCGAGGCGCGCGAGCTGGTCCAGCGTGCGCTCGAGCTGGCGCCGGGCGATCCCTTCATCACCGACAGCCTGGGCTGGGTCGAGTACCGGCTGGGCAACCTGGGCGAGGCCCTGCGCCTGCTGCGCCAGGCCTACGCCTCGCGGCCGGACGCGGAGATCGGCGCCCACCTCGGCGAGGTGCTCTGGGCGATGGGCCAGCAGGACGAGGCGCGCCGCGTCTGGGCCGAGTCCAAGGGCCGCGACGCGGCCAACGATGTGCTGCGCGAGACGCTGGTGCGCCTCAAGGTCGAGCTTTGATGCGGCTTTCGATGCGCGCCGCGGCGCTCGCGGCCGGGGCGGCGGCGCTGTGGCTGGCGGGCTGCGCCACGCCTCCCGTGGCCGATGCAGGCCTGCACTGGACCAGCGGGCGCCTGTCGCTGCGCGTGGACGCCAGCGGCGAACAGGCCGCGCGCAGCCTGGAGGCGGGCTTCGACCTGCGCGGCGATGGCGAGCAGGGCGAGTTGCGCCTGGCCACGCCGCTGGGCATGCAGCTGGCGCGCGCGCGCTGGACGCGCGACGAGGCGGTGCTCGACCTCGGCCGGGGCGAGTCGCGCTACCCGAGCCTGGAAAGCCTCTCGCGCGCCGCACTCGGCGAAACCCTGCCCTTGCGCGCGCTGCCCGACTGGCTGGCCGGCCGGCCCTGGCCCGGCGCCGCGGCGCAGCCCAGCGCGGACGGCTTCGAGCAGCTGGGCTGGCAGATCAGCCTTGCCGGCTGGGCCCACGGGCGCGTCGAGGCGCTGCGCGAGCAGCCGCCGCGCGTGCTCGTGCGCGTGCGGCTCGCGCCCGCGGGCTGAAGCCGATGGGCCTGCGCGCGCTGCTGGACCTGCCGGCTCCGGCCAAGCTCAACCTCTTCCTGCACGTCGTCGGGCGGCGCGCCGACGGCTACCATCTGCTGCAGTCGCCCTTCGTGCTGATCGACTGGGCCGACGCGCTGCACCTCGAGCGCCGCGACGACGGCCGGCTGCAGCGCCACGACCTTAGCGCCGCGCTGCCGCCCGACGACCTCTGCCTGCGCGCGGCGCGCGCGCTGCAGCAGGCCAGCGGCACGCGGCTTGGCGTCGACCTCTCGATCGACAAGCGCGTGCCCTGGGGCGCGGGCCTGGGCGGCGGCAGCTCCGATGCGGCCACGACGCTGCTCGGCCTGAACCGCCTCTGGGGCCTGGCGTGGCCGCGGGCGCGGCTGCTGGCGCTGGCGGCCACGCTGGGGGCCGACGTGCCCTTCTTCGTCGGCGGGCACAACGCCTTCGTCGAGGGCATCGGCGAGCGGCTGACGCCGATCGTGCTGCCCGTGGCCTGGTACGCGGTCGTGAAGCCGGCGGCGCCGCTGTCGACAGCCGCCATCTTCTCGAGCCCGCTTGTCGAGCGCAGCCCGGAAGCTGATATAGTTGCGGGCTTTCTCGCAGACGCTATCGCACCTGGTGCGGTTGCCGACGGCTGGACTCGCAAGCTGCTCGACGGCCTTGGCCGCAACGACCTGCAGGCCGCCGCCGAAGACCGCTGCGACGAGGTGGCGCAAGCCGCCGTCTGGTTGCAGGCCCGCTACGGCAACAGCCGCATGACGGGCTCGGGCAGCGCGGTGTTCGCGAGAGCCGGCACCGGCGACCAGCCCCTGGCTGCGTTCCCGACGGAAGCGCTTCCGAAGGGATGGGTGGGTCGCATGTGCCGCAGCATGGCCCGGCATCCGCTTGCGGACTGGGCCGGCTGAGACGCTTTGCAAGGGCAGGGAGCGATCCCTGTCCGGTGTAGGGGAGTAGCCAAGTTGGTTAAGGCATCGGATTTTGATTCCGACATGCGAGGGTTCGAATCCTTCCTCCCCTGCCAGACATCCCGAGGCCCTGAGACCCTCAGAACCTGAGGCCGCGACGAGGCGGGCCGCCTCGCCCGCATGCGGAGAACCGATCGTGCTCTTCAACACCGTGCTCTTCACCGGCAACGCCAACCCGGTGCTGGCGCAGGAGATTGCCAAGCACCTGGGGGTCGAACTGGGCCGCGCGATGGTCGGCCGCTTCTCCGACGGCGAGGTCAACGTCGAGATTCGCCAGAACGTGCGCGCACGCGATGTCTTCGTCGTGCAGCCGACGAACTCGCCGACCAACGAGCACCTGATGGAACTGCTGCTGATGGTCGACGCGCTCAAGCGCGCCAGCGCCCGGCGCATCACGGCGGTGATCCCCTACTTCGGCTATGCGCGCCAGGACCGCCGCCCGCGCAGCACGCGCGTGCCCATCAGCGCTCGCGTCGTCGCCAACCTGCTCGAGACCTGCGGGGTCGAGCGCGTGCTGACGATGGACCTGCACGCCGACCAGATCCAGGGCTTCTTCGACATCCCGGTCGACAACATCTACGCAAGCCCGGTGCTGCTCTCCGACCTCAAGGGCCGCAACTACAGCAACCTCGTGGTCGTGTCGCCCGACGTGGGCGGCGTGGTGCGCGCGCGCGCGCTGGCCAAGCAGCTGGGCTGCGACCTGGCGATCATCGACAAGCGCCGCGCCGCGGCCAACGTCTCCGAGGTCATGCACGTGATCGGCGAGGTCGACGGCCGCAACTGCGTCATCATGGACGACATGATCGACACCGCCGGCACGCTCGTGAAGGCGGCCGAGGTGCTCAAGGAGCGCGGCGCGCAGAAGGTCTACGCCTATTGCACGCACCCGGTGTTCTCGGGCCCGGCGCTCGAGCGCCTGGCGGCCTCGCGCATCGACGAGGTGGTGATCACCAACACCATCCCGCTGTCGGCGGCGGCGATGGCCTGCGGCAACATCCGCCAGCTCTCGGTGGCCTTCCTCTTCGCCGAGACGATCCGCCGCATCAGCGACGGCGAGTCGGTCACGTCCCTCTTCGCCGAGCAGAACAGCAATTTCTGATGGAAGAGCGGGCCGCCTTCGCGGCCCTTTCCGTGGGTCCTGGTCGCGGGACCTCTTTTCAACCTGGAGAAACCATGAAATTCACCGCTTTCGAGCGCAGCGCCAAGGGGACCGGAGCGAGCCGCCGCCTGCGCGATGCTCAGAAGGTGCCGGGCATCGTCTACGGTGCCGGCACGCCCACGATGATCGAGCTCGATCACAACGCGCTCTTCTTCGCGCTGAAGAAGGAGGCCTTCCACAGCTCGATCCTCGAGATGGATCTGGCCGGCAACACGCAGAAGGTGCTGCTGCGCGACTTCCAGATGCACCCCTGGAAGCAGATCGTGCTGCACGTGGATTTCCAGCGCGTCGACGAAACCACGCGGCTGCGCAAGAAGGTGCCGCTGCACTTCACCGGCGAGGAGAACTCCTCCGCGGTGAAGACCGACAAGTGCCTCATCGGCCACGTCGCCACCGAGCTCGAGATCGAGTGCCTGGCCACGCAGCTGCCCGAGTTCGTGACGGTCGACCTCTCGGGCCTCGTCAAGGGCCAGTCGCTGCACGCCAGCGACCTCAAGCTGCCCGAGGGCATCAAGGCCGTCAAGCACGGCACGCTCAACCCGGTCATCGTCTCGGTCACGGTGCCCAAGGAAGAGGAAGAAGCCGCGCCGACGGCGGTCGTCGCCGCCGCCCCCGAGAAGAAGGGCAAGGGCAAGAAGGACGAGAAGCAGAACAAGCGCTGAGCGCAGGTTCGCGCGGCCGCGCCAGACGCAGCCGCTGCTTCACGGAGGGCCCCCATCGTGGGGCCCTCGCCTTTGGGGCGCCGCCGGGCCCGCTTCGCCCGCGCTTGCCCCCGCAGGCGTGATTCGGCCGGCCGCGCCTGCTGCCTATGATTGCCGCCCATGATTCGACTCTTCGTCGGCCTCGGCAATCCCGGGCCTGAATACGAGGCCACGCGCCACAACGCCGGCTTCTGGTGGGTGGACGCGCTGGCCGCCAAGCTCGGCGCGCGGCTCGTCGCCGAGCGCAGCTGGCACGGGCACGTGGCGCGCGCGAACGTCGCGGGCAGCACGGTCTGGCTGCTGCAGCCGATGACCTTCATGAACCGCTCGGGGCAGTCGGTGGCCGCGCTCGCGCGCTTCTACAAGATCGCGCCGGCCGAAGTCCTCGTCGTGCACGACGAGCTCGACCTTGCACCCGGGCAGGCCAAGCTCAAGTGCGGCGGCGGCAGCGGCGGCCACAACGGGCTCAAGGACATCCACGCGCAGCTGGGCAGCGCCGACTTCTGGCGGCTGCGCCTGGGCATAGGCCACCCGGGCGTGAAGGCCGAAGTCATCGACTACGTGCTGCGCAAGCCGTCACCCGAGCAGCGCGAGGCCATCCTGGCCAGCATCGAGCGCACGCTGGCGGCAAGCCCCGAGCTGATCGCAGGCGAGATGGAGCGCGCGACGATGAAGATCCACGCCGGGCCGCCGCGGCCCAGGCCGCCGCGCAAGCCCGCGCCCGATGTGTCTGGGCCGCCCTCGGCGCCTGCCGCGCCCGCGGCATCGAATCCCCCTGCGGAGGATCCGCCATGAAGTCTGCGTGCTCGATCCGTGCCCGCTGCGGCCTCTTGCTCGTGGCGCTGGCGATGGGGCTCGGGGCGATGCCGGGCGTCTTCGCGCAGGACGTGGTCTGGCGCTGCGGGCCTGAGGGCCGCAGCTACAGTGCGCAGCCCTGCGCCGACGGTCGCCCGATCGCGGTGGCCGATCCCCGGGACGACGCGCAGCGCGCGCAGGCACAGGACGCCGCCGAGCGCGAGAGCCGGCTCGCGCAGCAGCTTGGGCAGGAGCGGCGCCAGCGCGAGCACGTCGCGCGCCAAGCCGGCCAGGGGGCCGCGGGGATCAAGCCCTTGGCCAGTGCGCCGCCGGGCGCGGAGCGCGCGGCAGCGTCCGCGCCGCCGCACGCGCGGGGCACGCACGGCGCACGTGCGACGAAGCCCACGCGCAAGCGCAGGGCCCACGGCCGTCCCGCGCACTGAGCCTGCCGGCCCGGCACGGCCGGCTAGTCGTCGGTACGCGCCACCCGGTCCTTGAGGCGGCGCAGCACCGAGGGCGCGACGAACTTCGAGACGTCGCCGCCGAGGCTGGCGATCTCGCGCACGAAGGTGCCGCTCACGAACTGGTACTGGTCCGAGGGCGTCATGAACACCATCTCGACGTCGGGCATGAGCTGGCGGTTCATGCCGGCCATCTGGAACTCGTACTCGAAGTCGCTGACCGCGCGCAGTCCGCGCACCACGACCTGGCCGCCGTTGGCCACGACGAAGTCGCGCAGCAGGCCGCGAAAGGCCGTCACCTCGACGTTGCGGTAGGGTGCGGCGATCTCGCTGGCGATCTCGAGACGCTCGTTGATCGTGAACATCGTGCGCTTGTGGTGGCCCACGGCGACCGCGAGGATCAGGCGGTCGAACAGCCGCGAGGCGCGGCGCATGAGATCCTCGTGCCCGAGCGTCATCGGGTCGAAGGTGCCGGGGTAGACGGCAATCATCGGCTTGGAGGGGATCACGGGCTCATCCCTTGGCTTGCGGCTGGCGCAGTGTAGCGTCGGCGCCAGAGGCCATGGTGCACCGCGCCGGCCCGCCCCCGGCGAAACGCCTCCAGGCCTTGCGGTGGATCAGGCAGGGCCTCGTCCGACTCGACGTAGAGGAAGCCGCCTTCGGCCAGCAGCGGCGCCGCGCGCTCGATCGCCTGCGCGTGCAGGCCGGCGCCGAAGGGCGGGTCGAGGAAGATGAGCTGGAAATGCCCGCGCGGGCCGCGCGCCAGCCAGGCCAGCGCGTCGGCGCGCTCGATCGCCACGACATCGGCGCCCAGCCGCGCCTTGCTCGCCTGCAGGCTGCGCACGAGCGCGGCGTCCTGCTCGAGCAGCCGCACGCTGGCGGCACCGCGCGAGGCGGCCTCGAAGCCCAGGGCGCCGCTGCCGGCGAAGGCATCCAGCACGCGCCAGCCGCCGAGGTCCTGGCCGAGCCAGTTGAACAGCGTTTCGCGCACGCGGTCCGGGCTTGGGCGCAGGCCGGGGCGATCGGCCACCGGCAGCCGGCTGCGCTTCCACTGTCCGCCGATGATGCGGACCTCGTGGGCGCGGCGCTCGCTCACCGGGGCACCGGCTCGCCGGTTCAAAGGCGCACGGGAATGCCGTCGCGCGCCAGCAGCGCCTTGGCCTGGCCGACCGTGAACTCGCCGCTGTGGAAGATGCTGGCGGCGAGCACGGCGTCGGCGCCGCCCCGGCGGATGCCGTCGCAGAGGTGATCGAGCGTGCCCACGCCGCCCGAGGCGATCACCGGCACCGGCACGGCGTCGCTGACGGCGCGCGTGAGTTCGAGGTCGAAGCCGATGCGCGTGCCGTCGCGGTCCATGCTGGTGAGCAGGATCTCGCCGGCGCCGGTCTCGGCCATGTGCTGCGCCCAGGCGACGGCGTCGAGCCCCGTGTTGCGCCGCCCGCCGTGCGTGTAGAGGTCCCAGCCCGGGCCGCGCGCGGCCTCGTCTTCGCCGCGGCGGCGCTTGGCGTCGATCGCCACCCCGATGCACTGCGCGCCGTAGGTCTGGCTGGCGTCGCGGATCACCCGCGGATCGGCCACCGCCGCCGAGTTGAAGCTGACCTTGTCGGCGCCCGCGTTGAGCAACCGCCGCACGTCGGCCACGCTGCGCACGCCGCCGCCCACGGTGAGCGGGATGAAGACCTGCGCGGCGACCGCCTCGATGATCGGCAGGATCATGTCGCGGCCGTCGCTGGTGGCGGTGATGTCGAGGAAGGTGAGCTCGTCGGCGCCCTGCTCGTTGTAGCGCGCGGCGATCTCGACCGGATCGCCGGCGTCGCGCAGGGCGACGAAGTTCACGCCCTTGACGACGCGGCCGCCGGTCACGTCCAGGCAGGGAATGATGCGCTTGGCGAGCATGGCGTTCCGGCGTCCTTCGTGGCGGAGTGCGGGGCGCTGGCGCGCCGTCAATCGTCTTCGGGCGCGAGCTCGTCGGCGCGCGCCTGGGCCTGGGCGAAGTCGAGCGCGCCGGTGTAGATGCTGCGGCCGCAGATGACGCCGCGGATGCCCTCGGCGGCGACGGCGCAGAGCTGCTCGATGTCGGCCAGGCCCGAGAGCCCGCCGCTGGCCACCACCGGCGTGCGCAGCGCGCGCGCGAGCTTGACGGTGGCCTCGATGTTGATGCCGCTCATCATGCCGTCGCGGCCGATGTCGGTGTAGATGACGCCCTCGATGCCGTAGTCCTCGAAGCGGCGTGCGAGGTCGACCACCTCGTGGCCGGTGAGCTTGCTCCAGCCGTCGGTGGCGACCTTGCCGTCGCGGGCGTCGAGGCCGACGATGATGTGGCCGCCGAAGGCGCTGCAGGCGTCCTTCAGGAAGCCCGGGCTCTTCACCGCCGCGGTGCCGATGATGATGGCCTCGATGCCGTCGTCGAGGTAGCGCTCGATGGTGTCGAGGTCGCGGATGCCGCCGCCCAGTTGCACCGGCACCGCGCCGTCGACCTCGCGCAGGATGGACTTCACCGCCGCCTCGTTGACCGGCTTGCCGGCGAAGGCGCCGTTGAGGTCGACCAGGTGCAGCCGGCGCGCCCCGGCGTCCAGCCAGCGCCTGGCCATCGCGGCCGGATCGTCGCCGAAGGTGGTGACGGCCTGCATGTCGCCTTGCTGCAGGCGCACGCACTTGCCGTCCTTGAGGTCGATGGCAGGAATCAGCAACATGGCTCGAAGGGGAGCGAGGGAGTGGGAATGCGGGGAGCGCGGGGTGTGCGGCGGCCCGATGCGGCCGACCGCCGCGCACCCGGCCGCCTCATGGCTCAGGGCTCAGGGCTTCCAGTGCAGGAAGTTGCGGTACAGGCTCAGACCGTGGGCGGCGCTCTTCTCGGGGTGGAACTGGGTCGCGAAAATATTATCCCGCGCCAGCACGCTGGTAAAGCGCAGCCCGTACTCGGTGCTGCCGGCGCTGTGCGCCGGATCGCTCGGGTCGGCATGGAAGCTGTGCACGAAGTAGAACCAGCTCGCGTCGGGCACCTCGTGCCACAGGGGATGGGCGCGTTCCTGCCGCACCTGGTTCCAGCCCATGTGCGGCACCTTGTGGCGGCTGCCGTCGGGCTGCAAGCGGCCGGCGAGTTCGAAGCGGCGCACGGTGCCGGGGAAAAGCGCAAGCCCCGGCGTGTCCTGTTCCTCGCTGTGCGCAAGCAGCATCTGCATGCCCACGCAGACGCCCAGCAGCGGCTTGTTGGCCGCGGCGTGCAGCACGGCGTCGAGCAGGCCGGACTCGCGCAGCCCGCGCATGCACTCGCGCATCGCGCCCTGGCCCGGCAGCACGACGCGCTCGGCCGCCCGCACGGCCGCGGCGTCCTGCGTCACCACGACCTCGACCTCGCTGCCCCGGGCCACGTGCCGCAGTGCCTGCGACACCGAACGCAGGTTGCCCATGCCGTAGTCGACGACGGCGATCGTGCGGCGCGTCATCTCAAAGACTGCCCTTGGTCGAGGGAATCATTCCCTGGGCGCGCGGGTCGGGTGCCATGGCCATGCGCAGCGCACGGGCGAAGGCCTTGAAGATCGACTCGCACTGGTGGTGCGCGTTCTGCCCGTGCAGGTTGTCGATGTGCACGGTGGCGCGCGCGTGGTTGGCCAGGCCCTGGAAGAACTCGTGCGCGAGCTGGGTGTCGAAGCCGCCGATCGTCGCCGCGCTGAAGTCCGCGCGCATGAACAGCCCCGGGCGGCCGGAGAAGTCGATGACGACGCGCGAGAGCGCCTCGTCCAGCGGCACGTAGGCGTGGCCGTAGCGGACGATGCCCTTCTTGTCGCCCAGCGCCTGCGCCAGCGCCTGACCGAGCGTGATGCCCACGTCCTCCACCGTGTGGTGGCCGTCGATGTGCAGGTCGCCGTCGGCCTCGACCTCGAGGTCGATCATGCCGTGGCGGGCGATCTGGTCGAGCATGTGGTCGAAGAAGCCGATGCCGGTGGCCAGTTGCGCGCGGCCGTGGCCGTCGTGGTCGACGCGCACGCGGACCTGCGTTTCCTGGGTGTCGCGGCGCACTTCGGCGACGCGGGGGGCGGGGGCGGCGGGGGCGGTCACAGGCTGGCCTTCAGGGCGTCGAACATGGCGACATTTTCCTCCGGCGTGCCGATCGTCAGCCGCAGGCAGTCGGCCAGCAGCGGATGCAGGGCCGCGACATGCTTGACGAGCACGCCGCGTGCCTTCATGCCCTGGAAGGCGCGCGCCGAGTCGGGCACGCGCACGAGGATCATGTTGGCTTCGCTCGGGAAGGGCCTCACGCCCGGCAGCGTGCGCAGCGCGGCCTGCAGGCGCTCCCGCTGCGCGCGCAGCAGCGCCGCCTGGCGCGCGTACTCGTCGGCGTGGTCCAGCGCGAACAGCGCCGTTTCGGCGTTGAGCACGCTGACGTTGTAGGGCGGGCGTACCTTGTCGATCTCGTCGATGAGTGCCGCAGCACCGCACAGGTAGCCCAGGCGCACGCCGGCCAGGCCGAACTTGGAGAGCGTGCGCAGCACCAGCACGTGCTCGTGCTGC
>CAUJJO010000104.1 GCA_963205125.1 Pseudomonadota bacterium | reverse complement strand
CTTGACGAGGCCCGACCGATGCGCCGCATGAACGATCCCGCCTGGCTCGACCAGCAGTACAACCCGCGCCTGTCCGTCACCGACTTCGCGGCGCACCTGGGCAAGTGGGCAGCGGCGTCGGCGCATACGCGCGAGCGCGCGCCGTGTGTGCTCGACCTGCGCTACGGCGACGAGGCGGGCCAGACGCTGGACCTCTTCCCGGCCACCGCCCCCGCCGCCCCGCCCGGCGCGACAGCGCCGGTGATGGTGTTCCTGCACGGCGGTTACTGGCGCGCGCTGGACAAGTCGGACCTGTCCTTCGTCGCGCCCTCGTTCACCGCCGAGGGCGCGCTCGTCGTGGTGCCCAACTATCCGCTTGCGCCCAAGGCGAGCGTCGAGCAGATCACGCTGAGCGTGGCGCGCGCGCTCGAGTGGACCTGGCGCCATGCCGCCGAGCATGGCGGCGACCCCTCGCGCATCGTCGTCGCCGGGCACTCGGTGGGCGGGCATCTGGCGGCGATGATGCTCTGCTGCCGCTGGAAGCAGATCGCCGACGACCTTCCGGCGCAACTGGTGCAGGGGGCGCTGGCGATCTCCGGCCTCTACGACCTCGAGCCGCTGCGCCACGCGCCCTTCGTGCAGGACCTGGGCCTGACGCCGGCCCTCGTCAAGCGCCTGAGCCCGGCCTTCTTCCCGCGCCCCAAGGGCAAGCTGATGGCGCTGGCCGGCGCGCTGGAGAGCGAGGAGTTCCGCCGCCAGAACCAGCTCATCCGCGACGTCTGGGGGCCGACCGCGGTGCCGGTGTGCGAGACGATCGCCGACGCCGACCACTTCAGCATCCTGCGCGAGCTCGCCGACCCTTCGGCGCGCCTGCACGCGCTGGCGCGCCAACTGCTCGGGCTGCGCTGAGCCGCCGCGGCGCGCGTGATGGCGCGCATTGCCGCAGTCAATGGTCGGCATAGGCGCTTTGCATTGGCATCGCGAGCGGGGCTGCGCTAGGGTTGACCGCGATCGCGCCGGCATGGCGTGCCGCCACGGGCACGCGCCGGGTGCGTGACGGCTGGCGCCACGGGCCGCATCGCGAGGCGCATCACCACCGAGGAACACGCCATGGAACTGAAGGGTTCGAAGACCGAGCAAAGCCTCAAGGACGCCTTTGCCGGCGAGTCGCAGGCCAACCGCCGCTACCTGTACTTCGCCAACAAGGCCGACATCGAAGGCCAGAACGACGTGGCGGCGCTGTTCCGCTCCACCGCCGAGGGCGAGACCGGCCACGCGCACGGGCACCTCGAGTTCCTCGAGCATGGCTCGGGCGACCCGGCCACCGGGCTGCCGATCGGCGGCACGCGCGAGAACCTGAAGGCCGCCGTCGCCGGCGAGACGCACGAGTACACCGACATGTACCCCGGCATGGCCAGGACCGCGCGCGAGGAAGGCTTCGACGAGATCGCCGACTGGTTCGAGACGCTGGCCAAGGCCGAGCGCTCGCACGCCAACCGCTACCAGAAGGCGCTGGACGCGCTCGCCGACTGAGGCCGCCGCGGCCGACCGAGGCACGAGGGGCCGCGCGCCCCTCGCACGCTGTTCCACCGACGCGAGGCGAGCGACCCATGCGCGAAGGCAACCTCGAGGCGCCGACCCGGCATCCGATCGACTGGAAGAACCCCGGCTTCTTCGACGAGGGCCAGGCGTTGGCCGAGATGGAGCGGGTGTTCGACATCTGCCACGGCTGCCGCCGCTGCGTCAGCCTGTGCCAGAGCTTTCCGAACCTCTTCGAGCTCGTCGACGCCACTGCCGACGGCGAGGTGCACGGTGTCGCCAAGGCCGACTACGCCAGGGTCGTCGAGCAATGCTACCTCTGCGACCTGTGCTACATGACGAAGTGCCCGTACACGCCGCCGCACCCGTGGAACGTCGACTTCCCGCACCTGATGCTGCGCGCCAAGGCGATCAGGCAGCGCCAGGGCTTGGTGAAGAAGAGCGAGCAGTTGCTGGCCTCGACCGACCTGCACGGGCGCTTCGCGGGCATTCCGGTCGTCGTCGAAATGGTCAATGCGCTGAACGCGACGCGGCCGATGCGCAGGCTGCTGGAGCGCCAGCTCGGCGTGCACCCCGAGGCCTGGATGCCCGGTCTTGCCACGCAGCGCTTTCGTTGGGGCAAGGCGCTGTCCAACCCCGGCTTCGACGTGCGCGAGGGCGAGCGCACGCCCGGCAAGGTGGCGATCTTCTCGACCTGCTACGTCAACTCCAACGAGCCGGGCATCGGCAACGACCTCGTCAAGCTGCTCGAGCACAACGAGATTCCCTGGGAGATCGTCGAGCGCGAGCGCTGCTGCGGCATGCCCAAGCTCGAGCTCGGCGACCTGGAGGCCGTCGAGCGCGCCAAGGAGGCCAACATCCCGGTGCTGGCGCGCTACGCGCGCGCGGGCTTCGCGATCGTCACGCCGGTGCCCAGCTGCACGCTGATGTTCAAGCAGGAGCTGCCGCTGCTGTTTCCGGACGACGCCGAGGTGCAGCTCGTCAAGGACGCGATGTGGGATCCCTTCGAGTACCTCGTCGCGCGCCACCGCGACGGCCTGCTGAAGACCGACTTCAAGCGCGCGCTCGGCCGGGTGAGCTGGCACGCGCCCTGCCACGGCCGCGTGCAGAACATCGGCAGGAAGACCCGGGAGATGCTCGAGATCGTCGGGCAGCACGTCGAGGTCAGGCTCAACGTCGTCGAGCGCTGCTCGGGCCACGCCGGTACCTACGGCGTGAAGACGCCCACGCACCCGGTGGCGATGAAGATCGGCAAGCCGGTGTTTCGCAGCATGGCCAAGGACGATCCCGAGGTCATCGCCAGCGACTGCCCGCTGGCCGGCCACCACATCGCGCAGGGCATGGCGCAGGCGGGCACGCCGGCTAAGGGCCTGCAGCACCCGATCAGCCTCGTGCGCATGGCCTACGGGCTGGACTGAACCGGGGAACGAACACGGGAACCCCACGATGCGCATCACCCCCGATTCACTGCTCACGCTCGAGGCCTACGCGAAGATCCGCACGGGCAGCCGCGCGCAGGCGATCGCGCACCGGCGGCTGCGCAGCGTGGCGCTCGGCGCGCACATGACGCTGCAGTTCGAGGACGAGGCGACCATCCGCCGCCAGATCCAGGAGATGCTGCACATCGAGAAGATCTTCGACGAGGCCGGCATCCAGGGCGAGATCGCCGCCTACGCGCCGTTGCTGCCCGAGGGCAGCAACTGGAAGGCGACGATGCTCATCGAGTACCCCGACGTCGACGAGCGCAGGCGCGCGCTGGCGCGGCTGCAGGGGGTGGCGGGCCGCGTCTACGTCGAGGTCGAAGGCCAGGGCCGCGTCCACGCCATCGCCGACGAGGACCTCGATCGCGAGACCGGAGGGAAGACGAGCGCCGTGCACTTCGTGCGCTTCGAGTTCGACGAGGCCAGGCGCCGCGCCATCCGCGCCGGCGCCGCGGTGGTGATCGGCTGCGACCACGCGCACTATCCGGCGCGGGTGCGCGTGGACGGCGCCACGCGCCAAAGCCTCGTCGACGACCTGCGGCCCTGAAGTCGCGCCGCGCCGAAGTGCCGCGGCGCCCGGCGCGCCTCAGGCCGCGCCCGCCAGCCTTGCCGCCAGCCGCCGCGACGCCCACCAGGCGTGGCCGCTGTAGACGGCCAGCGCCGTCCAGATGAACACGAAGCCCAGCAGCCGCGCCGGCTGCATGGGTTCATGAAAGACGGTGATGCCGAGGAAGAACTGCACCGTCGGCGAGAGGTACTGCATCAGCCCCACGGTGGCCAGCGGCAGGCGCCGCGCGGCCGCGGCAAAGAGCAGCAGCGGCAGCGCCGTCAGCGGCCCGGACAGGAGCAGCAGCACGTTGAGCGAGCCGTCGCCGCGCGCCATCGCGCCGCCGGGCTGCAGGGTGAACCACACGAGCGCGGGCACGACCAGCGGCGCCAGCACCAGGGTCTCGAGCGTCAGCCCCTCCAGCGCACCGAGCGGTGCCGTCTTGCGCAGCAGGCCGTAGAGGCCGAAGCTTGCCGCCAGGATCAAGGCCACCCAGGGCACGCGGCCGGCATCGACGGTGAGCCACAGCACGCCGGCCGCGGCCAGCGCCACCGCCAGCCACTGCGCCGGCTGCAGCCGCTCGCGCAGCACCAGCACGCCCAGCAGCACGCTCACCAGCGGGTTGATGAAGTAGCCCAGGCTCGCGTCCAGCACGTGGCCGTTGACGATGGCCCAGACGTAGACGAGCCAGTTCACGCTCAGCAGCAGCGCGCTGGCGATGAAGGCCAGCCACTGGCGCGGCTGCTGCCGCAACTGCAACAGCCAGGCCCAGCGCCGCATCACCGTCAGCACCACGAGCAGCAGCAGCAGCGACCAGACCGAGCGGTGAGCCACCACCTCCAGCGGCGGCACGCTGGCCAGTTCGCGCAGGTACAGGGGGAACAGGCCCCAGATGCCGAAGGCGGCAAGGGCGTACAGCAGGCCGGGGTTCATGCCGGGCCGATTCTCGCTGCCTGCGGGTTTTCCCGCTTGGTCGAGGACAAGGCGAGGGCAAGGCGAGTGCAACTACTTCAGGTAGCCCCAGGCCTTCAGCCGCCCCTGCGCATAGTTCGCCGCCTGGCCCTGCGCGCCCGTCTGCAGGAAGCCGGCGTATTCGCGCGCGGCGTCGGGCTGGCGGCCCATGCCCTCGAGCGAGAAGCCCTTGAGGAAGCGCGTGCCCGGGTCGCCGGGCAGCAGGCGGTCGTAGGCCTGCAGGTCCTCGTAGGCGCCGGCCGGGTCGCGCAGCCCGAGCTTGAGCGAGGCGCCGAGCTTGGCCGCCTGCGCCTCCTGCGGGTAGACCTGGCGCGCGGTGTCGACGTAGCGGCGCGCCTCCTGCAGCCTGTCCTGCGCCGCCAGGCACTGCGCCATGCGCAGGTTGGCCGGATAGTCGCGCGGGGTGGTGCGCAGCGCCGTCTCGAATTCGCGCTGCGCCTGCGCCACGGCCTTCCTGCTCATCGCCACTTCGCCGCGCTGGCAGGCGTCGATGGTCGGCTTCAGGCGCCGCAGCGCGGCAGTGCGGTCCATGAAGCGCTCGCGCCCGGCGGGGGCACCCGCGCTGGCGGCGTAGGTCGTCTCGGCGCGGCGGCGCGCGGTGTCGCGGCGCTCGCCGCTCATCGGGTGCGAGGCGAACATGGTCTGCAGCAGCCCGGGCTCGGCGCCCTCGGCGCTCACCAGCAACTGGTGCAGCCGCGTCATGCCGGCGGCCGGGTAGCCGGCCTTGACCATGTACTCCTGCCCGAGCGCATCGGCCTCGCGCTCGTTGTCGCGCGAGTAGCTGGCCAGCAAGGCGCTCGCCCCGATGACGCCGCCCACGCCCGCAAGCGCCCCCCAGCGCGAGTTGCTCGCCGCCGCGGCCACGGCCACCGCGACCATCGCCGCCTGCGCCACCATCGCCTGCCCCTGGCGCTGCGCCGCATGGCGCGCGTTGACGTGGCCGAGTTCGTGCCCGATCAGCGCCGAGAGCTCGGCCTCGTCGCCGAGCTGCGTCACGATGCCGCGCGTGATGCCCATCGCCCCGGCCGGGAAGGTGGAGGCGTTGACGTAGTTGGCGCCGAGCACGCGCGTGCTGTAGGGCATGTCGCGCCGGTGCACCTGGGCCTGCAGGCGGCGGCTGACCTCGTCGACGTAGGCGTTGACCTCGGCGTCCTGCACCGCGCCCAGGTCCTGCGAGAACTGGTGCGGCGACTGCCGGCGGTCGACCTCGATCTCCTCCTGCGGGCTCATGCCCACCAGGATCTGCTGCCCGGTGACCGGCGAGGTCGCACAGCCCTGCAGGGCGCTGGCGCCCACGCTCGCGCCGAACAGCCAGAGCGTGTCGCGGCGGGTGAGGCGATTGCGCGCCAGGCGGCGCGAGAGGGCGTCGGCTTGGGTCATGCCAGGCGCAGGCGAAGGCAGGCGACTTGGCTTCATTCGTCCAGCGCCAGCAGCACGTCCGGGTGCGTGGCGGCAACGCGCAGCAGCGTCTTCGCCGCACCCGTCGGCTCACGGCGCCCCTGCTCCCAGTCCTGCAGGGTGCGCGCGGAAACACCCAAGAGACGTGCGAAATCCTGCTGTGATACGCCCAGCCGGGCTCTGGCTTCGGCCGCCGGACGCAGCTTGACCTTGGTGATGCGCACGGCCTCGCCGCGACGCATCTGGCGCACGGACTCGAGAAGGTCTTGCTGGAACTTCTTCAACTCAGAGGGCATCTTCGACTTCCTGCTTCAACTGGGCGAGAAACGAGGTGGGCAAGTTGTCGAACTTCGCCTTCTTGTAGACGATCAGAAGCCAGACAACGCCGTCCCCGGCGATGAAATAGATGACTCGCGCACCGCCACGCTTGCCCACGCCGACGGTGGACCAACGGACCTTGCGACACCCCCCGCTGCCGGGGATGAGAACCCCCGCCTCGGGCGAGGCCGCAATGAAGGTGATGAACTGCTCGCGCTCGATGTCGGTCCAGACCTCGGCCACGTAGCGCTGAAAGACCGGAGTTTCCGCAACGGTGCGCACACGCGGATGCTACGGCAATGCCGTATTCATTGCAAACCTTCTTACCGACGTCCTCCTGCCGGCGCCCTTCGCAAGGCCATGCGATGGCGCGACTGGCCACGAGCTGCCACGAGC
>CAUJJO010000103.1 GCA_963205125.1 Pseudomonadota bacterium | reverse complement strand
GCCACGATCACCGCCGGGCGCCAGGGCGTGATGCCTGCGCTGGGCGCCGCCGTCGGTTCGGCCGACGACGTCGAGAACCTGGCCAACTACGTGCTGTCGTTGTCCGACAGCGGCCACGACGCAGCGCGCGCCGCGCTGGGCAAGCCGAAGTTCACTTCCGCCGGATGCATCGCCTGCCACGGCGTCGACGGCAAGGGCAATCCGGCGCTGGGCGCGCCGAACCTCACCGACAAGACCTGGCTCTACGGCGGGGGCATCGCCACGATCACCGAGACGATCAACAAGGGTCGCAGCAACCAGATGCCGGCGTTCGGCGAGATGCTGGGCAAGGGCAAGGTGCACCTGCTCGCGGCCTACGTATGGGGGCTGTCGAACCGCCCCGACGGGTCCGGACAGCGTTGAACGCTCCCGCGCCATCCCCGGGCGGCGCCGGCCCCGACGTCGAGGTCGCCCTCTACGAGGTCCGCCGCAAGATCTACCCGCGCGCGGTCAGCGGCTGGTTCGCGGGCTGGCGCTGGGCGATGGTCTGGCTCACCCAGCTGGTCTTCTACGGGCTGCCCTGGCTGCACTGGGGCAACCGGCCCGCAGTGCTGTTCGACCTCGAGGCGCGCCGCTTCTACCTGTTCGGCGCCGTCCTGTATCCGCAGGACTTCATCTACCTCACCGGGCTGCTGGTGATCTCGGCGCTCGGGCTGTTCCTGTTCACGGCGGTGGCGGGGCGGCTCTGGTGCGGCTACGCGTGCCCCCAGACCGTCTACACCGAGATCTTCATGTGGATCGAGCGGCACATCGAGGGCGATCGCGCGCAGCGCATGAAACTCGACCGCGCCCCGATGAGCGCCTCGAAGTTCGCCCGCAAGGCCGCCAAGCACCTGCTCTGGGTGGCGGTCGCGCTCTGGACGGGCATCTCCTTCGTCGGCTACTTCACGCCGATCCGCGAACTGCTCGGCGACCTGCTCACGCTTTCGACCGGCCCCTGGCAGACCTTCTGGGTGCTGTTCTACGGCTTCGCCACCTGGGGCAACGCCGGCTTCATGCGCGAGCAGGTCTGCAAGTACATGTGTCCGTACGCGCGCTTCCAGAGCGCGATGTTCGACAAGGACACGATGATCATCACCTACGATCCCGGGCGCGGCGAGCCGCGCGGTGCGCGCTCGCGCAAGGCCGACCCGAAGGCGCTCGGCCTGGGCGACTGCGTCGACTGCGAAATCTGCGTGCACGTGTGCCCGACCGGCATCGACATCCGCAAGGGCCTGCAGTACGAATGCATCGGCTGCGCCGCCTGCATCGACGGCTGCAACCAGGTGATGGACCGGATGGGCTACCCGCGCGGCCTGATCCGCTACACCACCGAGAACGCGCTGGCGATGAAGCTCGATCGGCGCGCGATCCTGCGCCGGGTGCTGCGGCCGCGGGTACTCGTGTACAGCGCGATTTTGCTGGCGGTGACGGGGGCGCTCTTCGGGCACCTGGCGCTGCGTGCGCCGATCAAGGCGGACGTGATCCGCGACAGCGCGCTCGGCCGCGAAGTGGAAGAAGGCATGATCGAGAACGGCTATCGGCTGCAGATCATCAACCCGTCCGAGCAGCCGCGCAGGTTCGTCGTCACGGTGAGCGGCATCGACACGATCTTCGTGGCCGGCGAATCGCAGTTCGAGGTCGGGCCGGCAGGCGTGCGCATGGTGCCGGTTGCGGTGCGCGTGAAGCCGGGCCACGGCAACCCGGGCAGCAACAAGGTATCGTTCCACGTCCAGGCGGTCGACGACGCCGCGGTCGCCGTCGACGCCCGTTCCACCTTCTTCGTTCCGCGCTGAGCCGATGAGCACCACGATGACGAACGTGCAGGCCCCCTGGTACCGGCACCGCTGGCCATGGCTGCTTGCGCTCGGCCCGGCCGCGGCGCTGATCGGCGGCGTCTTCACTTTCTGGCTGGCCGCCACCACCGCCGACTCGATGGTGGTCGACGACTACTATCGCGAGGGCAGGGCGATCAACCAGCAACTGGCGCGCGATCGCCAGGCGAGCGCACTCGGCCTGCAGGCGACGCTGTCGGCGCCCGATGGCGCGACGATCGCGCTGACGCTCGGCGCGGTGCGCGGCACCGGCTGGCCGGCGCAGCTCACGCTGCGCGTCATTCACGCCACCCGCGCCGAGCTCGATGCGACGTATCTGCTGCGGCACGTCGGCGGCGGCGCCTACCGTGCCGACGGCGCGCTGCCGGTCGGCGGTCACTGGCTGGTGCAGCTCGAAGACCCCGCGCGCAGCTGGCGGCTGGTCGAGCCGGCGGTCACGCGCTTCGACGCACCGATCCTGCTGAGAGCGGCCCGGCCATGAGCGTGGCGCCTCCCCCCTCCGGGCGCGCGACGATGCCCGAGGATCGCCCTCAAGCCGGCCACCGCAGGCTCGGCCGGATCATGATGCAGGTGTTCTGGCCGGCGTTCCTGATGGCGATCGTCGCCGAAGGCGTGCTGTTCTCGGTGGTCGATCCGCAGGAACTGGCCAGCCTCGGCCTGCCCCTGGCCAGCAGTCGCGAGGCCGCATACACACTCGGCTTCTTCGTCTTCTGGGCGCTGTTCGCCTGCTCCAGCGGCATGACCTACCTGCTCAGCCACGGCATGCGCGAGTGAACCGGGGCCTGGTGGCGCCTG
>CAUJJO010000102.1 GCA_963205125.1 Pseudomonadota bacterium | reverse complement strand
TAGGCGCAGAAGATGCCGAAGAGGGCGCGCGGCGTGTCGAGCGCGATCAAGGCGATCGCCAGCACGATGCCCACCAGCACCGCAAAGGGCACGGTGCGCCGCCCGCCGACGACCTTGAAGCTGTAGAAGGGCGCGTTGGTGACCATCGACAGGCCGGCGTAGAGCGTGATGACGTAGGCCAGCCACGCCAGCCAGGGCGTGGTCAGCGCGACGTTGCGAAAGCCGGCGTCGTCCATCACCCACACGAGGCCGACCACCATCGCCGCTGCCGCCGGGCTGGGCAGGCCCTGGAAGAAGCGCTTGTCGACGACGCCGATGTTGACGTTGAAGCGCGCCAGCCGCAGCGCCGCCCCGGCGATGTAGACGAAGGCCGGGATCCAGCCCGGCTTGCCCATGCCCTTGAACGCCCAGATGTAGACGATGAGCGCGGGCGCCGCGCCGAAGGCGACCATGTCCGAGAGGCTGTCCATCTGCTCGCCGAAGGCGCTCTGCGAGTGCGTCATGCGCGCCACGCGGCCGTCCAGGCTGTCGAGCACGGCAGCCACGAAGATGGCGATGCACGCCGCCTCGAAGCGCCCGTTCATCGCCATCACGATGCCGTAGAAGGCGGAGAACAGCGCGCCCAGCGTGATCGCGTTGGGCAGCACGTAGATGCCCTTGCGGCGCGGGCGCACGACCTCGCTGGGCTCGTCGGGCATCAGCTCGGAGGGTTCGTTCATGATCGGGCCGGCTCCAGCCCGTTCTCCAGCAACAGATCCGGCACGCGCCGGAACTCGCGCTGGTTGTCGCTGACCAGCACGGCCCCGATCTGCAGCGCCTGCGCAGCGATCCAGAGGTCGTTGGCTCCGATGGGCACACCTGCACGCTCGAGGGCCGCGCGCACGCGTGCATAGGGACGCGTCGTACCCGCATCGACGCCGACGACCGGCAGGCGTTGTGTCAGCTCGGCCAGACGACGCCGATTGCGCTCGACTTGGGCGCTCTTCTCCGCGCCGAACTCGAGCTCACCCAGCACGATGGCCGACAGCCGCAAGCCGTCCAGCGGCGTGTTCTCCAGGCGCTGACGCACCGCGGCATGGCCTTTGAGGGCTGCGATCAGGATGTTCGTGTCCAGCAGGTAGAGCGGCGCCATCCGTCAGTCGTCCAGCGCGGCCACGTCCTTGGGTGGGGGATCCGTCGGCGCCATCAGGTCGCCAACATCTTCCGACCAGAAGTCACGGAAGGCCTCGGCCGCCATGCGCGGCGGGGCAGGCACCAGGCGGGCGACCACCTTCCCGCTTCGGGTCACCGCGATCTCCTCCCCGGCCTCCACCCGTGCAAGCACGGCGTGCAGATCCGACTTGGCCTCGGCGACTGAAATGCTCTTCACGGAACCCCCAAGGCAATGCGCTCGGGGGCATTATGCGAGCGCCGGGCGGCCTTGCCCATCGGCCTGCCCCATCGTCGTGCCGCCGCCCGGCTTGTCGCGCCGCCCGCGCACGCCTCAGTTGCGCGAGCGGTCGACCAGCTTGTTGGCCTTGATCCAGGGCATCATCGCGCGCAGCTTCTCGCCCACCACCTCGATGCTGTGCTCCGAGGTGAGGCGGCGGCGCGAGAGCAGCGTCGGCGCGCCGGCGCGGTTCTCGAGGATGAAGCTCTTGGCGTACTCGCCGGTCTGGATGTCCTCGAGCGCCTGGCGCATCGCGGCCTTGGTCTCGTCGGTGACGATCTTCGGGCCGGTGACGTATTCGCCGTACTCGGCGTTGTTGCTGATCGAGTAGTTCATGTTGGCGATGCCGCCCTCGTAGATGAGGTCGACGATCAGCTTCAACTCGTGCAGGCACTCGAAGTAGGCCATCTCGGGCGCGTAGCCGGCTTCCACCAGCGTCTCGTAGCCGGCCTTGATCAGCTCCACCGTGCCGCCGCAGAGCACGGCCTGCTCGCCGAAGAGGTCGGTCTCGGTCTCTTCGCGGAAGTTGGTCTCGATGATGCCGGCCTTGCCGCCGCCGTTGGCCGCGGCGTAGCTCAGTGCCAGGTCGCGCGCCTTGCCCGACTTGTCGGCGTGCACGGCGATCAGGTGCGGCACGCCGCCACCCTGCGTGTAGGTGTTGCGCACGGTGTGGCCGGGCGCCTTGGGCGCGACCATCCAGACGTCCAGGTCCTCGCGCGGCACGACCTGCCCGTAGTGCACGTTGAAGCCGTGCGCGAAGGCCAGCGACGCGCCCTGGCGGATGCTGGGCTCGACGTCGTTCTTGTAGACGGCGGCGATCTGCTCGTCGGGCAGCAGGATCATGACGACGTCGGCGCCCTTGACGGCCTCGGCGACCTCGGCCACCGCCAGGCCCGCCTTCTCGACCTTGGGCCAGGAGGCACCGCCGCGGCGCAGCCCGACCGTGACCTTGACGCCGCTGTCGGCGAGGTTCTGCGCGTGGGCGTGGCCCTGCGAGCCGTAGCCGACGATGGTGACCTTCTTGCCCTTGATGAGGCTGAGGTCGGCGTCCTTGTCGTAGTAGACCTTCATGGTGCTGTCTCTCTTTCGGGTGGGGGTGGTTCGCGCGTTCAAACGCGCAGGATGCGCTCGCCGCGGCCGATGCCGCTGGCACCGGTGCGCACGGTCTCGAGGATGGAGGCGCGGTCGATGGCAACCAGGAAGGCGTCGAGCTTGCCCGAGTCGCCGGTGACCTCGATGGTGTAGCTCTTCTCGGTGACGTCGACGATGCGGCCGCGGAAGATGTCGGCCATGCGCTTCATCTCCTCGCGCTCCTTGCCGACGGCACGCACCTTCACGAGCATCAACTCGCGCTCGGTGTAGCTGCCTTCGGTGAGGTCGACGACCTTGACGACCTCGATCAGCCGGTTCAGGTGCTTGGTGATCTGCTCGATCACCTCGTCGGAGCCGGTGGTGACGATGGTCATGCGCGAGAGCGACTCGTCCTCGGTCGGGGCGACGGTCAGGCTCTCGATGTTGTAGCCCCGGGCCGAGAACAGCGCGACCACGCGCGAAAGCGCACCGGGCTCGTTCTCGAGCAACACGGCGATGATGTGTTTCATGGGGAGGTTCCTCGCGGATCGGGCTCCTCGGTGCCGTCAGCGGTAACCGCCGGCCCTTGGCCACGACCCCTTGGGGGTTGAACGGGATGAATCGCGACGGGCCCGATGCGGCCCGCCCGCTGCAGGCACCCTTGCCCGCGTCACCCGCCGCGCAGCGGTAACCACGCGGCGTCGACGCCGGCCCGGATGCTTACAGTTCCTCGGAGCGCAGCAGCATCTCGGTGATGCCCTTGCCCGCCTGCACCATCGGCCAGACGTTCTCGGTCGGGTCGGTGCGCACGTCCAGGAAGACGGTGCGGTCCTTGAGCCTGATCGCCTCGCGCAGCGCAGCCTCGACGTCGCCGGGCTTCTCCACCAGCAGGCCGACGTGGCCATAGGCCTCGGCGAGCTTGACGAAGTCGGGCAGCGCGTCCATGTAGGAGTGCGAGTAGCGTCCGCCGTACTGGATCTCCTGCCACTGCCGCACCATGCCCAGGTAGCGGTTGTTGAGCGAGATGATCTTCACCGGCGTGTTGTACTGGCGGCAGGTCGAGAGCTCCTGGATGCACATCTGGATGCTGCCCTCGCCGGTGATGCAGAACACGTCCGAGTCCGGCCGGGCGAGCTTGATGCCCATCGCGAAGGGCAGGCCCACGCCCATCGTGCCCAGGCCGCCGGAGTTGATCCAGCGCCGCGGCTCCTCGAAGCGGTAGTACTGCGCCGCCCACATCTGGTGCTGGCCGACGTCGGAGGTGATGTAGGCGTCCTGCCCCCGCGTGAGCTCGCACAGCTTCTCGATCACCGCCTGCGGCTTGATCACCTGGTCGCTCCTGCGGTAGGCCAGGCAGCGCCGCTTGCGCCATTCGTCGACCTGGCCCCACCAGGCGGCCAGCGCCTGCGCATCGGGGCGGGACTGCGCGTCGCGCAGCTGTGCGATCAGCTCCTGCAGCACGTCCTTCACGTCGCCGACGATCGGGATGTCGACCTTCACGCGCTTGGAGATCGACGAGGGGTCGATGTCGATGTGCACGATCTTGCGCTCGACCTTGGCGAAGTCGGCGGTGTTGCCGATCACGCGGTCGTCGAAGCGCGCGCCCACCGCCAGCAGCACGTCGCAGTGCTGCATCGCGTTGTTGGCCTCGAAGGTGCCGTGCATGCCGAGCATGCCGAGGAAGCTGGCGTGGCTGGCCGGGATCGCGCCCAGGCCCATCAGCGTGCTGGTGGCCGGGCAGCCCATCAGGTCCAGCAGCTCGCGCAGCTCGGCCGCGGCGCCGCTGGCGATCACGCCGCCACCGGTGTAGATGTACGGGCGCCTGGCCTGCAGCAGCAGTTGCACGGCCTTGCGGATCTGCCCGCCATGCCCCTTGCGCACCGGGTTGTAGGAGCGCATCTCGACCGTCGCCGGGTACTCGAAGGCGGCCGTGGCCACCGAGACGTCCTTGGGGATGTCGATCACCACCGGACCCGGACGGCCGGTGCGGGCGATGTGGAAGGCCTTCTTGACGGTGAGCGCCAGGTCGCGCACGTCCTTCACCAGGAAGTTGTGCTTGACCACCGGGCGCGTGATGCCCACGGTGTCGCACTCCTGGAAGGCGTCCAGGCCGATTGCCGGCGTCGGCACCTGGCCGCAAAGCACGACCATCGGGATCGAGTCCATGTACGCCGTCGCGATGCCGGTCAGCGCGTTGGTCACCCCGGGCCCGGAGGTGACGAGGCAGACGCCGACCTCGCCGGTGGCGCGTGCGTAGCCGTCGGCGGCGTGTGCGGCCGCCTGCTCATGGCGCACGAGGACGTGGCGGACGTCCTCCTGCTTGAACAGCGCGTCGTAGATGTAGAGCACCGCGCCGCCGGGGTAGCCCCAGACGTACTTGACGCCTTCGGCCTGCAGGCAGCGGATGAGGATTTCCGAGCCGTTGAGCTCGGCGGGGGGAGTTTGCGGCTGTGCCGAAGCGGCACGCTTGACTTCCGCGGCAGACATGTCCATGAAGAAGAACCTCTGTGAATTTCTCTGACGAAAAACCATCGGTGTGCCTTGGTCGCGTTCTCATGAAACGGCTTCGGCACCTGCGCGATCGAATCGCCGCCGCCCAGGTCGGACGGTCGGCATAAGACCAAGAAGAACGTTGTGCGAAGCAGCATTATTGCACCGGCCCGTCGGCCGCCCGGCGCAAGCCCGCTAGGCCCGGCGGCGTGGCCGATAATCCGCGCCGGTTCAGGAGGCCGCGCCGGCAGGCGTCGGCGATGCACGCGTTGGCCAGCGACAAAGAACTCTCCGATTTCCTGAAAAGCGTCGAGAAGCGCGCGTTCAAGCGCACCGTCTACGCGGTGCGCGACGACGAGGCGGCGCTGGACATCGTGCAGGATTCGATGATCCGGCTGGCCGAGCGCTACGCCGAGCGCCCGCCGGCCGAATGGCCGCTGCTGTTCCAGCGCATCGTCACCAACGCGACGATGGACTGGTTCCGCCGCCAGAAGGTGCGCAACGCGGTGCTGCAGAACTTCTCGGACTTCGATTCCGGGGACGACGCGGACGAGTTCGACCTGCTGGGCTCGCTGCAGTCGATCGAGGGCGCGCTGGGCGCCGAGAGCGCGGCGGATTCGGTGGCACGTGACGAGATCCTGCGACGGATCGAAGGTGAAATCATGGAGTTGCCGACCCGTCAACGGGAAGCCTTCCTGCTGCGTTACTGGGAAGAGTTCGACGTGGCCGAGACCGCCGAGGTGATGGGCTGCTCCGAGGGCAGCGTGAAGACCCACTGCTCCAGAGCCGTCCAGGCGCTGGCCAAGGCGCTTCGAGCCAAGGGAATCACGCCATGACTGCACTGCCCGAACAACCCGGACCCCGGCTGGAGGTTCTGCAAGCACGGCTGGGCGCACGCCTGGCCGCAGGTCTCAGCGAGCGCGCCGCGGCCGTTCCGCACGACGTGTCGGAGCGGCTGCGCGTTGGCCGTGAGCACGCGCTGCAGATCGCCCGGCAGCGCCGGCGCGCGCTCGAGCTCGCCGCGCAGCCCGCCCCGGCCGGCGCGCTGGCCGGGCGCACCCGCGGCGGCGTGCTGCTGGGCCACCGCGGCTTCTGGCACGGGCTGGCGCTGGGCGCCCCGCTGCTGGTCTTCGTGCTGGGCCTCGTGCTGATCCAGCACTGGGCCAGGCACGAGCAGGTGCAGGCGGCCGCCGAGGTCGACGCGATGCTGCTCTCCGACGACCTCCCACCCGTGGCCTGGACCGATCCGGGCTTTCGCGAGTTTCTGAGGTCGGCGAAACCGTGAGGTCGCGGCGGCTGGCCCTCTGGCTTGCGGCGGTCCTGGGCGGCCCGGGGCTGGCCCTGGCGCCCGCCGCCGTGGCCTGGGCCGGCACGCCGGGGGCCGGGCCGGCATGGGCCGAGCTGCCGCCCGCCCAGCAGACGGCCCTGGCCCCGCTGCGCACGCACTGGAGCGGCCTGGACGGTGACCGCAAGAGCAAGTGGATCGCCGTCGCCCAGCGCTTTCCCGGCCTGCCGCCGCAGGAGCAGCAGCGGGTGCAGGCGCGGATGACGCAGTGGGCCGCGATGTCCCCAAACGAGCGTGGCCGCGCGCGGCAGCGCTACCAGGAACTGAGCAGCCTGCCCGCGGCCGACCGGCAGGCGCTCTGGGAGGCCTACAGCGCCCTGCCGGCCGAAGAACGCCAGGCCCTGGCCCGCCGCAGCGCGCCCGCGCCTTCGGCCGCGACGAGTGCCACGCATGAGCGCCGGAGCCCGAGCGCGGCGGCGACCGGGATCGGCGCGCGTGGCGGCGCTCCGCTCGCACCGGTTGCCCCGGCCACGTCGGCCGCGCCTGCGGTGCCGGGCACCCGAACGCCGTTGCCCGCCACCCGCGCGGCGGCGCAGGGCGAGGTCCGCAAGCGGGCGGTCCCCGTCAATCCGCAGCCCCCGGCCGCCCGGCCCGTGACGCCGACGGTGGTCCAGGTCAAGCCTGGCGTCACCACCACGCTGGTGAACAAGACGCCCAGCCCCCCGCTGCACAACCAGCCGGGGCTGCCCAAGATCACCGCGACACCCGGCTTCGTCGATCCGCAGACGCTGCTGCCCAGCCGCGGCCCGCAGGGCGCGGCGGCGATCCGCATGACGCCCGGCGAGAGACCTGCGGCCGCGCCGCCTGCGGTTGCCCCGCAGGAGCCCGCGGCGCCGCCGCAGGCAGCCGCTTCGGCCGGCTCGTGAGCGCGACGCCGCCATCTCCCGCGGCAAGCGCCCCGCTGCGGCGGCGCCTTGCCGCGCTGCTCTATGAAGGCGTGCTGCTCTTTGGCGTGTTGATGGCAGCGGGCATGGTCTACGCGGCGCTGACGCAGCAGCGCCACGCGCTGCAGGGCAAGTTCGGGCTGCAGGCCTTTCTGTTCCTCGTGCTGGCGCTCTACTTCGGCTGGTTCTGGACGCACGGCGGCCAGACGGTGGCGATGAAGACCTGGCGCGTTCGCCTCGAGCGCGCCGACGGCAAGCCGCTGGGCCCGGGGCGCGCGCTGGCCCGCTACGCGCTCGCCTGGCTCTGGTTCGTGCCGGGCCTGCTGGCGGCGCATCTGGCGGGCCTCGCCGGCAGTTGGCCGATCGGCGGCGTCGTCTTCGCCGGGATGGCCGCCTACGCGGCGACGACGCGACTGCACCCCGACCGCCAGTTCCTGCACGATGCGATCTGCGCGACGCGGCTCGTCGATGTGCCGCGCGAGCCGCGACCCGGGCCGCGCTGAGGCCTCTCGCCCTCGACGCTCCGTCCGGCGCTCCGTCCGGCGCCCCATTCGACACATCCCGTTCGGCGCTGCCCCTTTGGCACAATCCCCCGCCATGCCCAACCCGCACAAGGGGCGGACCGGACTGGACCGGATCCTGCGCGCAACCCGTCACTCGGCCCAGGGCCTGGCGGCGGCCTGGCGTCATGAAAGTGCGTTCCGGCAGGAGCTTGCGCTCGCGCTGCCGATGCTGCCCGCGGCGCTGTGGCTGGGCACGAACTGGAGCGAACGCGCCCTGCTCGCCGGCAGCGTGCTGCTGGTGCTGGTGGTGGAACTGCTGAACTCCGGCATCGAGGCGGCGATCGACCGCATCTCGCTCGAGCATCACGAGCTTTCGGGGCGTGCCAAGGACTACGGCAGCGCCGCGGTGCTGCTGGCGCTGCTGCTGTGCGCCGGCGTCTGGGCGGCAGCGCTCTGGTCGAGGTTCGGCGCGTGAAGGACGGCACGATCACGCTCTGCGTTTTCTGTGGCTCGCGGCACGGCGAGCTGCCCGCCTACGCCGAAGCGGCGCAGGCAATAGGCGCGGGGCTGGCCGGGCGCGGCTGGCAGCTCGTCTACGGCGGCGGCAGGGTTGGCCTGATGGGCGTGCTGGCGGACGCCGCGCGCGCGGGCGGCGCCCGCGTCACCGGGGTCATTCCGCAATCGCTGATGGCACGCGAAGTCGGGCACCGCGGTCTGGACGAGTTGCTCGTCGTGCCCAACATGCACGTGCGCAAGCGCCGCATGGCCGAGCGCGCCGATGCCTTCCTCGCGCTGCCGGGGGGTCTTGGCACCTTCGAGGAGCTGTTCGAGATCTGGACCTGGCGCCAGCTCGGCTACCACCAGCGGCCGATCGCACTGCTCAATTCGGCAGGCTACTACGACCCCTTGCTGCGCTTCCTGCAGGACACCGTGACGCAGGGCTTCGTCAGCGGCGAGCAGGCCGACATGCTGCTCGTCGACGCCGACCCGCAGCGGCTGCTGGCGCGCGTGGCCGACGCGCTCAGGAACGGCAAACCGGCACCGGACCTGAGCCTGACCTGAGCGGTCTGGGCGGCCGGGGCGGCCTGCGCGATCGCCCGGCGACGCGGCTCAGACCGCGGCTTCGTCGGTCTCGCCGGTGCGGATGCGCACGATCTGGTCGACCTGCGTGACGAAGATCTTGCCGTCGCCGATCTTGCCGGTGCGCGCGGCCTTGACGATGGCCTCGATGCAGCGCTCGACGTCGCCGTCCTTGACGACCACCTCGATCTTCACCTTGGGCAGGAAGTCGACCACGTACTCGGCGCCGCGATAGAGCTCGGTATGGCCCTTCTGGCGGCCGAAGCCCTTGACCTCGGTCACCGTCAGGCCCGAGACCCCGACCTCGCCCAGCGCCTCGCGCACCTCTTCGAGCTTGAATGGTTTGATGATCGCGGTGATCTGTTTCATCTTGTCTCCAGCGCAGCGGTTCTCACTGCGGCGATTTAAGCACGGAACTTCGTGGTGATGGGCTGACGCCAGTCACGCCCGAAGGCGCGCTGCGTGATGCGCACGCCGATCGGCGCCTGGCGGCGCTTGTACTCGGCAAGCCGCACCAGCCGCAGCACCTTCTCGACGACCTCGCGGGCGTGCCCTGCGGCGACGATGGCCTGCAGCGACTCGTCGCCTTCGACGTGGCGCGCGAGGATCGCGTCCAGCTCCTCGTAGGGCGGCAGGCTATCCTGGTCGGTCTGGTCGGGGCGCAGTTCGGCCGAAGGCGCGCGCGTGATGATGCGTTCGGGAATGATCTCGGCTACGACCTCGCCCTGCGGCCCGGGCTGCGCGTTGCGCCAGCGCGCGAGGCGGTAGACCAGCGTCTTGTAGACGTCCTTGATGACGGCAAAGCCGCCGGCCATGTCGCCGTAGAGCGTGCAGTAGCCGGTGGCGAGTTCGCTCTTGTTGCCGGTCGTCAGCACGATCCAGCCGGTCTTGTTGGACAGCGCCATGAGCAGCGTGCCGCGGATGCGCGCCTGCAGGTTCTCCTCCGTCAGGTCCTGCGGCAGGCCCGCGAACTGCGGCGCCAGCGCCGCGGCGAACGCTTGGACGAGCGGCGCGATGGCGATCTCCTCGTGCCGCACCCCAAGGCCCGCGGCCATGCGGCGCGCATCCAGCACGGAGATCTCCGCCGTGTAGGGCGAAGCCATCATCAGCGTGCGCACGCGCTCGGCGCCCAGCGCGTCGACCGCCAGCGCCAGCACCAGCGCCGAGTCCATGCCGCCGGACAGGCCGATGATCGCGCCGGCGAAGCCGTTCTTGCCGACGTAGTCGCGCAGCCCCATCACGAGGGCCTGCCAGACCTGCGCCTCCAGCCCCGGCAGCGGTGCGGTCGGCCCGGCCGGCGTGCCGCGCGCGTCGATCGCCAGCGTCAAGGCCTCTTCGACGAAGGAGCCCGCGCGCGCCTGCAGCCGGCCCTGCGCGTCGAGTGCGAAGGAGGCGCCGTCGAAGACCAGTTCGTCCTGCCCGCCGACCAGGTTCGCGTAGACCAGCGGCACGCCGCGCGCACGCGCGAGCTCGCCCAGGCGCTGCTCGCGCGCGGCCGCCTTGCCCAGGTGAAAGGGCGAAGCGTTGAGCACGCACAGCATCTGCGCGCCGGCCGCGCAGGCCAGCCGCGCCGGCTCGTCGGTCCACACGTCCTCGCAGACCAGCACGCCCAGGCGCAGGCCTTGCACCGGCAGCACCAGCGGCCCGAGGCCGGCGTCGCGGCCGCTGCGGAAGTGGCGGCGCTCGTCGAACACGTGGTCGTTGGGCAGCTCGCGCTTGGCATAGGTGCCGAGCACCCGCCCCTCGCAGAGCACCGAGGCGGCGTTGAAGGCCATCGGCGTGCCGTGCGGACCGCTTGGCGTGGGCGACCTAAGATCGGCGCCCGTCTCCTGCCCTCCCGCGCTCGGCGCGGGATGGCCGACGATCAGATGCAGCCCGACGCAGTCCGCCAACTCATGCGCCAGCCCCGCAAGCGCCTCGGCGCAGGCGTGCAGGAAGGCCGGGCGCAGCAACTGGTCTTCGGGCGGATAGCCGCACAGCGCCAGCTCCGGGGTGAGCACGACCTGCGCGCCCTGGGCATGCGCCGCGCGCGCCATCTGCGCGATGCGTTGCCTGTTCCCGGCCAGGTCGCCGACGATGGCGTTGAACTGCGCCACGACGAGCTTCATGCCAGCGGACCCTGAAGGAGCTTCTTCCATTTCGACGGCGGAGTATCGCATCCGGGTCCATGACACGGCCGACGCCATCGATGCCGCGGCCTGGGACCGCCTGCTGCACGCACAGGCCGCCGCCACGCCCTTCATGCGCCATGCCTACCTGCATGCGCTGCAGGCCAGCGGGTCGGCCACGGCGGCGACCGGCTGGCAGCCGGCCTGGATCACGCTCGAGGCCGGCGGACGGCTGCGCGCAGCCTGCCTGCTCCACCTGAAGTCGCATTCGTACGGAGAGTACGTCTTCGACTGGGGCTGGGCCGATGCCTACCGCCGCCACGGCCTGAGCTACTACCCGAAGGCGCTCGTGGCCGTGCCGTTCACGCCCGTCCCGGGAAGCCGTCTGCTGGCCGAGGACGAGGCCTGGCGCGCACGGCTCGTGCAGGCGATCGCGGACTTCGCGCGCAAGGCCTCGCTGTCGTCGGCACACGTCCTCTTCGTCGACGAGGTCGATCGCGCGGCGCTCGAGCGCGCGGGCTGGATGATCCGCCCTGGCGTGCAGTTCCACTGGCGGCAGGACCGCGACGCGCCGGTCGCCGACTTCGCGCAACTGCTGCAGCGCATGCAGCGCGACAAGCGCAAGAAGATCCAGCAGGAGCGCCGCCGCGTCGCCGAGGCCGGCGTGCACTTCAGCGTCCACGAGGGCGCGGCGATCGACGCACCGCTGTGGGACTTCTTCCACCACTGCTACACCCTGACCTACCGCGCCCACCGCTCGCAGCCCTACCTCACGCGCGACTTCTTCGCGCGCATGGCGCAGACGATGCCGCAGCACTGGGTGCTCTTTCTCGCGCGGCAGCAAGGCCTGCCGGTGGCCTGCTCGCTGATCGCCGTCGACCGCGAGCGCGCGGCGGCCTGGGGCCGCTACTGGGGCGCGCTGGCCTTCATTCCCTGCCTGCACTTCGAAGCCTGCTACTACCAGCCGCTGCAGTGGTGCATCGCCGAGGGCATCACGCGCTTCGAAGGCGGCGCGCAGGGCGAGCACAAGATCGCGCGCGGCCTGCTGCCCAGCGCCACCGCCTCGGCGCACCTCGTCGCCGACGCGCGCTTCGCCGAGGCGATCGCCCGGGCGCTGCGGGAGGAGGAGCAGGCGATGTCGCTCTACGTCGACGAGCTGAACGAGCACACGCCGTTTCGCGGGGCGGCCACGGGGTCGAGTCCTGGCGGCTAGCGGTCGGCGCCGGGGGCCCCGGGCGCTCGTGGGAGAATTCACGGTTGCCGCCGGATCCGCCACGGCCCCACGGTTCGTGAGTCGTCGTGAATGGATCGGCGCTGACTTCGCGCAAGGCAGCGCCGGACCGGGCCGGCCTGGACATTCAACCAAGACCCGAGAACGAGGAAGGAGTCCCCTCCATGTCGACGACGATGGCGCTCTACATAGCGCTGGCGTGCGGCCTTGCGGCCGTCATCTACGGCTTCGTCCAGCGCGGCTGGATCCTGAGCCAGGACGCGGGCAATGCCCGCATGCAGGAGATCGCAGGCGCGGTCCAGCAGGGGGCGGCAGCCTACCTCGCGCGCCAGTACAAGACCATCGCCATCGTCGGCGTGGTGCTGGCGGTGCTGATCTTCGTCTTCCTGGGCAGCAAGACCGCGGCGGGCTTCGTGCTCGGCGCCGTCCTC
>CAUJJO010000101.1 GCA_963205125.1 Pseudomonadota bacterium | reverse complement strand
GCGTTGGTCGTGGCGCGCACCTCGGCGATCGAGGTGACGCCGGCCAGCACCTTCTCGATGCCGTCCTGGCGCAGCGTGCGCATGCCCGCGGCCAGCGCCTCGTGCTGGATCTCCTCGGCGCGGCCGCCGGTCTGGATCAGCTTGCGCAGCGCTGGCGTCATGTGCATCAGCTCGTGCAGGCCGGCGCGGCCGCGCAGGCCGCTGTGCTCGCAGTTCGGGCAGCCCGGGGCCTCGTAGGCCTGCAGCCGGCCGTCGTGGCCGAAGCGCTGCTTCCACTCGGCCAGCAGCGCGTCGCGCGACGGGGCGCTGGCGGCGCCGCGAAAGGCGAGCATCGCGTCGCCGAGCAGTTCGTCGATCTCCTCGGGCCTGGCGTCGCGTGCCTTGCGGCAGCTCGGGCAGAGGCGGCGCACCAGGCGCTGCGCCAGCACGACGAGCAGCGCGTCGGCGAAGTTGAACGGGTCCATGCCCATGTCCAGCAGGCGCGTCACCGTTTCCGCGGCGCTGTTGGTGTGCAGCGTGCTCATCACCAGGTGGCCGGTGAGCGAGGCCTCGATGGCGATGCCGGCGGTCTCCTTGTCGCGGATCTCGCCGACCATGATGACGTCCGGGTCGGCGCGCAGGAAGGCGCGCAAGGCCTTGGCGAAGGTCCAGTCGATCTTGGCGTTGACCTGCACCTGGCGCAGCCCGGCCTGCGTGATCTCGATCGGGTCCTCGGCGGTCCAGATCTTGCGCTCGGGTGTGTTGATGTAGCCCATCGCCGAGTGCAGCGTCGTCGTCTTGCCGGAACCCGTCGGGCCCACGCACAGGATCATGCCGTAGGGGCGCCGGCTGGCGAACTGCATGCGCTCGAGGTTGTGCGGCGACAGCCCCAGCTGCGCCAGCGGCAGCGGCTTGGCCGAGGCCAGCAGCCGCAGCACCGCGTCCTCGCAGTTGTTGTTGGTCGGGATGGTGGCCACGCGCAGCTCGAGCTTCTGCCCCTGCACGAAGCGGCCGAAGGCGATCTTGCCGTCCTGCGGCTTGCGGCGCTCGGCGATGTCGAGGTCGCACATGATCTTGATGCGCGCGATCAGCGCGGCGCGGTAGGTCGGCGGCAGCTCGAGGTAGGGCTTGAGCGCGCCGTCCTTGCGAAAGCGCACCTTGACCTTCTCGCGCCCGGGCGCGCATTCGATGTGGATGTCGGAGACGCCCTGCGCCTGCGCGTCCAGGATCATGCTGTTGATCAGCCGCACCAGCGAGTTGTCGCTCTGCTCGATGGGCTTGTCCTCGGAGGTCTCCGGGGCGTCGGCGGCGCTGTGCTCCTGCTCGAGCGTGGCCAGCAGCTTGCCGGCCTCCTCGGGCTGGAAGTCGATGCCGCCGGTCTCGCCGCGGCCGCTGCCGCTGCTGCCGCCCGTCTCGGTGCCGATCTTCTCGTAGTGCCGCTCGATGGCCGCGAACAGCGTGTTGGCGCGCGCCAGCACGGGAATCATCTTGCAGCCGCTGGCGAACTCGATCTCGTCGATCAGCTTGCGCCGCGTCGGGTCCTCCAGCGCCACCACGAGGCGGCCGCCGCGCACCATCAGCGGCAGCGCGTTCAGCCGCGACGCCAGCGCGTAGGGCAGCTTCTGCAGCGCCTCGGTCTCGACCGGGAACTGCTCCGGGTCGACCATCGGGTAGCCCATCTTGCGCGCCAGCGCCGTCTGCAGGTCCTGCGGCGTGATGACGCCGCTCTTCACCAGCAGCTCGCCCAGCGGCACGCCGCGGTCGACCTGCTGCTGCTGCAGCGCCTGTTCGAGCTGCGCCTCGGTGATCATCGACAGCGCGATCAGCGCCTGCCCGATGCGCACCATCGGCATGCGCGCCTGCTCCTCGATCGCGGTCTCGAGGTCCTGCGCCGAGATGAGCTGGCGCACGAGCAGGATCTCGCCGAGCTTCTGCTGGCGCAGCCGGTCCTGCTCGGAGAGTGCCGCGCTGACCTGGGCGGCGGTGGCGGCCTGCTGCTCGATCAGCGCCTCGCCCAGGCGCAGGCCGATGTCGATGTGGCGGTAGGCCGAGCGCGGCACGAAGCAGCGGCGCACCGCGCCCTCCTCGTTGGCCGGCTCGAAGAGGAAGAGGCCGTGCGCGTTCTCCTCGTGCGTGATGGTGCGGCCCTCCGTCGTGCTGCCGTCCGCGAGCGTGAGGCGGTACGGCTGCGCCTTGCGCTCGGTCAGCGCCAGCGGCGTGGTGTCGGTCGGGTCGAAGGGCAGCGGGTTCAGCGCCTTGGCCAGGCGCAGTGCGCGGAACTGCGCGAAGCGCAGCGGCATCGTCGTGCGCGAGGCCGCCACCTGGACGTGCGCCATGCCGGCATCGACGCTGAAGTGCATCAGCCGGCCGGCCATGGTGCTGCCGTTGAGGCCCTCGATCACGCAGGCCTCGGGCGCCAGCGGCGGCGTCGGCGCGGGGTAGCAGGGCAGCGAAGGCGTCGGCCAGGCGAAGCGGGTGGGCGCCGCTGCGGCGGCCGCGCCGGCAGCGACCGGCGGCACCTCCATCGGGGCGAGCGTCAACGGGGGGACCGACATGTCGGACATGGGGGAATCCTTCGCGAGCGGGCCGCGGGCAGTCCATGCCCACGTGCTGGCGATGCTAGGCAGGCCAGGGTCGCGGCAAAGGGCAGAGAAGCCGGCCGCGGACCGGCCAATCCCGGCGCTCGGGGCGCCTGCCCTTCAGCCGCGCATCTGCGCCGGCAGGAAGGAGACGATCTGCGGGAAGACGTAGATCAGCCCGACCGCGGCGACCATGAGGAAGAAGAAGGGCAGCGTCACCCGCGCGATCCAGCCGATCTCGCGCCGCGTCATGCCCTGCAGCACGAAGAGGTTGAAGCCCACCGGCGGCGTGATCTGCGCCATCTCGACGACGAGCACGACGAAGATGCCGAACCAGACGAGGTCGATGCCGGCCTTCTGCACCGTCGGCAGGATCACGCCCATCGTCAGCACCACCATGCTGATGCCGTCGAGGAAGCAGCCCAGCACGACGTAGAAGACCATCAGCGCCAGCAGCAGCTGGAACTGCGACAGGCCGAGTGTGGCGATCCACTCGGCGAGGTGGCGCGGCAGCCCGATGTAGCCCATCGACAGCGTGAGGAAGGCCGCCCCCGCGAGGATGAGCGCGATCATGCAGAAGAGCCGCGTGCCGCCGAAGAGGCTTTCCCTGAAGGTCTGCCAGGACAGCGAGCCCTGCGCCGCCGAGACCAGCAGCGCGCCGATGACGCCCACGCCCGCGGCCTCGGTCGCGGTGGCGATGCCGGCGTAGATGCTGCCGAGCACCGCGGCGATCAGCAGCACGACGGGGATCAGGTGGCGCGACTCGGACAGGCGCTGCGCCAGCGTCCATTGGCGGTCGGCCGGCGGCACCTGCTGCGGATGGCGCCAGGCCCAGGCCACGAGGTAGCCCGAGAACAGCACGGCCAGCAGGATCCCCGGCACGACGCCCGCGATGAAGAGCTGCGAGATCGAGACCTCGGCGCTGACGCCGTAGACGATCATGATGATCGAGGGCGGGATCAGCAGGCCCAGCGTCCCCGCGCCCGCGAGGCTGCCGATGGCGATGCTGTCGGGGTAGCCGCGGCTCTTCAGCTCCGGCAGGCTCATCTTGCCGATGGTCGCGCAGGTCGCCGCGCTGCTGCCCGAGACCGCGGCGAAGATCGCGCAGCCGACGACGTTGACGTGCAGCAGCCGCCCGGGCAGCGCCTGCATCCAGGGCGCGAGGCCCCGGAACATGTCGCTCGACAGCCGCGTGCGAAAGAGGATCTCGCCCATCCAGACGAAGAGCGGCAGGGCGGTCAGCGTCCAGCTGCTGGCGCTGCCCCAGATCGTCACCGCCATCGCGTCGCCGGCCGGGCGGCTCGAGAAGAGCTGCATGCCGATCCAGGCCACGCCGGTGAGCGTGAGGCCTATCCACACCCCGCTGGCAAGGATCAGGAAGAGCGCTGCGATCAGCAGCGCGGTGATGCCGAGGTCGCCCATGCGCGCTCTATTCGTTGTGCAGCATCTCGCCGTCGTCCGCGGGCGTCACGCGCCGCCCCAGCAGCTCGAGCACGAACTCGTCGACGAAGGCGATCGCGAAGACGGCGCTGCCCACCGCCATGCCGAGCTGCGGGATCCACAACGGCGTGGCGTCGTTGCCGGTCGAGATGTCGGCGAAGGCGTGCGATTGCCACGCCAGGCGGCAGGCGTAGTAGGCCCACAGCAGCGCCAGCAGCGTGGCCGCGGCCAGCGCCCAGAGCTCGAGCGCGCGCCGCGCCCGTCCCTGCAGGGCCGACAGCAGCAGCGTCACGCGGATGTGCTCGCCCTTCTTCAGCGTGTGCGCGAGCGCCAGGAAACCGGCGCCGGCCATCAGGTAGCCGGCGTAGGCGTCCGTCCCCGGCACCTGCCAGCCGAGCTGGCGGCTGGCGATGGCCAGCAGCACCATCGCCAGCAGGCCGATCATGCACAGCGCCGCAAGCCAGGCGGCGCCGTCGTAGAGCGCATCGAGCGCGCGTCGCACCGGCCGGCTTGCCTTACTTGCGGTAGGCGTTGAGGATCGCCCGGCCGTCGGCGCCGGCCTTCTCGGTCCACTCCTTCAGCATGACCTCGCCGACCTTGGCGAGGTCGGCCTTGAGCTGCGGCGGCGGGGGCAGCACCTGCATGCCGTTGGCCTTGAGCTTGGCCAGCGTCTCGTCGTTGACCCTGCGGCTGGCCACCCAGCCGCGTGCCTCGGCGTCGGCGCCGGCCTTCAGCAGCGCATCCTGCGAGGCCTTGTCCAGCGCCTCGAAGGCCTTGCGGTTGACGAGCACGGCGTTCTTGGGCAGCCAGGCCTGCGTGTCGTAGTAGTACTTCAGGTGCTCGTAGAGCTTGCTGTCGACGCCGGTGGCGCCCGAGGTCATCGTGCTCTCGACGACGCCGGTGGCCAGCGCCTGCGCGAACTCGGCCGCCTGCACCGTCACCGGCTGCGCGCCCACCAGCTCGGCGATGCGCGCGGTGGCCGGGCTGTAGGCGCGCCACTTGATGCCCTTGAGGTCGGCGGCGGAGGTGAGCGGCTTCTTCGTGTAGATGCCCTGTGGCGGCCAGGCCACCGCGTAGAGCACCATCATCCCCTGCTCGGCGAGCTTCTTCTCGAGCAGCGGCTTCTGCGCCTGCCACAGCTTCATCGCCTGCTCGTAGCTGTCGGCGAGGAAGGGCACGCCGTCGACGCCGTAGGGCTGCCACTCGTTCTGGAAGTTGACGAGCAGGATCTCGCCGATCTGCGCCTGGTTGCCCTGCACCGCGCGCTTGATCTCCGGCGCCTTGAAGAGCGAGGCACCGGCGTGCACGGTGATCTCGAGCTTGCCGCCGCTGGCCTTCTTCACCTCGTCGGCGAACTGCAGCAGGTTGACGGTGTGGAAGTTCGTCGCCGGGTAGGCCGCCGGCAGGTCCCACTTGACCTGGGCGTGCGCGGCACCGACGCCGGCCGCCAGCAGGGCGGCGGCGCCGAGAAGAGAGGGCAGCAATCGCATGGTGATCCTCATTGGAGATCGTGGCCAAAACCACAAGCATGGGCCGTGCCGCGGCCCCGGCTCATCCGGACTTGCCCGAGGGTGCGATGGGCGGGTCGGAGACTCGGAGTGGCGTGGCGCCGCCGCGGGGCGTATCCCGTACAGTCTGCCGCTTCCGGTGTCGACGACCCGTTTGCCTTCCGCTTCTCCCATGCTTTCAGACACGCGCGCAGCCAGGTGGCAGTTCTGGGTCGACCGTGGCGGCACCTTCACCGACCTCGTCGGGCGCTCGCCGGACGGCGCGCTGCACACGCTCAAGCTGCTCTCGGAGAACCCGGCGCAGTACGCCGACGCCGCGGTCGAGGGCATACGCCGGCTGCTCGGGCTGGCCGCGGGGGAGCCGATCGGGCCGGATCGCGTCGAGTGCGTGAAGATGGGCACGACGGTGGCCACCAATGCGCTGCTCGAGCGCCGCGGCGAGCGCACGCTGCTCGTCATCACGCGCGGCCTGCGCGACGCGCTGCGCATCGGCTACCAGGCGCGGCCACGCCTCTTCGACCGCCGCATCGTGCTGCCGGAGATGCTCTACGAGCGCGTGATCGAGGCCGAGGAGCGCGTCGGCGCCGACGGCCGCGTGCTGCAGCCCTTCGAGGAGATGCACCTGCGCGAGCGCCTGTGGGCGGCGTACGACGCCGGCATCCGCGCCGTGGCCATCGTCTTCATGCACGGCTGGCGCCATCCGGCGCACGAGGCGCAGGCGGCGCAGCTCGCGCGCGAACTCGGCTTCACGCAGGTCAGCACCAGCCACGAGACGAGCCCGCTGATGAAGATCGTCTCGCGCGGCGACACGACGGTGGTCGACGCCTACCTCAGCCCCATCCTGCGCCGCTACGTCGACCAGGTGCAGGCGCAGATGCCGGGCGTGCGCCTCTTCTTCATGCAGAGCAGCGGCGGCCTCACCGAGGCGCACTGCTTCCAGGGCAAGGACGCCATCCTCTCCGGCCCGGCCGGCGGCATCGTCGGCATGGTGCGCACCGGCGTGGCGGCGGGGCACACGCGGCTGATCGGCTTCGACATGGGCGGCACCAGCACCGACGTGAGCCACTACGCCGGCAGCTTCGAGCGCGCCTTCGAGACGCAGGTGGCCGGCGTGCGCATGCGCGCGCCGATGATGAGCATCCACACCGTCGCCGCCGGCGGCGGCTCCATCCTCGCCTTCGACGGCGCGCGCCTGCGCGTGGGGCCCGAGAGCGCGGGCGCCAACCCCGGGCCGGCGAGCTACCGTCGCGGCGGGCCGCTGGCCGTCACCGACGCCAACGTGCTGCTCGGGCGCATCCAGGCGGCGCACTCCCCGCGCGTCTCCGGCCCCGGGGCCGACGAGGCGCTGGACGAGGCCGGCGTGCGCGCACGCTTCGAGGAACTCGCCGCGCGCGTGCAGCAGGCCAGCGGCCGCGCGACGAGCGCCGAGCAGCTTGCCGAGGGCTTTCTGCAGATCGCCATCCAGAACATGGCCAACGCGATCAAGCGCATCTCGGTGGCGCGCGGCTACGACGTCACCCAGTACACGCTGCAGTGCTTCGGCGGCGCCGGCGGCCAGCATGCCTGCGGCGTGGCCGACGCGCTGGGCATGAGCCGCGTCTTCGTGCACCCGCTGGCCGGCGTGCTCAGCGCCTACGGCATGGGGCTGGCCGACCGCATCGCCATGCGCGAGGCCGCGCTCGAACAGCCGCTGGACGCCAGCGGCCTGCAGGCCGCGGCGGCCCGCCTGGAGGCCATGGCGCAGGCGGCGGCCGACGAGCTGGCGACGCAGGACGTGGCGCGCGAGGCGATCGCGCTGCACCGCCACCTGCACCTGCGCTACGAGGGCACCGACAGCGCGCTCGTCGTGGCCTTCGGCGACGAGGCCGCAGCCCGTGCCGCCTTCGACGCCGCCTACCGCCAGCGCTTTGCCTTCCTGATGCCCGATCGCGGGCTCGTCATCGAGGCCGTCTCGGTCGAGGCGGTGGCGGCCGGCGAGCGCTTCGCCGAGCCGGCGGCGCACACCGCGGCGCCGCACCGCCCGCCGCCCGAGGACCGCGTGCGCATGCACTGCGGGCAATGGCTGGACGCGGCGCTGCATCAGCGCGAGGCGCTTGCCCCGGGTGCCGCCATCGACGGCCCGGCCGTCATCGCCGAGCGCAACGCCACTACCGTCGTCGAGCCGGGCTGGCGCGCGATGATGATGCCCTCGGGCGCGCTCGAGCTCGCCCGCGTGCTGCCGCGCGCCCGCGCCCACGCGGTGGGCACCGAGGTCGACCCGGTGATGCTCGAGGTCTTCAACAACCTCTTCATGAACATCGCCGAGCAGATGGGGCTGCGGCTGCAGAACACCGCCTACAGCGTCAACATCAAGGAGCGGCTGGACTTCAGCTGCGCGCTCTTCGACGCGGCGGGCCAGTTGATCGCCAACGCGCCGCACATGCCGGTGCACCTGGGCTCGATGAGCGAGAGCATCCGCACCGTGATCGAACGCAACCCGGCGATGCAGCGCGGCGATATCTACGTGCTCAACGATCCCTATCACGGCGGCACGCACCTGCCCGACGTGACGGTGGTGACGCCGGTGTACCTGCAGGAGGATGACGCGCGGCCGAGCTTCTTCGTCGCCAGCCGCGGCCACCACGCCGACATCGGCGGTGCCACACCCGGCTCGATGCCGCCGTTCTCGACAACCATCGACGAAGAGGGTGTGCTCTTCGACAACTTCCTGCTCGTGCGCGAGGGTCGCCTGCGCGAGCCCGAGCTGCGCGCGCAGCTCGGCTCGGGGCGCTACCCCGCGCGCAACCCGGAGCAGACGATCGCCGACCTGCGCGCGCAGATCGCCGCCAACGAGAAGGGCGTGCAGGAGCTGCACGCGATGGTCGCGCACTACGGGCGGCAGACGGTGGCCGCCTACATGGGCCACGTGCAGGACAACGCCGAGGAGAGCGTGCGCCGCGTCATCACCGCGCTGCGCGACGGCGCCTTCGAGCTGCCGCTGGACAACGGCGCGGTGATCCGCGTGCAGGTGAGGGTCGATGCCGCCGCGCGCGCCGCGACCATCGACTTCAGCGGCAGCAGCGCGCAGCTGCCCAACAACTTCAACGCCCCCAAGGCGGTGACGATGGCCGCGGTGCTCTACGTCTTTCGCACCCTGGTCGACGACGACATCCCGCTCAACGCCGGCTGCCTCAAACCCCTGCAGGTCATCGTGCCCGAAGGCTGCATGCTCAACCCGCGCCCGCCGGCTGCGGTGGTGGCCGGCAACGTCGAGACCTCGATGTGCGTGACCAACGCGCTCTACGGGGCGCTGGGCGTGATGGCGGCCAGCCAGTGCACGATGAACAACTTCACCTTCGGCAACGCGCGCCACCAGTACTACGAGACGCTGTCGGGCGGCTCGGGCGCGGGGCCCGACTTCGACGGCGCGAGCGTCGTGCAGACGCACATGACCAACTCCTACCTCACCGACCCCGAGGTGCTCGAGCACCGCTTCCCGGTGCGCCTGGAGAGTCACCGCATCCGCAAGGGCAGCGGCGGCGCGGGCCGGCATCGCGGCGGCGACGGCGCGGTGCGGCGCGTCTGCTTCCTCGAGCCGATGACGGCCTCCATCCTCTCCAACGGCCGCCACCACGGCGCCTTCGGCATGGCCGGCGGGCAGCCCGGCGCGGTCGGCATCAACCGCGTCGAGCGCGCCGACGGCCGCATCGAGCCGCTGGACCACATCGGCTCGGCGCAGATGCAGGAAGGCGACGTCTTCGTCATCGAGACGCCCGGCGGCGGCGGCTGGGGCGCGCCGGACTGAAGGCCGCCCAAGGCGCGCCGGATCGGATCAGGCCCGCCGCGCCTCAGCCGCGCCTCAGCCGCGCGGCGCGTCGTGCGGCGCATCGGCCGCGCGCCACAGGTGCATGGGCAGGTCGGCCAGTTCGCGCGGCAGCGGCGCCTCGCGCGGCGGCTCCAGCAGCACGATGTCCAGGCCGGCGCCGCCGCGGCGGCGCAGCTGGCAGCGCCATTCGAAGTCGACCCAGGGCGACTCGGCGGCGGCCTGCGACCAGAACAGGAAGAGGCGGTCGCGCCGCGCCAGCTCGTCCTCGATGCGCTGGCGCCAGCCGTTGCCGCTGCGCAGGCCGGCGCTGCCGAGAAAGACCTCGAGGTCCGGCGCCAGGCGGGCCAGCGGCTGCAGCAGCTCGTGCACGCGGGCACGGTCGGCATCGGCGAAGGCCGCGTAGGCGAAGTGGACCATGCGGTGCACCGCGTTCGCGTCCTCGGCGGCCGCGCCGGCATCGGCCGCAGGCTGCACGCCGAGCGTGAAGCCGAGCTCGCCGATCGTGAGCCCGTTCACCGCAAGCCGCAGGTTGGCCGCCCGCGGCGCGCTGCGCAGCCGCGCCGGCACCGGGATGGCGTAGCGCACGCGTTCGGGCTGGCCGGTCCAGGTCGCGTGCTGGCGCGCGGGCGCCGGCAGCACGTCCTCGATGCGCAACTCGAGCGCCACGCGCGGCGTGGCCTCCTCGATCACCGCCTCGGCGCCGGCTTCGATCGCGTCCCGCGGGGCCCGCCGCGCCACCTCGGCGGCCTGCTCGGCGCGCGCGAGCCAGACGTCGATCGCCACCGTCGTGCCGGCGACGGCGGCGGGCGTCGTCCAGACCTGCGCCTGCAGGCTGTGCGGCGACGGCGTCGGGGGAACGAGCGGGACCAGGCTCGGCCGCAGCGCAGCCGCCGGCGCCTCGTCGTTCCAGCCGACCTCGTCGAACTGCGTGTCCGGCGGCGGCGCGATCATCGTCGGCTCGGCAAAGCCGAACGGGTCCAGCGGGGTGGCGCCGGTGTGAAAGAGGTCGGCGAAGGCCGTATCCACCCGCGGCGCCGCCGCAGGTGCGGCCTGCTGCGCCAGCAGGCGCTCGAAGGCGACGCGGTCGCGCGCGCACGACGCGGCGACGGCCGGCGTCACGCGCTCCTGCTGCACGAGTTCGAGCAGGTGCCCATCGGGCGCGGTGCAGGCGGGCGCCGCGCCACCGCGCGCGGCCGCGGCCTGCAGCAGCGCCTGCAGCGCGGCGAAATCGCCTTCGGCCAGCTCGACGGCCAGTGCCGGGGCATTGGGCAGCAGCTCGGTGAGCGCCAGGTCGCGCCCGCCCGCGCGCGCCGGCACCGGGCGCAGCGAAAGCACCGCGTGCAGGCGGATCGCGCAGCGCCGCAGCAGCGCCGGGTCGTCGACCTCGGCGGCCAGCGCGGCCAGGCGCCGCAGCGCCTGCAGCGGGTCTTCGGCGTCGAGCGCGACGATGCACAAGGCCTGCGCGGCCGCCTGCACCGCCTGCTGCAGCCGCAGCCCATCCTCGAGCTCGCCCCAGGCGATCGCCAGCGGCGCCGGCGCGCCCGCCGCCGTCGGCGGCGACTGCAGCGCGGCCTCGAGCTCGGCAGCGCCTGCGACCCGCCGCACGCGAGCGCGCGCGCTCTCGTGCCAGAAGCGCGAGGCGCCTTCCAGCAGCAGCAGCGTGCCCTCGAGCTGCCGGTTGCGGTGCTCGAGCAGCGCGGCCATGGCATCGCGGCGCAGCGAGGGCGCGGCACTCGCCAGCACGAGCAGGCCGCGCTCGGCAAGTACGGCCTGGCAGGCCGCCACCGGCAGGGCCAGCGCGTGCGGCGTCGGCAGCTCGGTGGCCAGCGGGCGGATCGTCAGCGCCGGCTGGCCGTGACGGCGGAACGCGTGCGCGCGAAAGCGCCCCACGCCCTCGAGCGCGAAGTCGAAGTCGATCTCGCGGCTGCGGTCGAGGGCGGCGCGCTCCTCGGCGCCGAGCAGGTCCAGCACCAGGCGGGTCGACTGCTCGGGGCTGAAGCTGGCCGAGGACAGCGCCACCGTGCGCCCGTCGATGCGCAGCGTCGGCGGCATCCAGGGCACGATGTAGAGCGCACTGGCCTCCTTGCGCATGGCCAGGCGCAGCAACTCGAGCAGGAACGGGATCGACGGTCGCGAGGACATCGGCGGCGGCCCGTGGAGGCGGCGGGAACCCCGCATTCTCCGCCGGAACCCGCAGCGGCCGGCCGCAGCCGGGGCGCCGCGCGGCCGCCTCAGCGCGCGGCCGACGCCGCCGCCTGCGCGACTCCCGCCACGCCGCGGCAGGCGCCGGTGAGGTCCCAGGCCGGCTCGTAGAGCGCCGTGCGCACGTCGAGCAGGCCGAGCAGCGTGTGAAAGAGGTGGTCATGCGCGGCCGGCTGCTGTGCGCGCGCGCTCAGGCAGCGCAGGTCGAGCGTGCGGGCGGCGGCAAAGCCCTTGGAGAACCACATCAGCATCGGCACCTCCTTCTGCACGTCGGGCGCGATCAGGTAGGGCAGGCCGTGCAGGTAGAGATTCGCCTCGCCGAGCGACTCGCCGTGGTCGGAGACGAAGACGAGGGCGCTGTCGACGCGTGACTGCGCGTCCTGCAGCGTGCGGATGAGCTGCGCCAGCAGGTGGTCGGTGTAGAGCAGCGCGTTGTCGTAGGCGTTGAGGATCTCCGCGCTCGTGCAGCGGCTCAGGTCGTCGTCGCGGCACTCCGGCGTGAAGCGCGTGAAGGCCGGCGGGTGGCGGCGGAAGTAGGCCGGCCCGTGGTTGCCGAGCATGTGCAGCACCAGCACTTGCGTGCCCTGCACCTGCCGCAGCAGTTCGGGCAGGCCCTGCAGCAGCACCTCGTCCAGGCAGGCCCCGCTCTCGCAGCCGGGTGTTGTCGCGGCGAGGTCGCGCGTGGACTGCGTCGGCAGGCCGTCGCAGACGCCCTTGCAGCCGCTCTGGTTGTCGCGCCAGGTGACGCCGATGCCCGCACGCGCCAGCACCTGCAGCAGCGACTGGCTGCCGCGGATCGTCGCCTCGTCATAGGCGCGCCGGCCCACCGGGGCGAACATGCAGGGCAGCGAGGTCTCGGTGTCGGTGCCGCAGGCGCGAACGCGCGCGAAGTCGACGAGCGGCTGCTCGCCGGCCAAGCGCGCCAGCTCCGGCGTCGTCTGCCGCGCGTAGCCGGCGAGGCCCCAGTTGGCGCTGCGCACCGTCTCGCCGACGACCAGCACCAGCAGCTGCGGGCGCGCCGCGGCGGCCAGCAGCGGCCCGGGCCGGGCGTCGAGCCCGATCGGCAGCCGCGCGCTGCCGCGCGCGCGCGCGTCGACCAGCGTCGCGCTCGCCAGCGACCACAGCGCGTTGGCCGGCGTCACGAGGTAGCGCAGCTCGCGCTGGTTGCGCATCAGCGAGGCCAGCGGCTGGTAGGCCGACAGCAGCGCCAGCACGAGCATGAGCAGCGCCGCCAGCGCCAGCGCCAGCCGCCGCTTCACGGTGCGGGCCAGCGGCAGGCGCGGCAGCTCGACGCGCCACAGCAGCGCGATCGGCAGGCCGGCGAAGACGAGCAGCGACAGCAGCATCGAGGGCGAGAGCAGTTCGCTGGCCTCGTGCCAGTCGGTGCGCAGCACGTTGCGCAGCATCGCGGGGTCGAGGTAGACGCCGAAGCGGCGGATCGCGTCGCCGGCCAGCGCCGTCACCACCAGCATCAGGCTCAGCCAGGGCTTGACGGTGTAGCGCGAGGCCAGCGGCAGCAGCAGCAGCAGGTGCGCGGCGAAGACCCCGACGACCAGCGCCAGCGCCAGCCCCCAGGTCGACGCGGCGGCGGCGTCGCGCCCCTGCAGGGCCAGCGCGAGGAAGCGGCCGTTGGCCACGAGCAGGAACCACAGGCTGGCCAGCAGCAGCAACGCCTCCACGCTCAGGCGCGGGCGCGGCAGGCGCAGCCGGCGCCCGCGCGCGCGCGGTGCGTCGTCGGCCGGCGGCGGCACGCGTCGAGGGTCCAGCGGAAGCATCGCGGGCGATTGCAGCGCAGCAGGCTGAAGAGGGCCTGAAGAAGAGGGTCTGAAGACCGCGCGCCACAATGCGCGCCATGCGACTGCTGCTGCTCGAAGACGACGCGATCCTCGGCGAGGGCCTGCGCGACTACCTGCGCAGCGAGGGTCATGTCGTCGACTGGTGCGCCTCGCTGCAGGCGCTGCAGGCGGTCGAAGGCGAGCCCTACGACGCCTGGCTGGTCGACTGGCAGCTGCCCGATGGCAGCGGGCTGGCCTGGGTCTCGCGCCAGCGCCAGCGCGGCGAGACGACGCCGGTCTTCATGCTCACCGCGCGCGACCGCCTGCAGGAGCGCGTGCAGGGGCTGGACGCGGGCGCCGACGACTACCTCGTCAAGCCCTTCGACCCGGCCGAGCTGGCGGCGCGGCTGCGCGCGCTGCAGCGGCGCAGCGCGGCGCTGCCGCAGGGCCGCTGCCGCGTCGGCGAGGTCGAGATCGACCTGGCGGCGCGCAGCGTGCAGCGCGGGGGCCAGCGCGTCGAGCTGACGGCGCGCGAATGGGCGCTGGTCGAGGCGCTGGCGCGCCGCGCCGGGCGCATCGTCGCCAAGGCCGACCTCGAGCGGCTGCTGCTGGGCGGCGAGGCCGAGCTGCTCAGCAACGCCCTCGAGGTCCACGTCTCCAGCGTGCGGCGCAAGCTCGGCCGCGAGCTGATCGAGACCGTGCGCGGCCTGGGCTACCGCATCACGCTGCAGGAGCCATGACGCCGCCGCTGCCCTCGCTGCGCGCGCGCCTGACGCGGCCGCTGGTCGTGATCGCGCTGCTGTGGGGCGCGGCGGTGTCGGCGGCGGTCTGGTTCACCGTGGCGGAGGAGGTCGACGAACTGCTCGACGAAACCCTGCAGGCCGCGGCCGAGGTGCTGGGGCAGTTGCTCGTCGTCGGCGACCTCGATGCGCTCGCGGTCGAGAGCCGCGTGCGCGCCGACGCGCCGCCGCTGCAGGAGCACTTCGCCTGGCAGTTGCTCGGCCCGCAGGGCGTGCTGCTGCGTTCGGCGCGCGCGCCGCAGGCGCCGCTGCTGCCGCTGCCGGTGCTGGGCTTTGCCAACGCGTCCTCGGGCTGGCGCGTCTACGGCTTGCGCCTGGCCGACGGCGAGCACACGCTCTACGTCGCGCAGACGCGCGGCGAGCGGCGCGAGGCCGCCTTCGAGATCGTCGGCAGCGCGATCGGCACGGCCCTGCTGATCGCGCTGGCCAGCGCCTGGTGGCTGCGCCGTCGCGTGCGCCGCGAGCTGCAGCCGCTGACGATCCTCGCGCAGGCGCTGGCGCGCTACGAGCCGCTGCCGCCCACGGTGGCGCTGAGCGAGCCGACGCGGCGCGAACTGCAGCCGGTGCACGAGGCGATCCTCGCGCTCGGCGCCCGGCTGGCGCAGCGCGTGGCCAACGAGCGCGCCTTCTCGGGCCACGCCGCGCATGCGCTGCGCACGCCGCTGGCGGGCATCGACACCCAGCTCGCGGTCGCCGAGCGCGAGGCGCCGCCGGCACTGCAGCCGCGGCTGGCGCGCGTGCGCGAGGCCGCGGCGCGGCTGTCGCGCGTGGTCGCGGCGCTGCTGGCGCTCTTTCGCAGCGGTGCCGAGCTGCAGCGGGAGCCGATCGAGCTGACGGCGCTGTTGCCGCGGCTGCCGTACGAGCCGCTGCGCCTCGTGCTGCCGCCCGCGGCCGGGCTCGTCGCCGATCTCGACCTGCTGACCGCGGCCCTCATCAACCTGCTCGACAACGCGGTGCGACAGGGCGCGCGCACGCTGCGCCTCGAGCTGCGGCAGGAGGGCGAGCTGCAGATCCTGCGCCTGCTGGACGACGGCCCGGGCGTGAGCGCGCCGCGGCGCGCCGAACTCGCCGCGGCGCTGGCCGCCCAGGCCTACGAGGGCCGCATGGGCCTCGGGCTGATGCTGGCCGACCTCGTCGCGCGCGCGCACGGCGGCGCGCTCGCGCTGCCGCCGGTCGAAGCGGGCTTCGCGGTCGAGATGAGCTTCGCGGCGGCAGCGCCGCGCACGCCTTCGCCCACGCCTCCGTCCTCCCCTCCGTCCACGGCGCCGAGCACGCGATGACCCACGAGCCCTGCTGCCTCGTCACCGGCTTCGAGCCCTTCGACGGCGACGCCGTCAACCCGTCCTGGCAGATCGCGCAGGCGCTCGACGGGCAGCGCCTGCGCGGCGTGCGCGTGCAGGCGCTGCAACTGCCTTGCACCTTCGCCGGCTCGCTGCCTGCCCTGAGCGCGGCCTTGCGGCGCCACCGGCCGCGGCTCGTGCTGGCGCTCGGGCAGGCCGGGCGCGCGGCGATCAGCCTCGAGCGCGTGGCCATCAACGTCATCGACGCGCGCATCCCCGACAACGCGGGCGTGCAGCCGATCGACGCGCCGGTGCGGGCCGGCGCGCCCGCGGCCTACTTCGGCACGCTGCCGATCAAGGCCATGCTCGCCGCGCTGCAGCGCGAGGGCCTCGCCGCCGAGGTCTCGCAGAGCGCCGGCACCTTCGTCTGCAACCAGGTCTTCTTCGGCCTCATGCACGCGCTGCGGCGCCGCCGCGGCGTGAGGGGCGGCTTCGTCCACGTGCCCATGCTGCCGGCGCAGGCCCAGGCGCGCGGCACGGGCGCGGGCATGCCGCTCGATGAACAGGTCGCAGGCGTGCGCATCGCGCTGGAGGCGGCGCTGGCCGTGGTGCTCGGCAACGGCGCCGACCTGCGCCTTGGCGCCGGGCGCGTCGACTGAGGCTCGAGCCCCGCGGGAGCGGACAGGGCGCAGGCCGGCCCTGGGGGTGCTCAGAGCGCCTTAACGCGCGGCCAGAGGCCGGGGTGGCGGCGCTCGAGGGCGGCGGCGCCGATCGCAACGCGTGCAAGCCAGCCCTTGCCGCGCGCTGCGAGATCGGCACAGGCCTCGCGCAGCGACAGCGGGTCGTGCTCGAGGAACCAGGCGAGCAGGCAGGCTGCCTGCTCCAGATCCTTGGTCGCCTTGGGGCGCAGGTCGCCCGAACGCTCGCCGTAGACGATCAGCTTGTGCAGCGCATAGCGCTGCGGCTGCGGCAGCTTCACGACCAGAGGCCCACGACGGGTCAGCAGCACCGCGGGCAGCGTGTCCTCGAGCGCGTACTCCATGAACTTCAGCGGCTGCAGCGTCACTTGCAACTCGGGGAGGTGGATCGGCCTGTCGTTGGCCGCCACGCGCGGCGTCACGAAGTCGAGCTGCAGGTCGGGCTCGTCCGCCTTCACGTAGGTGGTCTGCGCGAGGTTGGGGACGAAGCCCATCTTCAGCGATTCGATGGCGCCACGGGTGTCGACCTTCAATCCGCTCGGCAGCGCGATGGAGATGTTGCGGCCCGGGTGCGCGAAGTCCAGGTCCTGGGTGCGCGTGGCAGTCGACCAGCGCACGCCCAGGTGGTTCTGGTGGGCGATGAAGGCGTGCGTGCCGACGAGCACGCCCCCGGCACGGAAGAAGCCGTGATCCGCGAGGCGCGCAAGGATGCGCGCATGCGTGGGCGCGATCGCGGCGCAGCCGAGCTCGATCGCCGAGCGGCACAGCCGCTGCAGATGCTCATGGCCGAGCAAGCGTGCGCCGCCGTCTTCCCGGGCTTGCAGCAGCGCCTGGGTCGCGGGGGAGTCGGGGCCGACATAGATCTGCCGCGGGCGGTTGTCGGGCGACTTGATCTGGTAGTACCAGTACGTCCGCCCGCGGATCGTCTTGCGCGTGAAGCCGCCCGGCAGGTCGGCAATCGAGCGTTCCAGCTCGAACTGCTGCGCCGCCGGCACCAGATCGGCGAACGCGGCCTGGGCCGCGGCGCTCTGCGGGACGTAGAAGCCTGGCACGAACATATACTTCCTTGTTGTGAAAGGTAGTATAAGACGCGCCACGCATGGCCGCGCCCCCACCGCGTCGCCCGACCGCGCCACAAGCGCCAAGGCCGCCCGCAGGCGGCCTTGCTTTCGACGGGTGCGCGGGCGCGCAGCCCGCGTCCGGTCTCAGTTGACGCTCGTGTAGCGCGCCTCGGGGCGGTCGTCGGAGCGGTGGATGGTCGTCACGCCGGGCTTCATGGCCCAGGGGCGCATCTGGTGGTGCAGCGGGATCAGCAGCACCTCGTCCTTGATGCGCAGCAGCGCTTCGCGGATCTCGGCGTTGCGCTTGGTGTTGTCGGTCTCGACCTTCATCGCGTCGGTCAGGCGGTCGACGACCGGATCGCTGATCTTCGAGAAGTTGAAGTTGCCGTCGGCACCCGCGGTGCGCGTGCGCACCAGCGCCTGGATGGTGTACTGCGCGTCGTAGGTGGCCACGCCCCAGCCGAGCAGGTACATCGACGAGTCGAAGTTCTGGAACTTCTGCGAGAAGGTCGCCATGTTCTCGGCCACCAGCGAGGCCTTGATGCCGAGCTTGGCCCACATCGCGACGATGGCCTGGCAGATCTCCTCGTCGTTGACGTAGCGGTTGTTCGGGCAGTTCAGGCGGAACTCGAAGCCCTGCGGGTAGCCGGCCTCGGCGAGCAGCTTCTTCGCGCCCTCGACGTCAACCTTGGCCGGCTGGTCGAGATCGTCGGTGTGGCCGTTGACGCCGGGTGCCACCATCAGGCCGGCGGGGATCGACAGGCCGCGCATGATGTTGCGCTGGATCGCGACGCGGTCGATGGCCATGCTCAGCGCCTGGCGCACGCGCTTGTCGGCGAACGGGTTCTTGCCCTTGACGCTGCTGTACTTCAGCTCGGCGCTGCCGACGTCGGGGGCGAGAAAGATGGTGCGCACCTCGGGGCCGTCGAGGATCTTCACCTTCGGGTCGGCGCGCAAGCGGGCCACGTCCTGCGTCGGCAGGTCGGTGAGCAGGTCGACGTCGCCCGAGAGCAGCGCGGCCACGCGCGTCGGGTCGCTCTTGATCGGGGTGTAGACGACGTCCTTGACGTTGCTGGTGTTCTTGTCCCACCAGCCGTCGTTGCGCGTCATCGTCAGGCGCTGCTCGGGCATCCAGGCGGTGATCCTGTAGGGGCCGGTGCCCATCGCGTTGCGCGAGGCGAAGTTCTCCTCCTTGGCCTTGTAGTCCTGAACGTTGGTGGTGCGGTTCTTCTCCGACCACGACTTGCTCATGATGTAGAAGTTGATGGCGTTGCGCAGCAGGATGGGGTTGGGCGCGGCGAGGATGAAGTCGACCGTGTGGTCGTCGACCTTGCGCACCTCGGTGACGCCCGACACCGAGGCCGAGAGCGTCGCGTTGGGCTGCTTGACGCGGCCGAAGGAGAACACGACGTCGTCGGCGGTGAAGGGGCTGCCGTCGTGGAACTTGACGCCCCGGCGCAGCTCGAAGCGCACCTGCGTCGGGCTGACCATCGTCCACTTGGTGGCCAGCGCGGGCTCGACCTCGTACTTGGCGCTGTAGCGCACCAGGCCCTCGTAGGCGTGCTGCAGCAGCGCCAGCGTGGTGGCGTGGTTCTGCGAGTGCGGATCCATCGTCAGGATGTCGTTCTGCGCCGCCCAGCGCAGCGTCTGCGTCTGCGCCTGCGCCTGCGCCTGCACGGGCAGGGCCATCAGGGCCGAGAGCGCGGCAGCGCTCAGCAAGGTCCTCAGCTTCATCGTTGGGGCTCCAGGGTGGAAAAACGGCGAATGCTAGCCCTAGCCGCGCCGCGTGGGCGCCTCGCCGCGGGTAAGCACTGACCCCCTAAGTTCTTCGGACCGTCGCAAGGTGCATGCGGCGCGGGCCACAATCCGACGCTTTCCCCTGCACCCGTCGCGCCCCTGCGGGCGCAGACCGTCGATGCTCGCCTTCGTCCTCCGCCGCCTCGCCCAGGCCGTGATCGTCATGCTCACGGTGGCCTTCGTCGCCTTCATGCTGTTCCAGTTCGTCGGTGACCCGGTCACCAACATGCTGGGGCAGGACGCCACGCAGGAGCAGCGCGACGCGCTGCGCCGCGACCTCGGCCTGGACAAGCCCTTCCTCGTGCAGTTCGGCGCCTTCGTGGCCAACGCCGCGCGCGGCGAGTTCGGCATGAGCCTGCGCCAGAGCCAGAAGGTCTCGACGCTGATCCTCGAGCGCCTGCCGGCCACGCTCGAGCTCTCGGTCATCGCCGCCATCCTGGCGCTGGCGGTGGGCATCCCGGCCGGCGTCTACGCCGCGCTGCGGCGGCAGCGCCGCTCGGCGCAGCTGCTGATGGGGCTGTCGCTGCTGGGCGTCTCGCTGCCGACCTTCCTCATCGGCATCTTCCTGATCCTCTTCTTCGCGGTGCTGCTGAACTGGCTGCCGAGCTTCGGCCGCGGCGAGACGGTGGCGCTGGGCGGCTGGACCACGGGCATGCTCACGGTCGATGGCTGGAAGCACCTGATCCTGCCGGCGATCACGCTCTCGGTCTATCAGCTCGCGCTCATCATGCGGCTCGTGCGCTCGGAGATGCTGGAAGTGCTGCGCACCGACTTCATCAAGTTCGCGCGTGCACGCGGCCTTTCCAACCGCGCCGTCTACTACGGCCACGCGCTGAAGAACACGCTGGTGCCGGTGATGACGATCACCGGCCTGCAGCTCGGCGGCCTGATCGCATTTGCCATCATCACCGAGACGGTGTTCCAGTGGCCGGGCATGGGCTTCCTCTTCATCCAGGCGGTGCAGTTCGCCGACATCCCGGTGATGGCCGCCTACCTGTGCCTGATCTCGCTGATCTTCGTCGTCATCAACCTCGTCGTCGACCTGCTGTACTTCGCCGTCGACCCGCGGCTGCGCGCCGAGCGCAGCGGCCATTGAACGCCTGCCCGCCATGAGTTCCCCCGCATCCACCGACGCCGCGGCCGCCGAGCCCGGCGCGCTCGCGCGCTTTCTTGCCGGTGACGTCTGGTACAGCTTCAAGCGCTCGCCGGTGGCGATCGTCTCCTTCGTGCTCGTGCTGCTGTGCGTGATCGCCGCGGTGTTCGCGCCGTGGCTTGCGCCGCACGATCCCTTCGACCTCGCCACGCTGGACCTCTCCGACGCGCGGCTGCCGCCGAGCTGGCTGGCCGAGGGAAACCCCAAGTACCTGCTGGGCACCGACGACCAGGGCCGCGACATCCTCTCGGCGCTGATGTACGGGGCGCGCATCTCTCTCTTCGTCGCGCTGGCGGCGGTGCTGCTGAGCGTGGTCGTGGGCGTGGCGCTCGGGCTGCTCTCGGGCTTCGTCGGCGGGCGCATCGACGGCTTCATCATGCGGGTCTGCGACGTCATGCTGTCCTTCCCGGCGATCCTCGTCGCGCTGCTGATCGACGGCGCCGGGCGCGCGGTGTTCCCGAACGCGCACGAGACGCTGGCCTTCGCGGTGCTGATCCTGGCCATCGCGCTCACCGGCTGGGGCAAGTACGCGCGCACCGTGCGCGGCTCGACGATGGTCGAGCGGCAGAAGGAGTACGTGCAGGCCGCGCGCGTGATCGGCGTGGGCAGCGGCCGCATCATGCGCCGCCACGTGCTGCCCAACGTGCTCGGGCCCGTGCTGGTGCTGGCGACGATCGACGTCGCGCAGGCGGTGATCATCGAGGCGACGCTGTCCTTCCTCGGCGTCGGCGTGCCGCCGACCAGCCCGAGCCTGGGCACGCTGATCCGCATCGGCAACGACTTCCTCTTCAGCGGCGAATGGTGGATCACCGTCTGGCCCGGAATCATGCTGATGGTCATCGCGCTGTCGGTGAACCTGCTGGGCGACTGGCTGCGCGACGCCCTCAACCCCCGGCTGCAATGACGCCATGAAGCCGCTGCTCGAAGTGAAGAACCTGCGGGTCGAGTTCCCGACCCGCCACGGCACGCTGCTGGCGCTGGACGACATCTCGTTCACCATCGCGCCCGGCGAGATCCTCGGCGTCGTCGGCGAGTCGGGTGCCGGCAAGTCGCTCACCGGCGCGGCGATCATCGGCCTGCTCGAGCCGCCGGGGCGCATCGCCGCGGGGCAGGTGCTGCTGGACGGGCGGCGCATCGACGAGCTCGACGCCGACGCCATGCGCAAGATCCGCGGCAAGCAGATCGGTGCGGTGTTCCAGGATCCGCTGACGAGCCTCAACCCGCTCTACACCGTCGGCCGGCAACTGGTGGAGACGATCCAGACGCACCTCCCGCTGAACGCCGCGCAGGCGCGCGAGCGTGCCATCGACCTGCTGCGCCAGACCGGCATCCCGGCGCCCGAGGCGCGCATCGACCAGTACCCGCACCAGTTCAGCGGCGGCATGCGCCAGCGCGTGGTGATCGCCCTGGCGCTGGCCGCCGAGCCGCGGCTCATCGTCGCCGACGAGCCGACGACGGCGCTCGACGTCTCGATCCAGGCGCAGATCATCGCGCTGCTCAAGCACCTGGCCCGCGAGAAGGGCGCTGCGGTGATGCTGGTGACGCACGACATGGGCGTGATCGCCGAGACCTGCGACCGCGTGGCGGTGATGTACGCCGGCCGCATCGCCGAGCTCGGCCCGGTGCACGAGGTCATCCACGCGCCGGCGCACCCCTACTCGCGCGGCCTGATGGGCTCGATCCCGGCGATGGACGAGGACCGCGAGCGCCTGCTGCAGATCGACGGCGCGATGCCGCGCCTGAACGCCATCCCGCGCGGCTGCGCCTTCAACCCGCGCTGCCCGCAGGTCTTCGAGCGCTGCCGCGTCGAGCGCCCCGAGCTGATGCCCGCCGGGCGCACGCAGGCGGCGTGCTGGCTGCACGCGGGCGCAGGGGAGGTGCCGCGATGAGCACGCTCGTTGAGGTGCAGGACCTCTGCAAGACCTTCGACGTCTCCGCGCCCTGGCTCGAGCGCACGCTCGAGCGCAAGCCGCGCCAGTTCGTGCACGCGGTCGACGGCGTGAGCTTCGCGATCGCGCGCGGCCGAACGCTGGCGCTGGTCGGCGAATCGGGCTGCGGCAAGAGCACGGTGGCGCGCCTGCTCGTGGGCCTGTACGGCCCCACCCGCGGCAGCGTGCACTTCGACGGCCAGGAGACCGCCGCGCTGCTGCAGTCGGCCGAGGCGCCCAGGCTGCGCCGGCGCATGCAGATGATCTTCCAGGACCCCTATGCGAGCCTGAACCCGCGCTGGCGCGTGCGCGACATCGTCGCCGAGCCGCTGCGCGAGCACGGCATCCTGAGCGAGCGCGGTGCGCTGCAGGCGCGCGTGGGCGAGCTGCTGCAGCAGGTGGGCCTGGCCGCCGCGGACGCCGGCAAGTTCCCGCACCAGTTCTCGGGCGGCCAGCGCCAGCGCATCTCGATCGCGCGCGCGCTGGCCACGCAGCCCGAGTTCCTCGTCTGCGACGAGCCGACCAGCGCGCTCGACGTCTCGGTGCAGGCGCAGGTGCTCAACATCATGAAGGACCTGCAGCGCGAGCAGGGCCTGACCTACCTGTTCATCAGCCACAACCTCGCCGTCGTTCGTCACGTCTCCGACGACGTAGGCGTGATGTACCTCGGCCGCCTGGTCGAGCTGGCGCCGAAGCAGACGCTCTTCGCCGCGCCGCGCCACCCCTACACGCGCATGCTGCTGGATGCCATTCCCGACATCCACATGACCGGCCGCGCCCGCACGCCGGTGCAGGGCGAGGTGCCCAACCCGCTGAACCCGCCCACGGGCTGCGCCTTCCATCCGCGCTGCCCGCACGCCAACGCGCGCTGCAGCGCCGAGCGCCCGCAGCTCATCCTGCGCGAGGGCGTGCAGGTGGCCTGCCACGCGGTCGAGGAAGGGCGGATCTGAGCCGGCAGGAACGACGAAGGCCGGCGGGATCGCGCGGATCCGGCCGGCCTGTGGGCAGTCGCTTCGTCGGGGCGTCCGGGGACGCCCCGTGCGCTCACTTCACGAAGGTGATTGCCGAGACGTAGTTGTCGGTGCCCGGGACGCGCTTGCTGAACATGATCGCGTCGTCGCTCTTGTTCGTGTCCGGGTTGGCCCAGCGCATGGTGATCTCGGAGCTGCCCGTGCTCTTGAGCGCGGTCAGGTTCTCCTTGACGAACTCCTTGCCGGCGGCGTCCTTGGCCTGTGCGGTGTTCTTGCCGGCCATCTTGCTGTTGGCCGAGTGCGCGAGGATGGTGCCGTCGAGCTGGCCGTAGACGACGTAGACGCCGCCCTGGTGCCAGTTGCCGCCGGCGTTGAGCTCGGCGGTCGCGGCGTCCTTGCCCTTGGCCTGGACCATGCTGATGGCCTTGTCCAGCATCGCCTTGGCGTCGGACACCTTGTCGGCGTGCGCGGCCATCGAGGTGATCGCCAGGGCGGCAGCGGCGATCAGGGTCTTCATCGGGGTCATCGGGGAGCTCCTGGTTTCAGGTTGGGGGGATTGAGGCATCGCCTGCGACGACGCCGGGGGGCTCGGCCCTTGGGCGGTCGAGCCCGGGCCGTGGTTGGGGAATCGCTTGCCGCAGCGTGGCGGTGGCCGCGCTACGCGGGCGCGCCTTCGACCTTGAACACGGCCACCGCCTCGACCAGGCGGTGCGCCTGCTGGCGCAGGCTCTCGGCCGCCGCGGCCGACTGCTCGACGAGCGCGGCGTTCTGCTGCGTCACGGTGTCGAGCTGCGTCACCGCGTCGCTGACCTGGCCGACGCCCGCGGTCTGCTGCTCGGAGGCGCTGCTGATCTCGGCGATCAGGTCGCTCACGCGCTTGACCTGCTCGACGATGTCCTGCATCGTCGATCCGGCCTCGCCGACGAGGCGGGTGCCGGCCTCGACCTTCTCGACGCTGGTGCCGATCAAGGCCTTGATCTCGCGTGCGGCCTGCGCGCTGCGCTGCGCGAGGCTGCGCACCTCGCTGGCGACGACGGCGAAGCCGCGCCCCTGCTCACCGGCGCGCGCGGCCTCGACCGCGGCGTTGAGCGCGAGGATGTTGGTCTGGAAGGCGATGCCGTCGATGGTGCCGATGATGTCGGCGATGCGCCGGCTGCTGTCGCTGATCTCGGTCATCGTCGAGACCACCTGGCCGACGACGCTGCCGCCGCGGCCGGCCACGCTGCTGGCGGACTGCGCCAGCCGCGAGGCGGTGCCGGCCGACTCGGCGTTGTTGCGGATGGTGCCGCTGAGCTCCTCCATCGACGCTGCCGTCTGCTGCAGGTTGCTCGCCTGCTGCTCGGTGCGCTGGCTGAGGTCGGCGTTGCCCGAGGCGATCTCGCTGGCCGCGCACTTGACCGATTCCGAGGCCTCCTGCACGAGCCGGATGGCGTCGGCCAGGCGCACGCGCACGGCCTCGACGTCGCCGAGCAGGCGGCCGACCTCGTCGCGCCCCTGCGTCTGCACCGGCTCGCACAGATCCCCGGCGGCCAGGCGCTCGACCGCGCTCGAGGCGCTGCGCATGCGCCGCAGCAGGCCTTGCGCAAGCAGCAGGCTCAGGCCGATGCCGGCGATCACCGCGACCGCGGCGCTGGCGGCGATCGCCATCTGCGCGTTCTGGGCGGCCTTGCGCGCCTTCGCGACGTCCTCGCCCGCGGCGTCCAGGCGCGCCTTGGTGATCTTGCTGATCTGCGCCAGCAGGCCTTCGTATTCCGACTGCGCGGTCGTCAGGTAGGTGACGGCCAGCGCCGCACCGGCCTCGCGCATCTCGAGCACGCCGGCGATCGCCTTGTCGTACTTGCCGAAGCCCGCGGCCAGCGCCTGCACGAGCGCGCGCTCCTCGTCGCCGCGCGCGTCCTTGTCGTGCTGGGCGAGCGCCTTGTGCATGGCCGCGGAGGTTGCCAGCAGCGTCTTGTCGACGGCGGCGATCTCCTTCTCGTTGTAGCCCAGCGCGGCGTAGCCGATGGCGCGGTTGATGAGGCCGTTGAGGTCGCGCAGCCCGGACTCGAACTGGGCGGCAAACGCGTAGCTCGGCAGGCGCTGCGTGTGCAGCGAATCCAGCGCCTCGCGTTGCTGCGCGAAGCCCCAGACCGCGCCGGCCGCGGCCAGCACCATGAGGCAGAGGCAGGCGAGCGGGGCCAGCAGCAGCTTGGCGCGCAGCGAGAGCTTGTCGAGAAGGCTCATGGTCGGATCACCGTCAGTGGGCGACGAGGTGGGTGCCCGCCCGCGCACGGGAGGCGGCGCGCGGGCGAGGCGGGGGCGCGAACAGCCGCGACCCGGCGGCTTACTTGAAGGCCACCGAGCCGATGTACATGTCCTGCCCGGGGATGCGCTTGCTCACCATCACCGCATCGGCGATCTGGTTGGTGGCCGGGTTGGCCCAGCGCATGTCGATGTTGGAGATGCCGCTGGCCTTGACGGCGCTGATGTTCTCCTTGACGAAGAGCTTGCCGCCCGCGTCCTTGGCTTCCATCATGTTCTTGCCGACGATCTTCGTGTTCGCCGAATGCGCGAGCATCTTGCCGTCGAAGCCGACGACGACGATGTAGAGGCCGCCCTTGTTCCAGGTGCCGCCGGCGTTGAATTCGCCGAGCGCGGCATCGACGCCCTTGGCCTTCACCTGCGCCAGGGCGGCGTCGACCATGCTCTTGGCGTCCTCGACGTTGCTGGCGTGGGCGGAGAGGGCGAGGCCCGCGCCGAGGGTCAGGGCGAGTGCGATGGATTTCACGAGTGACATGGGAGAGCAGCTCCTGCGGGTTTGCAAACCGACCGACGACAGGCGCTCGTCGAGACGGGACGAAGCCAGCATCGGCCGCGTCAGTGCAAACTGAAGGGCGGAGTTGTGACCGCCGATCGGTCCAGATCTGCGGCGATGGCCCGCTGCCGGGTCGGCACCCGGGTCGGCGCCTCAGTTGCCGAGCTCGTTGGGCCGGAAGGCCAGCAGGATCACCGGCGGCACGCGGCCGTCGACGTCGCGCGGCAGCGTGCCGGTGCGGTCGATGGCGCGCAGCACGGCTTCGTCCCACTCCTTGTGGCCGCTGCTGCGCACCAGCCGACGCGAGAGGATGCTGCCGCTCGGGCCGGCGCGCACCTCGACCTCGGCCGCCGGATTGCCCGGCACCGAGTCGGTGAAGACGACGTTGGGCTTGATCGCGGCGACCAGCCGCCCGGCGTAGCTGGCCGAGGGGCCGCTGCTCACCGCCGCCGTGGCGCCCGGCGTGCTGCCGCTGCCGCCGACCTGGCCCATCATGCGTTCGAGCTGCCGCTTGCGCGCATCGGCCAGGCGCTTCTCCTCGGCCTGCTGGCGCTCCTTCTCGCGCTCCTTCTCACGCTGTTCCTCGAGCTTGCGGGCCTGCGCCTGGCGCACCTTCTCGGCCTCGGCCTGCCGTGCCTTCTCGGCTTTCTCGGCCTTCTCGGCCTTTTCGACCTTCTCCCTCTGCGCGCGCTCGCGCTCGGCCTTCGCCTGTTCGGCCTTGGCGCGCTGCTCGCGTTCCTCGCGCTGCAGGCGTGCCTCCTCCTCGGCCTTGCGCTTGCGCGCCTGCTCGATGGCGATCTGCGCGTCGGGCTCCTGCACCGCGGGTCGCGGCGGCGGTGGTGCGGTCGGGGGTTCCGGGCGTGGTTCGGGGCGCGGCGCTGGCAGGGGTGGGGGCGGCGGCTCGACGGCCGGCGGTGCGGCGGCCTGCGGCAGCGCCGACCACAGCTCGGCGCTGACCTGCACCGGTTCGTGGCTGCGCCACTGCACCGCCAGCGTCAGCGCGGCCAGCATTGCCGCGTGCGCCAGCAGCGCCAGCGCCGCGCCACGCACGAGGCCGCCCGGGGGCTTGGGCAGCAGTTGGTCGCGGGCGAGGCTGGCCTGGCTCATCGGCGGCTTGGATGCGGCTTGTCGGCGGGAGGTCGTCGCGCGAGCGCGCTACTCGCCCTGCTTGACCATCAGGCCCACGCGCGCGATGCGTTCCTTCTGCAGCGTGGCCATGACCTTCATCACCGCCTCGTAGCGCACGCGGCGGTCGCCGCTGATGATCACCGGCACCTCGGCCCCGCCGCCCTGCAGCGCCTGCACGCGCGCGGCCAGGCGCGGCAGCGTCACCGCCTCGGGGTCGCCGCCGTCCAGGCGCAGGCGCAGCTTCTCGTCGACGCCGACGAGGACCTCGATGACGTGCGGCGGGCGCTGGCTGCTGCGGCCCACGGTGGGGACGTCGACGACGCCGGTGGTGATCAGCGGCGCGGTGACCATGAAGATGATCAGCAGCTCGAGCATGACGTCGATGAACGGCACCATGTTGATCTCGTTCCTCGCGCGCCGCCGCCGCCCGCTGCCGCCGCGCGAGGCCAGGGCCGGCATCTCAGCGCCCCGGCGCCAGGGTCGCCGCGGCCCCTGGCGCCACGCTGCCGCCCGCGGCGTTGCGCTGCAGGATGTTCGAGAACTCCTCGATGAAGGTCTCGAGCTGGATCGCGATGCGGTCGATGTCGCGCGCGAAGCGGTTGTAGGCGACCACCGCCGGGATCGCCGCGAACAGGCCGATGGCGGTGGCCACCAGCGCCACGGCGATGCCGGGGGCGACGGTGGCCAGCGTCACCTGCTGCATGTTCGAGAGCCCGACGAAGGCATGCATGATCCCCCACACGGTGCCGAAGAGGCCGACGTAGGGCGAGACCGAGCCGACCGAGGCGAGGAAGCTCATGTTGCTCTCGATCACGTCGAGCTCGCGCTGCAGGCTCACGCGCATCGCGCGGTGCGCGCCGTCGAGCTGCGTGGCGGCGTCCAGCCGGCGCTCGCGCAGCTTGAGGAATTCGCGCATGCCGCTGGCGAAGATGCGCTCGATCGGCGCCGTCTCGGCCTTGCCGGCGATCGCCTGGTTCATCTCGGCGAGGCTGCGGCCGGACCAGAAGTCGCGCTCGAAGTCGTCGTTGCGCCCGCGCACGCGGCGCAGGCCGAAGAGCTTGCCGAAGATCACCGTCCAGCTCGCCAGCGAGGCCAGCAGCAGGCCGGCCATGACGAGCTGCACGACGAAGCTGGCGTTGAGCACCAGCGCGGTGATGGAGAGGTCCTGCGTCATCGGGTCTTCAGTCGATCGTCATCGGGTCAAGGTCGGGTGTTCTGCCCAGGCACCCGAGCACCGCGTCGGGAATGCGGCAGGGGCGCAGGGTGCGCGCGTCGACGCAGCCGATGCGGATGCGCGCGCTCGCCAGCAGCGCGCCGTCGCGCCGGGCCTGCTGCAGAAGCTCGAGCGAGGCGCGGCCGCACGCGAGCACGGCAAGCTCCAGATCCAGAACGTCGTCCAGCCTCGCCGGTTGACGGTAGGCGATCTGCGCCTCGGCGACGACGAACATCGTCCCCGCCTCGTCCTTCAGCGCCTGCTGGCCGATGCCGCGCTCGCGCAGCCACTCGGTGCGCGCGCGCTCGAAGAACTTCAGGTAGTTGGCGTAGTACACCACGCCGCCCGCATCGGTGTCCTCCCAGTACACGCGCACGCGGTGCCGGTGGGCGACGGGGCGGCCGGACAGGACGTCGGAGGCGGTCATCGTCGCCGCGGATTATCGCCGCAGGGCGCACGCAGCCCCGGGGCAGGGCGTGGGCGCACCGGCAACGCGTCGTACGTCGACCCGCGAAGGCGTCGCCTTCGCGGACCCGTCCATCACCGCGTCAGGGCAGCACGCGGCGGTAGACCGGGCCCCAGAGCGGGTGGCCGGCCTCGGCGCGGCCGAGGGTGAAGCCCGGGTCGGCCGCGCGCGCGGCGCGGAACTCGTCCTCGCAGGCGGCGATGCGCTCGCTCGTGCACTGGATGAAGGCCAGCAGCTTGTGCGCGCTGGCGCGATCGTGCGGGCTGGCCAGGCCCTTGGCCAGCGCCTGGCGCAGCGCGGTCTCGGCGGCGGCGTACTGGCCGTCGTCGTAGGCGCGCATGCCGTCCAGCAGCGCGCGCTCGCCCGGCTGCGCGAGCAGTTCGGTGAGCCCGCGCGGCGGCGTCGGGGCGGCGCAGCCGGCAAGGCTCAGCACGAGCACGAGTGCCGCGGCAAGCGCGAGCACGGGCCGGCGCACGGAGGCGGCGTCGGCGCCTGGCCTGGCCCGGACCGAGCGGCTGCTCATGATCCGAAGCGATGGCGCAGCGTCACGGCTTTGTCGGCGCTGATCTGGATCTGCACCGTGTACGGCGGGAAGTCGGCGTTGCGCAGCGTCACCGAGTGGGTGCCTGCGGGCAGCGTCAGGCGGGTGAGCGGCGGTGTCGTTCCGCTGGGGCGGCCGTCGACTTCGACCTCGCCCCAGGGGCTGACGGCCAGCAGCAGTGCGCCGGTGGTCGGCGCGGCCGCGGCGGCGGTGGCGTCGGCACGGCGGCTTTCGTGAGCGCTGTCCTCGGCGCCGTTGGTGCGGGTCCGCGCGCTGCTGCTGCGGCGCGTGGCGCCGGTCGGCGCGGCCGCGAGCGTCGCCGGCGCTGAGGTTGCGGTGCGCCCCGGGGCCGTCGCCCCGGCCTTGGCGGTGGCGGCATCGGCGCCTGCGGCCGCGTTGCCCGCCGGGCCGGCCGGGCCGGTGTCTTCGGCGCCCGGCGCAGACCCTGCCCCCACGTCCGTCGCGGTGACGGCGCCAGCGTTTGCCGCCGTGGCCGTGGCTGCCGCATCGAGGCCTGCGGGCGCGCGCGGCGACGTGTCCTGCGGCGCAGCCGCGGCCGGGCCCGTCGGCGCCTGCGCCCAGGGCTGGAGCAGGCCCAGCGCCAGCGCAGCGACGCCTGCCAGCACGGCCGCTGCCAGCAGCCCGCGCGCGGCGCCTGCGCGGCGCGACGGCGCGGCCACCGGCGCCGGCTGGGGCGGCAGCGCCGCCATCACGCCGGTCACGCCGGTCACGCCGGCCTCGCCCTGCGCGCTGTTCGCGGCGAGCCAGCGTCGCAGCTCGGCCGAGAGTTCGGTCGCGCTCGAATGGCGGCGCGCCGGGTCGCGCTCCATCAGCCGCGCGACGATCGCCGAAACCTCGAGCGGCACCTCGGGGCACAGTTCGTGCACCGGCGTCGGCGTGTGCTGCAGCACGGCGCGGTCGATCTCGCCCAGCGAACTGCCGCCGAAGGCGCGCGTGCCGGTGAGCAGCTCGTACATGACGACGCCCAGCGAGAACAGATCGGTGCGCGCGTCGATCGGCGCGTCGACGAGCTGCTCGGGCGCGCGGTAGCGCGGCGAGCCGGCCACTGTGCCTTCGGGCAGCGGCACGCCCGCGCCGTGCATCAGCCGCGCGATGCCGAAGTCCAGCACCTTGGGCCGATCCTTGCGCTGCAGGAAGATGTTGGCCGGCTTGATGTCGCAGTGCACGACGCCGCGTGCGTGCGCGTAGGCCAGCGCGTCGGCGACGCGGCGCACGAGCAGCAGGCTTTGCTCGACCGTGGGCCGCCAGCCGTCGGCCAGCGCGCGCTGCAGGTCGCGCCCGTGCAGGCGCTCCATCGCGATGTAGACGCCGTGCGGCGACAGCCCCGCGTCGTGGATGGTGACGATGCAGCGGTGGCTCAGGCCCGCGGCGGCGCGCGCCTCGTTCAGCAGCAGGCCGTCCAGCGGATGGCCCTGGGCGGCGTCCGTCGCGCTGCTCAGGTTGAGCATCTTGATCGCCACCGTGCGCGACAGCAGCGGGTCCCAGGCCTCGAACACGGTGCCAAGGCCCCCCACGCCGAGCTGGCGCTTGAGCGCGTAGCGGCCGATGCTGGAGAGCGTGGGCGTGTCGGCAAGCTCCGGCGCCTCGTGCGGCAGGTCGCCGACGTCGGTGACGACGTCGGGCATCGAGGCGCCACCGGGCTCGTCCGTCACCAGGCTGTCGGGCGCGAACGCCTCGCCCTCGGGCGCGCTGGCGTCCGCGGGCGGCAGGGCCACGATGGTGGCCGCGAACTGGGTGCTGGGCGGGCCTTCCGGCGTCCGGCGCACGAAGGGCATGAGGTTCACGGCGGGCAGCTTACGGGCAGGCGCCCTCGGCGGTGGCACGAAAAGCATGCCCTCGGGCGCCTGATTAACGTCTTGTCACGTTTGGGCGTCGGCGCGCGTGGACTTCGCACGTCGGCAAAGCCCGCGTCGTGCCGCTCGGGGCCGCGCCAAGGACAATCAGGTATGAGCTCTTCGCCCCGTCCCGCCATGACCCGCCTGGCCCCGCGCACCGCGCGCATCGAACCCTTTCACGTGATGGAGCTGGTCAAGCGCGCCCGCACGCTGGAGGCCGCGGGCCGCTCGATCATCCATCTGAGCATCGGCGAGCCCGACTTCACCGCCGCGCCGCCAGTCGTCGCCGCGCTCAAGGCCGCGGTCGACGCCGGCGCCACCGGCTACACCGCGGCGCTTGGCGTGCAGGCGCTGCGCGAGGCGATCGCGCGCCACGCCCAAGCGGCGCATGGCGTCGAACTCGATCCCGGGCGCATCGTCGTCACCGCGGGCGCGTCGGCCGCGCTGCTGCTGGCCTGCTGCGCGCTCGTCGAGCCCGGCGCGCAGGTGCTGATGGCCGACCCCTGCTACCCCTGCAACCGGCATTTCGTCAGCGCCTTCGACGGCGTGCCGGTGACGATTCCGGTCGGCCCGGCGCAGCGCTTCCAGCTCGACGCCGCCACGGTGGCCGCGCACTGGGGCGAGGCGGTGCGCGGCGTGCTGCTGGCCACGCCGAGCAACCCGACCGGCACCTCGATCGCCTTCGACGAACTGGCGCGCCTGGTCGACGTTTCGCGGGCGCGCGGCGGCTTCACCCTCGTCGACGAGATCTACCTCGACCTCAGCTACGGCGAGCGCCCGCGCAGCGCGGTCTCGCTCGGCGAGGACGTGCTGGTGGCCGGCAGCTTCTCCAAGTTCTTCCACATGACCGGCTGGCGCCTGGGCTGGCTGGTGGTGCCGCCGACGCTCGTCGACACCTTCGAGAAGCTGGCGCAGAACCTCTTCATCTGCCCCTCGGCGCTGGCCCAGCACGCGGCGCTGGCCTGCTTCGAGCCGGCGGCGATGGCGCTCTACCGCCAGCGCCGCGAGGAGTTCCGCGCGCGGCGCGACTACCTCGTGCCGGCCCTGCGCGAGCTGGGCTTCGTGATTCCCGTCGAGCCCGACGGCGCCTTCTACGTCTACGTCGACTGCAGCCCGTTCAGCGCCGACAGCGCGGCCTTCGCCGAGGCCATGCTGGAGGAAGCCGGTGTCGCGATGGTGCCGGGCCTGGACTTCGGCGAGCACGAGCGCAAGCGCTACCTGCGCGTGTCCTACGCGACGGCGATGGATCATCTGCAGGAAGCCGTCGCGCGGCTGCGCGCGTGGCTGCCCGCCGTCGCGGCCAGGCCCTGAAGCCGGGGGCCGGCGGCGCCCCTGCACGCGCACCCCGGCCCTCTCCCACGTCGTAGGAGCGGCGGCAGCCGCGATGGGGCCTTGGCATGACCATGCGCGGCGCCCCATCGCGCCTGCCGGCGCTCCTACGGAAGACACTGATGCAGCGGCGGCGCCGATACGACCCGGCTTCAGCGCGGCGGCCTCGTCGTGCGCGGCACGGCGCCCTGCCTTGCCGCCGCGACCTCGGCCGGGCGCAGGTCGATCGCCGCCTTGTCGAGCACGCCGTTGACGTACTTGTGGCCGTCGGTGCCGCCGAAGCTCTTGGCGACCTCGACCGCCTCGTTGATGCAGACGCGGTAGGGGATGTCCAGGCAGTGGCGCAGCTC
>CAUJJO010000100.1 GCA_963205125.1 Pseudomonadota bacterium | reverse complement strand
AAGGCGCCAGCGCTCGGGGCCTTGCGTCATGGCCTGCTCCGCCGATGCGCTGCGCCTGCGCCGAACATCCGCGCGTCCCAGATCACCGGCTCGGGCGCAGCGGCCACGATGCTGCGAAAGTCCGGGTGGCGGGGGTTGATGAGCACATTGAATTCCTTGTGCGCCACCACCGACGGCACGATCAGCACCGCGCTGCGCTGCTCCCGCACCCAGGCGTCGCCGAAGGCCCTGGCCGCGCGCAGGGCGGCGCCATCCCAGGCCGGCGGAAGGCTCGCGACGTCAAGCTGCTCGACCGTGACCCCGGCGGCAATGCGGATCTCCACCGCGACGTGGCTGCGCGGCACGCGGCCGATGCCGGCGTGGGCCAGGCACTCGAGCATCGCGCCTGCGTAGCTCCGACTGGCGTCGATCACCCCCACGCCCGGCGAATTCCAGCGCCCCCCGACGAGCGAGGCGCCAACCGCGCTGAAGGGATCGAAGCGGCCATCGGCGATGCGCCATGCCGACCAGACACCCTCGGTCGGCGGCGAACCGCGACGCGAGGCTGCTGGAGCCGGCGGCGACGCAACGCTACGCCGCGAGGCCATGAAAGAGCGACCAGAGCAGGCTCTCGACGCGACGCGCACCGAGCTCCGTCAAGGCCACCTCGATCGGCCTCTTGCCGCCCAGCATCGCGTGCGCGGTGCCGAGGAAAGTCCGTGCGTCGTCGACGTCGCCCCACACATGCTCGGCGGTGGCGATCACGCGCGCCAGGCGCTCCACGCGCTCGCCTTCCTGGGGCTTGAGTTCGTCGCCCCGGCGATGGAAGGTCGCCGAGGGGATGACCCGCTGCATCAGCGCCGCGGCGTCCGCGGACGACCCATAGACGTAGCGCGCCACGGCGCCGAGCGAAGCCTTGGGAAGGCCGCCTTCGACCTCCCGCTCGAGCTGCTCGATCGTGGCGACCTTGCGGCGCAGGCCCAGCACCTGGGCGATCCGAGCGGGCTCGACGACGGCGGCGTGCATGCACTTTTCTCCCGATTGATCGCCGATAGTCTATCAGTTGGCCGAATGCCGGCTCGGCTGTGCCGGCTCGGCTGACCGCGTTGCACGAGGACGCGGCGCGAGACCCTCGAGATCGTGAAATGCGACGCTCAAGGCCTTGTGCGGACAGCCGATCCCCCACGAGTCTGCCTCCACAACCACCAGGTAATCCGCCGTGTCCGAGCTCAGGGATCGTCCGTCCACCGCCTTGCCGCCCTTCGCGCTTCGTGCCGGCCTGGCGGCCATCGTCCTTGCCCTTGCCGCCTGCGGCGGAGGCGGTGGAGGAACCGACTCGAGCAGCACCGGCAGCGGCGGTCCGGCCACCGGAACCGCACCCCCCGCGCCCGTGGCTCCTGCGCCGACGCCGACGCCGGAGACGCCGACGCCGACGCCGACACCGACCCCCACACCGACACCGACGCCCGACCCGGTGCCGACCCCGCCGACGACCGACCCGGCACCGCCGACCGGCACCACTCCTGCCCTCACCGCAGACGGTCTCTACGACATCGGCAACCCGGTGCTGACGACGCTTCACGTCGCGACCGATGGTGACGATGGCAACGACGGCCTCTCCCCCGCCAAGCCGCTGCGCACGCTCGCCGCGGCCTGGCGCAAGGTGCCCGAGGGCACGCTCTCGGCCACCGGCTGGCGCATCCTGCTGGCGCCCGGCAACTATCCCGAGTCGAGCCTGCCCAACTACATGGAGAACCGTCGCGGCAGCCGCGACTTCCCCATCCTCATCACCGCCGAGCGCGCCGGCACGGTGACGCTGGGCGGCGACCTCAACATCGCCAACGTCCACTACCTCTACCTGACCAACCTGCGCATCGTCCCCGAGCCGGCGGGCGACGCGCTGCACTGCGAGGGCTGCAGCTGGCTGCTGGTGCGCGACAACGAGATCTCGGGCGGCGCACGCGTGGCGCAGGAGACGGTGAAGGTCAACCAGTCGCAGCACGTCTACCTCGAGCGCAACACCATCCACGGCGCCTGGGACAACGCGATCGACTTCGTCGCCGTGCAGTACGGGCACTGGATCGGCAACCGCGTGAGCAATGCCAGCGACTGGTGCGCCTACACCAAGGGCGGCTCGGCCTACATCCGCATCGAATCCAACGAGTTCTTCAACTGCGGCGTCGGCGGCTTCACCGCAGGCCAGGGCACCGGCCTGCAGTTCATGTCGGCGCCCTGGCTCAACTACGAGGCCTACGGCATCCGCTTCGTCAACAACATCGTGCACGACGTGCAAGGTGCCGCGGTGGGTGCAGGCGGCGGCTACAACATCCTCTTTGCGCACAACACCTTCGTGCGCATCGGCAGCCGCAGCCACATCTTCGAGGCGGTCACCGGCGGGCGCAGCTGCGACGGCCAGCCCGGCGATCCCGGGCGCGAACGTTGCCAGCAGTACCTGGACGCGGGCGCCTGGGGCACGACGGTGGTGGACGACGGCACCAACGGCGCGCCCATCCCCAACCGCAACGTGCTCGTCCTCAACAACATCTTCTACAACCCGCCGGGCACGCAGAGCCAGTGGCAGCAGTTCCAGATCTTCGGCGCGCTGACGAGCGTGGCCGGCGCGATCACGGACTGGAGGGGCCGCGGCGACAACGGCCTGGTGCTGCGCGGCAACGTGATCTGGAACGGCGGCGCAGACATGCCGCTGGGCGTGGGCGACGGCGGCGAATCGGGCGGCTGCCCGGACAGCCATCCGACCTGCAGCCCGGCCGCGCTGCGCGCCAACAACGCGATCAACACGCTGCAGCCGCAGCTGGTGAACGCCGCAGGCGGCGACTACCGGCCGCTGCCCGGGGGCAATCTGCAGGGCCTGGCGGTGGCGGCCATCCCGGACTTCGTGTGGACCGGCCTGCCCGCGCGTCCGGCCGTGCCGGCCGGCGAGACCGACAACCGCGTCACCCGCAACGCGCTGGGCGAATCGCGCGCAGCGGTCAACCGCGTCGGCGCCTACTGAAGCCCGGCCGGCAGGCCCGGCCAGCGCAAGCGCGCCGGCCGCAAGCTTCAGTACACGCCCTGCGCCAGCATCGCGTCGGCGACCTTGACGAAGGCGCTGATGTTGGCGCCGTCGACGTAGTTGACGCTGCCGTCGGCGCGCTTGCCATGGCGCACGCAGTTGCCGTGGATGTCCTTCATGATCAGGTGCAGGCGCTCGTCGACTTCGGCGTGCGTCCAGGACAGGCGCATCGCGTTCTGCGACATCTCGAGCCCTGAAGTCGCCACGCCGCCGGCGTTGGACGCCTTGCCCGGCGCGTAGAGCACGCCCGCGTCGTGGAAGACGCGCACGGCATCGAGCGTCGACGGCATGTTGGCGCCCTCGGCCACGCAGATGACGCCGTTGGCCACCAGCGTGCGCGCATCGCTGCCGTCGAGCTCGTTCTGCGTCGCGCAGGGCAGCGCGATCTCGGCCGGGATGTGCCAGGGCCGCTTGCCCGCCAGGTACTCGAAGCGGCGATCGCCGGCCAGCTCCGAGAGGCGGCCGCGGCGCTCGTTCTTCAGCAGCATGACGTCGTTGATCGCCTCGGCGTCGTAGCCCTCGCGCGCGTAGAGCGTGCCGTCGGAATCGCTGAGCGTCAGCACCTTGCCGCCGAGCTCGCTGGCCTTGATCGCCGCGTACTGCGCGACGTTGCCCGAGCCCGAGATCAGCACGCGCGCGCCGTTCGTGCGGCGGTTCGCGTGCAACTGCATCTGCTCGACGAAGTAGACGGTGCCGAAGCCCGTGGCCTCTGGCCGCATCTGGCTGCCGCCGTAGGCGATGCCCTTGCCGGTGAAGACGCAGGACGCGTCGTTGCCGAGCTTCTTCATCATGCCGGCCATGAAGCCGACCTCGCGCGCGCCGACGCCGATGTCACCGGCCGGCACGTCGACGTCGGCACCGACGTGGCGGTGCAGCTCGAGCATCAGCGCCTGGCAGAAGCGCATCACCTCGCCGTCGCTCTTGCCCTTGGGGTCGAAGTCCGAACCGCCCTTGCCGCCACCCATGGGCAGCGTGGTGAGCGCGTTCTTGAAGGTCTGCTCGAAGGCGAGGAACTTGAGGATGGAGAGGTTCACCGAGGGGTGAAAGCGCATGCCGCCCTTGAAGGGGCCGATCGCCATGCTGTGCTGCACGCGGTAGCCGCGGTTGACCTGAACCCGGCCCGCGTCGTCGACCCAGGCGACGCGGAACATGACGACGCGCTCGGGCTCGACGAGGCGCTCGAGCAGGCCCTGCTCGGCATAGCGCGGGTTCTGCTCGAGGAAGGGCCACAGGCTCTCCGCCACCTCGGTGACGGCTTGGAGGAATTCCGGCTGGCCGGGGTTGCGGAGCGCAACGTGCTCCAGGAACTGGTGGCGGGAAGCAAGCTTCATCGAGGAGGTCCGAGGTTTAGGGGGGCGCCCTTGGGGAAAACCTTAGGCAAACCCGTCGATTTTCTGCGATACGCCGGCCACTTCGACGCCGAAGACCGATTTTTTTGTTCGAGGCCCGCGGCCCCGCCCCGGCGTGACGATCGCCGCGACGGCGAGCGCGACGAACGGCGCGACGAAGGGCGCGACTAGCGGCGCGATTTCGGCTTCGGCTTCGACTGCGCAGTCCGCTCGGTGATGGCGACGCGCACGGCCTCGCGTGCCAGCCGGCTCACGCCCTGGGCGACCCCGGCGGTGGCGCTGGCGGTGGCGCCCTTGACGACGCCTTGCACCGCCGCGCTGACGGCCCGGCTCGCGCGTCCGACCAGCACCCCGGCCTCGGCGGCCACGCCGCCTGCGCCGTCCCGATCGCCCGGCCGCGGCAGCGCAAGCAACTCGTCCCAGGCCGCCGCCAGCGCCTGCGCCAGCGCCTGCGCATCGGGCAGGGCGCGTTCGTCGGCGACGATGCCGAAATCCAGCGCGCCGGCCTGGCAGCGCACGCTGAGGTTCAGCGCCAGGCCGTGCACGAGCACCGACGCCGGATGGTTGGCCAGCAGGCGCGCGCCCGCCAGGTACAGCGGCTGCGACGGGCCGGGGACGATGCCGATCACCAGGTTGGCGACTTGCGGAATGCGCTCGGCGACGCGCGCGCGGCCGTAGAGGCTGCTCGCCGCTTCCAGCAGCCAGGGCAGGCCAAGCGAGGGGAAGTCCGCCGGCAACGACACGGCCGCCGCGCTTGCGCCGGGGCCAGCCGTGGCCGCGCTTGCGGCCGCCATGGCAGCGCGGAGGTAGGCCAGACGCCGCAGCGGGTCCGCCAGATGCGTCCCCAGGCCGATCAGCCGCATCGACGGCATGCGCTTCCCCGCCGCGGCGCCGGCCTCGCTCGCCGGCTGGGGCACGGCGGCCACCAGCGAGCGCCGCGGCAACTGCCGCCGTGCCGCGAGGTGGCGGCGCAGCGCGCTGGCGCACAGCAGCAGCAGCATCTCCTCGAGGGTCGCTCCGTGCACGCCGGCCAGCGTCTGCACCGCGGGCTGCGGCAGCGTCAGCGCGGCAAAGCGGCGCCCCGGCTCGAGCGTCACGTTGAACGGCGTGGCCGGCGCCAGCCGCGCGCCGGCGCGGCCCTTGCCGCCGACGACGAGGCCGGCCTGCGCCAGCGCGCGTCCGGCGGCACTGCGCAAGCCGGCAAGCGTGGCCGGCATCTCGCGGATGATGGCCGCGGCCTTGCCCGCCTGGCCGCCGAGCACGGCGCGCAGCGTGTCGGCCATCCCGGGCTCGAACGGCAGGGCCCGGCGCTGGCGTCGTGCGCCGGGCCGCCGCGGCGCCGGCGACAAATCCATCAGCGCATTGGCCAGCGCCGCCGTCGCCTGGGCGTCGAAGCCGGCATGGTGCAGGCGCAGAAAGACGGCAGCGCGGCGCGACCCGTCCGCCCCGGGCGCGAGGTCCTCGAAGACGTGGATCTGCCACAGGGGCCGTTCGCGATCGAGCGGCGTGGCGTGCAGGCGCGCAACCTCGGCCTGCAGCTCAGCCATGCCGGCGCGGCGCGCGAGCCTGGCCGCGACGATGTGCAGGCGCAGGTCGGGCCGCGCCTCGATCCAGGCCGGATTGGCCAGGTTCAGCGGCATCCACCACAGCCGGCGGCAAAGCATGGGCAACTCGGGCAGCCGCTCCTTCACATGCTCGCGCAGCAAGGCCAGGAAACCCCCGCGCCGGCCCGGCGGCAGCGCGTAGATCTGCAGCGCGCCCGCGTGCATCGGCATCGCGGCCGATTCGAGGAAGAGGAAGCTGGCGTCCAGGCTCTGGAGTTGCTGCATGGGGCGGCCCCGCGCTGGCCGGGGTCGGCCGCATGCTAGGCCGCGGCTCCCCGCCGCCGGCCCCGGGCTGACCCTAGGCCTTCAGCGCGCGCGTGGGTGCGCCGCGCAGGCCCAGCAGTTCATTGGCTGCGAGCGCCAGCAGCACCAGCAGGCCGCCGCCGAGCACCGCCGGCCCCGGCGCCTCGCCCGCGCCGAGCCAGGCCCAGAGCACGCCGAAGACGACTTCGAGCAAGGCCAGCAGCGAGATCTCCGGCGCCTTCAGCGCGCGCGTGATCGTCATTGCCAGCAGGCAGGGGATGCCCAGCTGCAGCGCGCCCAGCAGCGCCAGCCAGCCGAGGTCGTGCGCCGTGGCGGCGAAGGGCAGCGCCAGCGGCAGCGTGACGAGCGCCGACATCAGCGCGCCCAGCAGCACCGCCGGCAGCATGTCGCCGGGCTCGTCGTCCCCGTGGTGCAGGTGCTGCATCAGCGTCCAGTTGGTGGCGCCGCCGATCGGCACCGCCAGCGCGACCAGCACGCCCACCCAGTGCGTGCCGCCGCCCAGACCCGCCTGCTGGCCGAACCTCCAGCCGATGCCGATGCCCGCGGCGACGATCGCCCCCCAGGTGCGCAGCGGCAGCCGGTGCCCGAGCGCCACGCGCGCAGCCAGCGCGGTGAACAAGGGCCCGAGCGCCATCGTGACGAGCACGTTGGCCACCGTCGTCAAGGCCAGCGCCAGCATGAAGGCGGTGAACATCACTGCCCAGCACAGCGCCGACACCCACAGCGCGCGCCCGCCGCCGCGCACGCTCTGCCACAGCGCCGCCGGCCCCCGCAGGGTGCCGAGCACGGCCAGCAGCGTGAGCGCGCAGAAGAAGCTGCGCCAGAAGGTAATCTCGAAGCCGTGCGCCGAATCGAGCCAGCGCGAGACGACGCCGGCCGTGCTCCACATCAGCGTGCACAGCACCATCAGCCAGGCGCCGCGGCGATGCGTCATGCCCATCGCCTCATGCGGCCTCACGCGCGGCGCGCTTGCGCTCGTGCTCCTTCAGGAAGCGCTTGCGCAGGCGGATGCTCCGGGGCGTGATCTCGACCAGCTCGTCGTCGTCGACGAACTCGACCGCGTACTCGAGCGTGAGCGTGATCGGCGGCGTGATCTTGATCGCGTCCTCCTTGCCGCTGACGCGGAAGTTGGTCAGCTGCTTGGTGCGCACGGCGTTCACCACGAGGTCGTTGTCGCGGCTGTGGATGCCGACGATCATGCCTTCGTAGACCGGGTCGCCGGGGCGCACGAACATGCGGCCGCGGTCGTCGAGCTTGCCCAGCGCGTAGGTGACGATCTCGCCGTCGTCCATGCTGATCAGCACGCCGTTCTTGCGCCCGGCGATCTCGCCGCGGTAGGGCTCCCAGCTGTCGAAGATGTTGCTGATGAGGCCGGTGCCGCGCGTGAGGTTGAGGAACTCGGTGGAGAAGCCGATCAGGCCGCGCGCGGGGATGCGGTAGTCCAGCCGCACGCGCCCGCGGCCGTCGGTCTCCATGTGGACGAGCTCGCCGCGGCGCTCGCCCAGCGCCTGCATCACGGCACCCTGGTGCTGGTCCTCGATGTCGGCGGTGACCAGCTCGATGGGCTCCAGGCGGACCCGGCCCGCGGGGCCGTCGACGTCCTTGAAGACGACGCGCGGCTTGCCCACGGCAAGCTCGTAGCCCTCGCGGCGCATGTTCTCGAGCAGGATGGTCAGGTGCAGCTCGCCGCGGCCGGAGACCTCGAACACGCCGTCCTCGCCCGACTCCTTCACGCGCAGCGCGACGTTGCCCTGCAGCTCGCGCTGCAGCCGGTCCCAGATCTGGCGGCTGGTGACGAACTTGCCCTCGCGGCCGGCCAGCGGGCTGGTGTTGACGCAGAAGTTCATCGTCAGCGTCGGCTCGTCGACCTCGAGCATGGGCAGCGGCGCGGGCGCGTCGGGGCTGGTCAGCGTGACGCCGATGCCGATGTCCTCGATGCCGTTGACGAGCACGATGTCGCCGGGGCCGGCGGACTCGGCCGGACGGCGCTCGAGGCCCTCGAAGGTCAGCACCTGGTTGACGCGGCCCTTGCTGCTGCGGCCCTCGGGGCCTTCGCAGACGAGCACGTCCATGCCCGGGCGGATCGTTCCCGAGTTCACCCGGCCGACGCCGATGCGGCCGACGTAGGTCGAGTAGTCGAGCGAGGAGATCTGCAGCTGCAGCGGTGCGGCCGGGTCGCCCTGGTGCTCGGGGACGTGCGCGAGGATGGTCTCGAACAGCGGCTCGAGATCCGAGCCCCAGGCCTGCCCCGGCTCGCCCTCGGCAAGGCTGGCCCAGCCGTTGAGGCCCGAGGCGTAGACGACCGGGAAGTCCAGCTGCTCTTCGCTGGCGCCGAGCTTGTCGAAGAGCTCGAAGGCGGCGTTGATGACGTAGTCGGGCCGCGCGCCCTGCTTGTCGACCTTGTTGACGACGACGATGGGCTTGAGGCCCAGCGCCAGCGCCTTCTTGGTGACGAAGCGCGTCTGCGGCATCGGTCCTTCCTGCGCGTCGATCAGCAGCACCACGCCGTCGACCATCGAGAGCGCGCGCTCGACCTCGCCGCCGAAGTCGGCGTGGCCCGGCGTGTCGACGATGTTGATGTGCGTGTCGCGCCACTGCACGGCGCAGTTCTTGGCGAGGATGGTGATGCCGCGCTCGCGCTCGATGTCGTTGCTGTCCATCACGCGCTCGGCGACCTGCTGGTTCTCGCGGAAGGTGCCGCTCTGGCGCAGCAGTTGGTCGACGAGCGTGGTCTTGCCGTGGTCGACGTGGGCGATGATGGCGATGTTGCGGATCGGGTGGGTCATGGTCTTGCTTCAGGCCGGCTAGGCGGTGGGGGCCGTCCGAGCCTCGGGTGCGGGCGGCACGGCCCCCATCAGGGCCTGGACTTCGATGGGGCTCAGGAGTCGATCGGGAATGAGTTCGCCGCCCGCGATGTGGGCGGCACCGAGAAAGGCGCGCGGCTCGCTGCCGTAGACGCGCACGGCCGGCGCATCGGGAAGCGCCACGCGCCGACGCAGGCCGGTGAGGAAGCGGCCGGCCTCGTCGCCCGGCAGGTGCAGCGCCGGCCAGGCCTGCAGCAGCACGTCCGGCGGCAGCAGCCGCGCCGCACGCCCGGCTTCGTCCAGCGCCTGCAGCTGCTCGATCGTCAGCGCCTGCGCGACGTCGAGCTGCGCCACGCCAGTGCGCCGCAGGGCCGCCAGGTGCGCGCCACAGTCGAGCGCGGCACCGAGGTCCTCGGCCAGCGTGCGGATGTAGGTGCCCTTGCTGCAGTGCACGTCGATAATCAGCCGCGGCGACTGCCAGTCGACGAGGTCGATGCGGTGGATCTCGACCTCGCGCGTCGGCCGCTCGATCTCGATGCCGGCGCGCGCGTAGTCGTACAGGGCGCGGCCCTGGTGCTTGAGCGCCGAGTGCATCGGCGGCTTCTGCGCGATGCGGCCGGTGAAGCGCGCGCAGGCGGCCGTGATCGCGGCGCGGTCGAGCGCGGGGACCGCGCGCTCCTCGAGCACCTCGCCCTCCATGTCGCCGGTGCGCGTGCGCTGGCCCAGCCGCAGCGTCGCGCGGTAGCGCTTGTCGGCGTCCAGGCTTGCCTGGCTGAACTTGGTCGCCGCGCCGAAGCACAGCGGCAGCAGGCCGGTGGCCAGCGGGTCCAGCGTGCCGGTGTGACCGCCCTTCTGCGCGCGCAGCAGGCCCCTGGCCTTCTGCAGCGCATCGTTGCTGCTCCAGCCCAGCGGCTTGTCCAGCAGCAGCACGCCGTGCAGCGCGCGGCGCGGCGCGCGCACCGGGGCAGGCCTGGCGGCGGTCTGCGCGGCGTCCACGGCGTCCACGGCGTCCACGGCACTCACTGCGGCATCACTCCGGCGAGGCTGCGGCGGCCGGCGGCGCAGACTCGTCCGGCGAGGCCGGCGCGTCCTCGGCCGCGCGGCTGGCATTGGCGCGCGCGATCAGCGCGTTCAGCTCCGCCGCGCGCTCGGTCGTGCGGTCGAACTGGAAGCTCAGCGTCGGCACGGTGTGGATCTGCAGCCGCTTGAACAGCCCGTTGCGCAGGAAGCCCGCCGCCTCGTTGAGCGCCTGGCCGCTGGCCTGGGCATCGCCCACCAGCACGGTGAAGAACACCTTGGCATGCGCGTAGTCGGGCGAGACCTCGACCTGGCTGATCGTCACCATGCCCAGGCGCGGGTCCTTCAGCTCGCGGATCAGCTCGGCCAAGTCGCGCCGGATCTGGTCGGCGACGCGGTAGCTTCGATTGGGGAGAGACTTCTTGTGTCGCATGGGGGATGTCCTGGAAACAAGGGAGCCTCGCCGCAGCGAGGCTCCCGCGCCCCTTGTCCGAGTCATGGGGGCTGGTCCGGCGGCGCCGGGGACAGGCCGCGCACGGCCTGCCCCGCGGGCGCTCACAAGGTCCGTGCCACTTCCTTGACCTCGAAGAATTCGAGCTGGTCGCCTTCCTTGATGTCGGTGTAGTTCTTCAGCTTGACGCCGCACTCGAAGCCTTCCTTGACCTCGCGCACGTCGTCCTTCATCCGCTTGAGCGAGTCGATCTCGCCGGTGTAGACGACGACGTTGTCGCGCAGCAGGCGGAAGCGCGCATGGCGCGTCACCTGCCCCGCGGTCACCATGCAGCCGGCGATGGTGCCGATCTTGCTGGCCACGAACACGGTGCGGATCTCGGCCATGCCGATCACCTCCTCGCGCTGCTCCGGCGCCAGCATGCCGCTCATCGCCGCCTTCACGTCGTCGACGGCGTCGTAGATGATGTTGTAGTAGCGGATGTCGACGCCGTTGCCCTCGGCCAGCCGGCGCGCGCCGGCATCGGCACGCGTGTTGAAGCCGATGACCACCGCCTTGGAGGCGATCGCCAGGTTGATGTCGCTCTCGCTGATGCCGCCCACCGCGGCGTGCACGATCTGCACGCGCACCTCGTCGGTGGAGAGCTTCTGCAGCGACTGCGCCAGCGCCTCCTGCGAGCCCTGCACGTCGGCCTTGACGATCAGCGACAGCGTCTGCGCCTGGCCTTCGCCCATGGCCTCGAACATGTTCTCGAGCTTGGCCGCCTGACGCTTGCTGAGCGCCACCTCGCGGTACTTGCCCTGGCGGAAGGTGGCGATCTCGCGCGCGCGGCGCTCGTCGGCCAGCACCATGAACTCGTCGCCGGCCTGCGGCACCTCGGTCAGGCCCTGGATCTCCGCGGGGATCGACGGGCCCGCGCTGTCGGTGGCCTGGCCGTCCTCGTCGAGCATCGCGCGCACGCGGCCCCAGCTGCTGCCGGCCAGCACGACGTCGCCCTTCTTCAGCGTGCCGCTCTGCACCAGCACGGTGGCCACCGGACCGCGGCCCTTGTCCAGCCGCGCCTCGACCACGAGGCCCTTGGCCATCGCCTGCACCGGCGCCTTGAGCTCCAGCACCTCGGCCTGCAGCAGCACCTGCTCGAGCAGGTCGTCCATGCCCTGGCCGGTCTTGGCCGACACCGGCACGAAGGGCGAATCGCCGCCGAAGTCCTCGGGCACCACGCCCTCGGCCACCAGCTCGGCCTTCACGCGCTCGACGTTGGCCTCGGGCTTGTCGATCTTGTTCATCGCCACGACGATCGGCACCTCGGCCGCCTTGGCGTGGTGGATGGCTTCCTTGGTCTGCGGCATCACGCCGTCGTCGGCGGCGACGACCAGGATGACGATGTCGGTGGCCTTGGCGCCGCGCGCACGCATCGCCGTGAAGGCCTCGTGGCCCGGCGTGTCGAGGAAGGTGACGATGCCGCGCGGGGTCGGCACGTGGTAGGCGCCGATGTGCTGCGTGATGCCGCCGGCCTCGCCGGCCGCGACGCGGGCGCGCCGGATGTAGTCGAGCAGCGAGGTCTTGCCGTGGTCGACGTGGCCCATCACGGTGACCACCGGCGGGCGCGGCAGCTCGTCGCCGGTGGCGGCAAGCTTCTCCTCCTCGGTGAAGGCATCCGGGTCGTCGAGCTTGGCCGCCAGCGCCTTGTGGCCCATCTCCTCGACGACGATCATCGCCGTCTCCTGGTCGAGCTGCTGGTTGATGGTGACCATCTGGCCGAGCTTCATCAACTGCTTGATGACTTCGGTGGCCTTGACCGACATCTTGTGCGCGAGGTCGGCGACCGAGATCGTCTCGGGCACGTGCACTTCCTGCACCACCAGCTCGGCCGGCGCGGCGAAGCCGCGCTCGTCGTCGCGGCCGCCGCGGCGTGCACCGCGCGGGGCGCGCCAACCGGCGCGCGCGCCGCCTGCGTCGCCGCGCGGCTTGAGCGCGGCGCGCTTCTTGGCGGCGTCGTCGGCCCAGCTCGACGAGAGCTTCTCGGACTTGACCTGCTTCTTGTCGCCGGGCTTGGCAGCACCCGCAGCCCCCGCGGCGCCGGGCTTGGCGGTGGGCTTGTGGATGGTGCCCTTGATCGCTTCCTTGCCCGCCTCGGGCTTGGGCTCCTCGGGCTTCTTGGCGACCAGGGTCTTGCGCGGCTGCGACATCATCGCGCGGATCGCCGCGGCCTCGGCCTCGGCGGCCTTGCGCCGACGCTCGAGGTCGGCCTGACGCGCCGTTTCCTCCGCCGCCTTGTCCGCGGCCTTGACGACGCGCAGCGCCGGCTTGGCCGGCTCGGCGGGCTTGGCCGGCTCGGCGGCATCCGTCGCTGCGGGCGCACCCTCGGCAGCGGCTTGCGCCTCGGCCGCCTTGGCGGCGGCCTTGGCCGTGGCCTTGGTGGCGGGCTTGGCCTTCGCTGCCAGTTGCTCCGCGGCCTTCGCGGCGGCCTGCGCGGCCTCGGCTTCGGCCTGGGCACGCGCGGCGGCCTCGGCGGCGACGCGTGCGGCGGCCTCGGCGGCCTCGCGGGCCGCGCGTTCGGCTTCCTCGCGCTGGCGCCGCTGCTCGGCGAGCTCCTCCTCCTGGCGGCGGATCTCCTCGGCCTGCGCGCGCGCCTCTTCCTCGCGGCGCTGCAGCTCGAGCTCCTCGGCGCTCGGGCCGGCGGGCTCGTCGGCGCTCGGCAGCGCCTCGTCGCGCTTGACGAAGACGCGCTTCTTGCGCACCTCGACCTGGATCGTGCGCGCCTTGCCGCTGGCGTCGGCCTGCTTGATCTCGCTCGTGCTCTTGCGCGTCAGCGTGATCTTCTTGCGCTCGCCGCCGACCGGGCCCATGCCGTGCGCGCTGCGCAGGTGTTCGAGCAGACGCTCCTTGTCGGCCTCGGACAGCGAGTCGTCGGGGGATTTCTTCTCCACCCCGGCCGACTGCAGTTGCTCGAGCAGCGCCTCGGCAGGGCGACTGAGCTGCGCGGCAAGCTGGGCGACGGTGGTCACGGCCATGTGCGGTATTTCCTATCCTTTGGGACTATCGGGTCGGGTCTGCGGTGCGTCGGGGGTGCGGCGGCGGCTCGTGCTCTGCGCGGGCGGCTCAGGCGGTGAACCAGTGCTCGCGCGCCTTCATGATCAGCGCCCGCGCCTGCTCCTCGTCGATCGCGGTCATCTCGACCAGCTCGTCGACCGCGAGGTCGGCGAGGTCGTCGCGCGAGTGGATGCCCTCGGCGGCGAGCTTGGCGATCAGCTCCGGCGTCAGCCCCTCCAGGTCGCGCAGATCCTGCGAGACCTGGGCGACCTTCTCCTCCTGCGCGATCTCCATCGTCAGCAGCGCATCCTTGGCGCGCGTGCGCAGCTCCTGCACGGTGTCCTCGTCGAAGGCCTCGATCTCGAGCATCTCCTGCAGCGGCACGTAGGCGACTTCCTCCAGGCTGGCGAAGCCTTCGGCGATCAGGATGTCGGCGACCTCCTGGTCGACGTCGAGCTTGTCCATGAAGATCTTGCGCACCGATTCGCTCTCGTTGGCCTGCTTGGCCTCGGACTCCTCGGCGGTCATGATGTTGATGCGCCAGCCGGTGAGGTCGGAGGCCAGGCGCACGTTCTGCCCGCCGCGCCCGATGGCGATCGCCAGGTTCTCCTCGTCGACGACGACGTCCATGGCGTGACGTTCCTCGTCGACGACGATGCTCTGTACGTTGGCCGGCGCCAGCGCGCCGATGACGAACTGCGCCGGGTCCTCGGACCACAGCACGATGTCCACGCGCTCGCCGGCGAGTTCGGTGGTGACGCCGTTGACGCGCGAGCCGCGCACGCCGACGCAGGTGCCGATGGGGTCGACGCGGCGGTCATGGCTGACGACCGCGATCTTGGCGCGGCTGCCCGGGTCGCGCGCGCAGCTCTTGATCTCCAGCAGGCCCTGTTCGATCTCCGGCACCTCCTGCGCGAAGAGCTCGACCATGAAGCCCGGCGCGCTGCGCGAGAGCATGATCTGCGGCCCGCGCTGCGTCTCGTCGACGCCCAGGATGAAGGCGCGCACGCGGTCGCCGCTGCGCAGGTTTTCCTTGGGGATCATCTCGCCGCGGCGCAGCCGCCCTTCGACGCGGCCGCTCTCGACGATCAGGTCGCCCTTGTCCAGGCGCTTGACGGTACCGACGAAGATCTTCTCGCCGCGCGAGAGGAAGTCGCTGAGCAGCTGCTCGCGCTCGGCGTCGCGGATCTTCTGCAGGATCACCTGCTTGGCCGCCTGCGCGCCGATGCGACCGATGGTCACCGACTCGATCGCTTCCTCGATGTAGTCGCCGACCTCGATGTCCTGGATGCGGTCGACCGCATCCGAGAGCATCTCCTCGGCATCGGGGTTCTGCAGCCCGGCCTCGTCGGGCACCACCAGCCAGCGCCGGAAGGTCTCGTAGTCGCCGGTCTCGCGGTCCACCGCGACGCGGATGTCGACCTCGCCGCCCTGCAGCTTCTTGCTCGCCGACGCGAGCGCCGCCTCGACTGCGCCGAACACGACCTCGCGCTCGACCGTCTTCTCGCGCGAGATGGCGTCCACCAGCATGAGCAATTCGCGATTCATCGATCCTGACCTCCGTCCAGCGGCGCCGCATCCGGCAGCGCCTCCTGCGCCTTGTTCCGACCGCGTCCCTTGAAGTCCAGCACCGGCACCAGCCGTGCCTCGCGGACCTCGTCGAGCGCGAATCCCAACACCTGTTCACCCCGGCCGTCGTCGAAGACCAGCGTCCAGCCGCCGGCCTCGTCGCGTCCGAGCACGCCCTTGAAGGCCTTGCGCCCCTGCAGCGGCTGCCTGAGCTCGAGCGCCACCGCGGCGCCGCAGAAGCGCTCGAAGTGCGCGGCGCTCCTGAGCACGCGATCCAGCCCCGGCGAGGACACTTCGAGCCGCTCGTAGACCACGCCCTCGACCTCGAGCGCGTATTGCAGCTGCCGCGTGACGAGCTCGCAATCATCGACCGTCACGAAGTCCCCGAGGCCCGACGGGTAGACGCCGCCGGGCAGGCGGTCGATGGTCACGCGCAACAGCCCGCGCGGGGCGCGCTCGACGTCGACGAGCTCGTAGCCCAGGGCCGCGACGGCGGTCTCGATGGCCGCACGCGCGCCTGCGCCCAGCAGCGCCGGAACGCGCACGGGCGCCTGCCCCGAACCGGCGGCGCGGCCGGTCGGCGACGACGGACGGCCCGCACGCGGCTTGTCCGCCTTGCGGACACCGCGTACCGGACCTGCTGCCTTGCTGCGCATCGCCACCTCTGCCCCAAGCTCTACGGTCACCTCTGTGGTCACCCCTGCCATCACCGAGACTTCGCCCCCCGACCACTTCGAAGCCCCGCCCGGGGCTTCTGCAAGAATCGTCCCACCCGGCGCACAGCCAAAAGCACAGCCAAAAAAAATGGGCTGGAAGATTCCGCCCAAGGAAGTGATTTATCCGGGAAAGCGTGGATTATAGCGGCCGCATTCGCGTGCCATCAAGGGCTCGTTCATGCATGACACAATCCCCGGCCGCAACGGCATCTGCACGGAGTCGACATGGGTTTTCTCGCCGGCAAGCGTCTCTTGATCACCGGAGTGCTCTCCAACCGCTCGATCGCCTACGGCATCGCCAAGGCCTGCCGGCGCGAAGGCGCGGAGCTCGCGCTCAGCTACGTCGGCGAGCGCTTTCGCGAGCGCAGCCTCGAGTTCGGCCGCGAGTTCGGCACCGACCTCGTCTTCGAATGCGACGTCGGCGACGACGCGCAGATCGAGCGCCTGTTCGCGCAGCTCGGCGCGCGCTGGCCGCAGTTCGACGGCCTCGTGCACGCGATCGCCTTCGCGCCGCGCGAGGCCATCGCCGGCGAGTTCCTCGACGGCCTCTCGCGCGAGAACTTCCGCATCGCGCACGACATCTCGGCCTACAGCTTCCCGGCGCTGGCCAAGGCGGCGCTGCCGCGGCTGCGCCCGGGCGCCTCGCTGCTCACGCTGTCCTACCTGGGCGCGATGCGCGCGGTGCCGCACTACAACCTGATGGGCCTGGCCAAGGCCTCGCTCGAGGCCAGCGTGCGCTTCCTCGCGGCCGACCTGGGCAAGCGCGGCATCCGCGTCAACGGCATTTCGGCCGGCCCGATCAAGACGCTGGCCGCCTCGGGCATCAAGGACTTCGGCAAGCTGCTGGCGGGCTTCGCGGCGATGACGCCGATCCGCCGCGCGATCACTATCGAGGACGTCGGCAACGCCGCGGCCTTCCTGCTCTCGGACCTGGCCAGCGGCATCAGCGCCGAGATCGTCTACGTCGACGGCGGCTTCAGCCAGGTCGCGATCGCCGACCCGAGCGGCAGCTGAGCCGGACGCGGCGGTGCCCGCAGCGGGCGCCGTGCCCGCCGCCCCGGGAGCGCCGTCACGCTCGCGGGGCCGGGCTTGCAAGGCGAAGGCACTGGAGGCAGGCCCATGATGGACACCGTCTGGCCCCTTCTGCAGTCGCTGCAGGGCGCGCCGGCCTATGGGCTGCTGCTGGCCCTGCTGGTCGGCTGCGGCATCGGGCTGCCCATGAACGAGGACATCGTCCTGCTGGCGGCCGCCGCGCTGACGCTGCAGGGCATCATGGACCCGGTCGTGCTCATGGTCGTGGCATGGCTTGGCCTGGTGGGCGGCGATGGCCTCGTCTTTCACTGGGGCCACCGCTATGGCGCGCAGGTGCTGCGTCGGCGCCCCTTTGCACGCATGCTCCCCGAAGCGCGGCTGCTGCAGATGCAGGCCACGATGACGCGCTACGGACCGGCCTACATCTTCGTCGTGCGCTTTCTTCCGGGCATCCGCACGGCCCTTTTCCTGGCGGCCGGCCTGTCGCGCATGCCCTACCGGTACCTGTTCGTCTTCGACGGGCTGGCCGCCCTGGTGGAGTTGCCGCTGCTGGTCTACGGCGTGCGCTACGTCGGCGGGCGGTGGCAGGAAATCCTCGCGGCGCTGCAGCAGATGCAGGCCTATCTGCTGCCTGCAGCCGCCCTGGCCGTGCTGGTGCTGTGGGCGTTTGCCCGCCGTCGATCCAGGGAGAAGGCCCGGTGAGCACGACCGCCCTGCCCGACCAGGGCCGCCCCAGCGCCGAGGTGCTGGCCGAGCTCCAGCGCTTTGGCGTCGACGACCCCCGCTACAAGGAGGGGCGCTTGTGGAGCCTCGTGTACTACCTGGACGAAGACCATGCCGGCTTCCAGGCCCAGGCGTACGAGGCGTATTCCAGCGCGAACGGCCTGAACCCCACCGCCTTCAAGAGCCTCAAGCGCTTCGAGAGCGAGATCATCGCGGGCGTGGCCGACATGCTGCACGGCAGCCCCGACGTCTGCGGCGTGGTGACCTCGGGCGGCACCGAGAGCTGCCTGCTCGCCGTCAAGACCTACCGCGACCTCGCGCGCAGCCGCGGCGTCACCCGGCCCGAGATGGTGCTGCCCCCAACCGCCCACGTGGCCTGGTTCAAGGCCTCGGAGTACTTCGGCGTCAAGGTCCGGCTGCTGCCGCTGGACGGGAAGCTGCGCGCCGACGCGACGAGACTGCCGCGCCTGCTCAACCGCAACACCGTGATGGTCCTGGGCTCGGCGCCCGAATATCCGCACGGCAGCATCGACCCGATCGAGGAACTCGGCGCCGTCGCGGCCCGGCACGGCGTTCCGCTGCACGTCGATGCCTGCGTGGGCGGCTTCATCCTGCCCTTCATGGAGATGAACGGGCACCCGCTGCCGCTGTGGGACTACCGGGTGCCGGGCGTGACCAGCATCTCGGCCGACATCCACAAGTACGGCTTCGCGGCCAAGGGCGCCTCCACCATCACCTACCGCAACCTGGACTACCTGCGGCACCAGATGTTCGTGTACGAGGACTGGCCCGGCGGCGTGTTCGCCTCGCCGGCCCTGCTCGGGACCCGCCCCGGGGGCGCCTATGCCGCCGCCTGGGCCGCGATGCAGCACTTCGGCAAGTCCGGCTACCGCGACCTGGCCCGGCGCACCATGCAGGCCTTCGACGCCATCCGCCGCGGCATCGAGGGGATGCCGGCCCTGCACATCCTGGGTGAGCCCTCCGGACCGCTGCTGGGCTACGGCTCGCGCGATCCGGACGTGAACATCTTCGCCGTGGGCGACCAGATGGATGCCAGGGGCTGGAACATCAACCGGCTGCAGCGCCCCGACGGGCTGCACGCCATGATCACCGCCGGCCACCTGGCGGTGGTCGACGACTACCTGCGCGACCTCCAGGATGCCGTCGCCGCCGTCAAGGCCGACCCCGCACTGGCCCGCAGCGGCAGCGCCGCCACCTACGGGCTGATGAGCCACGTTCCGCTGCGCGGCATGGTCAGGAGCAAGGTGCTGGACCTGTTCGCCCAGATGTACCGGGCCGGCGGCCAGGGCGTCGACCTGCACGCGGCACCCGCCGCCGCGGATGGGCTCGGGAGCCGGGGGAACGCGCTGGTGCAGCGCCTAGCCCAGTGGTACGTGCAGCGCAGGCAACGGCGGCAAGGCCGCCGCTGACCGCTGAAGCGGCGCGGCGCGGCGCGCCGCGTCAGGCCTTGACGCAGTCGACGAAGTAGCCGGGCTTGCCGTCGCGCTCCTCGCCGACGAGGCCGTGCACGTCGGTGTCGAAGCCGGGGAAGGCCTCGTTGAAGCGGCGCGCGAACTGCAGGTAGTCGACGATGCGACGGTTGAAGCGCTCGCCCGGGATGAGCAGCGGGATGCCCGGCGGGTAGGGCGTGAGCAGCGCCGTCGTGATGCGGCCCTCCAGCGCGTCGATGGGCACGCGCTCGGTGCTGCGGCGGGCGATGTGCGCGTAGGCGTCGCTGGGCTTCATCGCCGGCTGCAGGTCCGAGAGGTACATCTCGGTCGTCAGCCGAGCGACGTCGCCCTGCGCGTAGGTCTCGTGGATCGCCTGGCAGAGGTCGCGCAGGCCCATGCGCTCGTAGCGCGGGTGCGCGGCGCAGAACTCGGGCAGGATGCGCCACAGCGGCGCGTTCTTGTCGTAGTCGTCCTTGAACTGCTGCAGCGCCGTCAGCATCGTGTTCCAGCGGCCCTTGGTGATGCCGATGGTGAACATGATGAAGAAGGAGTAGAGGCCCGTCTTCTCCACCACCACGCCGTGCTCGGCGAGGAACTTGGTGACGATCGAGGCCGGGATGCCGGTCTTGTCGAACTTGCCGGACAGCCCGAGCCCCGGCGTGATGATGGTGCACTTGATCGGGTCGAGCAGGTTGAAGCCCTTGGCCAGCGCGCCGAAGCCGTGCCACTTCGCGTTGGCCTCGAGCATCCAGTCGCGGCTGCCGCCCACGCCCTCCTCGGCGAGCTTGTCCGGGCCCCAGACCTTGAACCACCAGTCGCGGCCGTAGTCCTTCTCGACCTTGCGCATCGCGCGGCGGAAGTCCAGCGACTCGAGGATGCTCTCCTCCACCAGCGCCTTGCCGCCGGGGGCCTCCATCATCGCCGCCGAGACGTCGCAGCTGGCGATGATCGCGTACTGCGGGCTGGTGCTGGTGTGCATCAGGTAGGCCTCGTTGAAGAGGTGGCGATCGAGCTTCACGTCGACCGCGTCCTGCACCAGCACCTGGCTGGCCTGGCTCAGGCCCGCCAGCAGCTTGTGCGTGCTCTGCGTGGCCCACACCATCTGGTTCTTCGGCCGCGGGCGCTTCTTGCCCATGGCGTGGAACTGCCCGTAGAACGGGTGGAAGGCCGCGTGCGGCAGCCAGGCCTCGTCGAAGTGCAGGTTGTCGATGTAGCCGTCCAGGCCGTGCTTGATCGCCTCGGTGTTGTAGAGCACGCCGTCGTAGGTGCTCTGCGTCAGCGTGAGGATGCGCGGGCGCACCTTCTTCGCGTCGACGCCGGCCAGCAGCGGGTTGGCCTTGATCTTGCGTTCGATCGCCTCGCGGCTGAACTCCGCCTGCGGGATCGGGCCGATGATGCCGTGGTGGTTGCGCGTGGGCGTCAGGAACACCGGCACCGCGCCCGTCATGATGATGCTGTGCAGGATGCTCTTGTGGCAGTTGCGGTCGACCACGACCACGTCGCCCGGCGCCACTGTGTGGTGCCAGACCATCTTGTTGCTCGTGCTCGTGCCGTTGGTGACGAAGAAGCAGTGGTCGGCGTTGAAGATGCGCGCGGCGTTGCGCTCGCTGGCCGCCACCGGACCGGTGTGGTCCAGCAGCTGGCCCAGCTCCTCGACGGCGTTGCAGACGTCCGCGCGCAGCATGTTCTCGCCGAAGAACTGGTGGAACATCTGCCCCACGGGGCTCTTCAGGAAGGCCACGCCGCCGCTGTGGCCCGGGCAGTGCCAGGAGTAGCTGCCGTCCTGCGCGTAGTCGATCAGCGCCTTGAAGAAGGGCGGCGCCAGGCCGTCGAGGTAGCTGCGCGCCTCGCGGATGATGTGCCGGGCCACGAACTCCGGCGTGTCCTCGAACATGTGGATGAAGCCGTGCAGTTCGCGCAGCACGTCGTTGGGGATGTGCTGGCTGGTGCGCGTCTCGCCGTAGATGTAGATCGGGATCTCGGCGTTCTTGAAGCGGATCTCCTGGATGAACTTGCGCAGGTTGAGCACCGCCGGGTCCAGATCCGGCCCGTTGCCGAACTCCTCGTCGTCGATGGAGAGGATGAAGGCGCTGGCGCGGCTCTGCTGCTGCGCGAACTGCGCGAGGTCGCCGTAGCTGGTGGCGCCGACGACCTCGAAGCCCTCCTTCTCGATCGCCGCGGCCAGCGCCCGGATGCCGAAGCCCGAGGTGTTCTCGGAGCGGAAGTCCTCGTCGATGATGACGATGGGAAAGCGAAAACGCAGCATGGCGAAGAGGCCTCGGAAGCAGAGCGGGCACGTGGCGTGCTGGCCACGAAAAGCGCGGCGGCCTGCATGGGCAGCCGCCGCGAAGGCGCGAAGTGTAGGCGCAGCGCGCCGCTGCTGCTGACACCGCCGCTGCTGCTGACCCTCGGGACGCGGGAGCCTGCGGGCACAGAACCTGGGGTACCTGGGGACACGCTGGGGACACGCGCGCCAATGGCTACACTGCGCCGTCAGCGCCCGAGCGCGGAGGACATCGATGGACTGGAGTGCGCCGACCTGGTGGTGGCTTGCCGCGGGCGTCCTGGTCGCCGCAGAGCTGCTCAGCGGGACCTTCTACCTGCTGATGCTTGCGATGGGCTGCGCCGCCGGTGCGCTGCTGGCCCATGCCGGTGCGGGCGCCGAGCTGCAGGTGGCGGCCGCGGCGCTCTGCGGGGCCGGCGCCACCGCGATCTGGCACTACCGGCGCGCCAGCGCCCCGCGCTCGGCCCCCATCGAGCGCAACCGCGACGCCAACCTGGACATCGGCGAGACGGTGATGGTTCAGGCCTGGGACGACGAGCGCCGCAGCCGCGTGCACTACCGCGGCGCGGGCTGGGGCGCCCGCCTCGCACCCGATGCGCCGGCCGCACCCGGCCCGCACGTGATCGTCGCCGTGCAGGGCAACGAGCTGATCCTCGCCCCGGGCGCCACGAAATCGAACTGAGGAGCAAGCCGTGGAAATCGTCCTCGTCATCGCCGTCATCGCGCTCATCTTCGTCGTGCGCACCTTCAAGATCGTGCCGCAGCAGCACGCCTGGGTGGTCGAGCGCCTGGGTAAGTACGACCGCACGCTCACCCCGGGGCTGAAGTTCGTCATCCCCTTCATCGAGCGGGTGGCCTACCGGCACTCGCTCAAGGAGGTGCCGCTTGACGTTCCCAGCCAGGTCTGCATCACCAAGGACAACACGCAGCTGCAGGTCGACGGCGTGCTCTTCTTCCAGGTCACCGACCCGATGCGCGCCAGCTACGGCAGCAGCGACTACATCGTCGCCATCACCCAGCTCGCGCAGACGACGCTGCGCAGCGTGGTCGGGCGCATGGAGCTGGACAAGACCTTCGAGGAGCGAGACATGATCAACGCCGGCGTCGTCGCCGCACTCGACGAGGCGGCGCTGAACTGGGGCGTGAAGGTGCTGCGCTACGAGATCAAGGACCTCACGCCGCCGGCCGAGATCCTGCGCGCGATGCAGGCACAGATCACCGCCGAGCGCGAGAAGCGCGCCGTCATCGCGACCTCGGAGGGCAAGCGCCAGGAGCAGATCAACCTCGCCACCGGCGAGCGCGAAGCCTTCATCGCGCGCTCCGAAGGCGAGCGCCAGGCCGAGATCAACAAGGCCGAGGGCGAAGCCGCGGCCATCATCGCGGTGGCGCAGGCCAGCGCCCAGGCCATTCGCCAGATCGCCGAAGCCATCCGCGCCCCGGGCGGCGAGCAGGCCGTGCAGCTGAAGGTCGCCGAGAAGGCCGTCGAGGCCTACGCCCAGCTCGCGCAGAAGAACAACACGATGATCGTCCCGGGCAACATGGCCGAGGTCTCCGCACTCATCGGCAGCGCGATGGCGCTGATCAGGGGCGGCAACCAGGCCCGCTAGAATCCGCCGCTTGCCCGGCCGGCATGGCGCCTCCGCGTCGTCTGGCCGCATCCCTGCGGAGGGATGGATGAGTGGTTTAAGTCGCACGCCTGGAAAGCGTGTGTGGGTTAACAGCCCACCGCGGGTTCGAATCCCGCTCCCTCCGCCAGAATTGAACCCAAGCGATTGATTTCACTTGGGTTTTTTCTTTGATGGGTGGCCGTTACACCATGTTCTCTGCCATCCCGAAAACGGTGCTTCCGGGTTGTAGGCCCTTGCGATCAGGTGCAAAGGCGCGATGGCCTTGCCGCGGAGTCACTTCAGCAAGTTGTGGCCCCAGCCAAGCAACAACGGCCCAACACTAGCGACCAGCGTGTAGGCGCGGCCGGCGACACTTGGCCCGACGCCCCGCTGCCAGAGCTGCCGGCCGCATACCGGCCCGCACGGCTTGCCGGAATTCGGTTGTGGCGGTCTGTTCATCACCATCATCCCCGCGCCTCGCTGCCCGCCGAAGCGCGGCTCATCATCCCGCCGCCCAGCGTGCGCAGCACCCCGGCCGGGTCGCGGTCGATCAGGTTCAGCAGCACCA
>CAUJJO010000099.1 GCA_963205125.1 Pseudomonadota bacterium | reverse complement strand
CTGCTCCTCGGTGCAGAAGATGTGGCCGTCGTCCTGCGTGAAGCCGCGCACGCGCATGATGCCGTGCAGGCCGCCGGTGGGCTCGTTGCGGTGGCACTGGCCGAACTCGCCGTAGCGCAGCGGCAGGTCGCGGTAGCTCTTGATGCCCTGCTTGAAGATGAGGATGTGGCCCGGGCAGTTCATCGGCTTCAAGGCGTAGTCGCGCTTCTCCGACTCCGTCGTGAACATGTTCTCCCGGTACTTCTGCCAGTGGCCGGTCTTCTCCCACAGCGCCTTGTCGAGGATCTGCGGGCCCTTGACCTCCTGGTAGCCGTTGTCGCGGTACACGCGCCGCATGTACTGCTCGACCTCCTGCCACAGCGTCCAGCCCTTGGGATGCCAGAACACCGTGCCCGGGCTGTGCTCGTCGAGGTGGAAGAGGTCGAGCTCGCGGCCGAGCTTGCGGTGGTCGCGCTTCTCGGCCTCCTCGAGCATGTGCAGGTACTTCTGCAGCTCGTCCTTGCTCGCCCAGGCGGTGCCGTAGATGCGCTGCAGCTGCTCGTTGCGGTGGTCGCCGCGCCAGTAGGCGCCGGCCACCTTCATCAGCTTGAAGTGCTTCAGGCGCCCCGTGCTCGGCACGTGCGGGCCGCGGCAGAGATCCTCGAAGCCGCCCTCGCGGTAGAGGCTCACGTCTTCGCCCGCGGGGATGCTGCCGATGATCTCGGCCTTGTAGTGCTCGCCCAGGCCCTTGAAGTAGGCGATGGCCTCGTCGCGCGGCAGCACGCGGCGCACGACGGGCTCGTCCTTCTTCGCGAGCTCGCCCATGCGCTGCTCGATGGCCGCCAGGTCCTCGGGCGTGAACGGGCGCTTGTAGGCGAAGTCGTAGTAGAAGCCGTTCTCGACCACCGGGCCGATGGTCACCTGCGCGTCGGGGAAGAGCTCCTTCACCGCGTAGGCCAGCAGGTGTGCCGTGCTGTGGCGCAGGACTTCGAGGCCGTCGGCGTCCTTGTCGGTGACGATGGCAAGCCTCGCGTCGGCGTCGATGCGGTGGCTCGTGTCGACGACCCGGCCATCGACCTTGCCGGCCAGCGCGACCTTGGCCAGGCCCGGGCCGATCGTGGCGGCGACCTCGGCGACCGTGACCGGATGCTCGAAGGAACGGACGGCGCCGTCGGGCAGCGTGATGTTGACGGACATGAAGGGCAACTCCAGAAAGCAGCAAAGCGCGGGGATGAGCCGCGCTTCGTCTGGATGGAAAAGGTGGGACGTGACGGCGCGGCCGGGGGTTCAGACCTCGGTGAAGAAGGGCGTCGTAGTCCGCGGTGTCATAACCCGTGCTGCCTTTCCTGCTCTTGTGACGTGTTGGGAAAGCGCCGATTCTAAGCTCAGCGCCGCCCCGATTGCAGCTTGGCAAAGGCCGCCGCCATCGCGCCGGGTGCTGCGGCCTGCGCGGGCGCGTGTGCCCTGCCGGGCTGCTGCCCGCGTGCGGCGGGGCGGAAGCGGTTGTCGCCCGCGCCCGCCACCACGCCAGCGCCGCGCGCAGGCGGCGCCGCATCCAGCTTCATCGTCAGCGCGATGCGCTTGCGCTCGAGGTCGACCTCGAGCACGCGCACCTTGACGACCTGTCCGGTCTTCACCACCTCGCGCGCATCGGCGACGAACTTGTTGGCGAGCTGGCTCACGTGCACCAGCCCGTCCTGGTGCACGCCGAGGTCGACGAAGGCGCCGAACTGCGCGACGTTGCTCACCGTGCCCTGCAGCAGCATGCCCGGCGCCAGGTCCTTGATGTCGTCCACGCCCTCGTTGAAGCGCGCGACGACGAAATCCGGCCGCGGGTCGCGCCCGGGCTTCTCCAGCTCGGCGAGGATGTCGCGCACGGTGATCGCGCCGAAGCGCTCGTCGGCGAAGGTCTCGGGCTTGAGGCCGCGCAGCAGCTCGGGGTGGCCCATCACCGCCTCGATCGGGCGCTGCGTGGCCGCGAGCAGCTTCTGCACCAGCGGATAGGTTTCCGGGTGCACGCCGGTCTGGTCCAGCGGATCGTCGCCGTCGCGGATACGCAGGAAGCCCGCGGCCTGCTCGAAGCTGCGCGCACCCAGGCCGCTGACCTGCAGCAGCTGCTGGCGGTTGCGGAAGGCGCCGTGGGCGTCGCGCCAGCGCACCACCGCCGCAGCCACCGAGGCCGAGAGGCCCGAGACGCGCGCCAGCAGCGGGGCACTCGCCGTGTTGAGGTCGACGCCGACGCCGTTGACGCAGTCCTCGACGACGGCGTCCAGCGTGCGCGCGAGCTGCCCCTGGTTGACGTCGTGCTGGTACTGCCCGACGCCGATGCTCTTCGGGTCGATCTTCACCAGCTCGGCCAGCGGGTCCTGCAGGCGCCGCGCGATGCTCACCGCGCCGCGCAGGCTCACGTCGAGTTCGGGAAGCTCCTTGCTCGCGTATTCGCTCGCGCTGTAGACCGAGGCGCCGGCCTCGCTCACCACCACCTTGTCCAAGCGCGCCTCGGGGGCGAGCTTCTTCACGCGCTGCATCAGCTCGGCGGCCAGGTGGTCGGTCTCGCGGCTGGCCGTGCCGTTGCCGATGGCGATGAGATCCACGCCGTGCGCGGCGACCAGGCGCGTCAAGGCGTGCAGGCTGCCCTCCACGTCCCGGCGCGGCTCGAAGGGGTAGACGGTGGCCGTCTCCAGCACCTTGCCGGTGTCGTCGACGACCGCGACCTTGACGCCGGTGCGGATGCCCGGGTCCAGCCCCATCACGACGCGCTTGCCGGCGGGGGCGGCCAGCAGCAGGTCGCGCAGGTTGTCGCCGAAGACCTTGATCGCCACGCCCTCGGCCGCCTCGCGCAGCCGCGCGAAGAGATCGCGCTCGAGCGAGAGGCTGAGCTTGACCTTCCAGGTCCAGGCGACCGTCTTGCGGATCAGCTCGTCGCCGGGCCGGCCCTGGTTCGACCAGCCCAGGTGCCGCGCGATGCGCCCCTCGGCGAGCGAGACCGGCTTGGCGCCAGCGCTCGCCGCGGCCGGCGCCGGATCCTCGTCCAGCACCAGCTTGGCGTCGAGCAGCTCCTGCGCACGGCCGCGAAAGACCGCCAGCGCCCGGTGCGAAGGCACGTTCCGGATCGGCTCGGCGTAGTCGAAGTAGTCGCGGAACTTGGCGGCATCGGGCTGATTGCCGCCCCGGCCCTCGACCAGGCGGCTCTGCAGCAGGCCTTCGTCCCAGAGCCATTCGCGCAGCATGCCGACAAGCGCGGCGTCCTCGGCGAAGCGCTCGGAGAGCAGGTCGCGCACACCGTCCAGCACCGCGTGCGCGTCGGCGAAGCCGGCGTCGGCGAGCGCCTTGGCGCCGCCCGGGTCGTCGTCGATGAAGGCCTGCGCCTGCTGCTGCGGATCGAGCGCCGGGTCGGCGAAGAGCCGGTCGGCCAGCGGCTCCAGGCCCGCCTCGCGGGCGATCATGCCCTTGGTGCGGCGCCGGGGCTTGTAGGGCAGGTAAAGGTCCTCCAGCTCCTGCTTGGTCGGCGCGGCCTCGATCGCGGCCTGCAGTTCGGGCGTGAGCTTGCCCTGCTCGGCGATGCTCTTAAGTACCGCCGCGCGGCGTTCGTGCAGCTCGCGCAGGTAGGCCAGGCGCGATTCGAGCTCGCGCAACTGCGTGTCGTCGAGGCCTTCCGTGGCCTCCTTGCGGTAGCGGGCGATGAAGGGAACGGTGGCGCCGCCGTCGAGCAGGTCGACGGCCGCCTTCACCTGCGCCGCACGAACCTTCAGCTCGGCGGCGATCTGCGTGACGATCGGATCCAGGAGTGACACGGGGAAGAGGACGGGGGTCGAAAACACGAAGCGGCGGAGTGTGCCACGCAGGCCTGGCCCGATCCTGGCCCGACCCTGTCCCCGATTCGACCGCCGCGTCGGCCGAGGCCTCGCGCACAATCGGCCGCAAAGGCACGCCCACGGCGGCGCCCGACGACCGGCGCGCGCATCGACGCGGCGGCGACAACGAAGGAGACAAGACGCATGGGACAGACCACCGGCGGCGAGGTGCTCGCGCGCATGCTGCAGGCCGAGGGTGTCGAGAAGGTGTTCGGCATCATCGACGGCACCTACTTCGGCTTCTATTCGGCGCTGCACCGCCTGGGCATCGAGATCGTCACGCCGCGCCACGAGACCTGCGCCGCGCACATGGCCGGAACCTACGCGCGGCTCACCGGACGCCTGGGCGTGTGCATGGCCAGCAACGGGCCGGGGGTGGCCAACCTGCTGCCCGGCCTCGTCGTCGAGCAGGGCGAGGGCAACCGCGTGCTGGCCATCACCAGCGCGCGCCGCCCGGGCATCATGTACCCCGACCGCGGCGGCAGCTACCAGTGCTTCGACCAGGCCGGCGTGATCGGGCGCATCGCGAAGTGGAGTGCTGCCGTCTCGTCCTTCGAGCGCGTGCCCGAGCTCATGCGCAAGGCGCTGCGCAAGAGCTGGTGCGGGCGCCCCGGCGTCGTGCACCTGGACGTTCCCGAGACGATCATGAACGGCAAGGTCAAGGCCGAGGTGCCGGTCTGGCGCCCCGAGCAGTACCGGCCGCTGGCACCGCTGGAGCCCGCGCCCGAGCAGGTGCAGGCCGCCGCCGACTGGCTGGCAGCGGCAGAGGCGCCGATGATCCACGCCGGCAGCGGCATCATTCACGCCGGCGCCTACGCGGCGCTGGCGCGCGTGGCCGAGCTGCTGCACGCGCCGGTGACGACGAGCTGGGCCGCGCGCGGCGTGCTGCCGGAGAGTTCGGCGCTGGCGATTCCGATGCCGCACGTCAAGCTCAACCACCAGGTGCGCAACGACGCCGACGTGGTGCTGATCGTCGGCTCGCGCGTGGGCGAGACCGACTGGTGGGGCAAGCCGCCGTACTGGCGCGCGCCCGGTGAGCAGAAGACGATCCAGGTCGACGTCGACGCCGAGATGCTCGGCCTGAACAAGCCGGCGGACCTGGCGATGCAGGCCGACGCCAAGCGCTTCCTCGAACTGCTCGCCGACGCGCTCGAGGCACGCCGTACGCAGATCGCCCTCGCGCCCCGGCAGGCGCGCGTGCAAGGCTACGCGAAGACGATCCGCGACGACCGCGCCGACTGGGACAAGGCGCTGGCCGACATGCGCATCCCCATGCACCCGGCGCACATCGCCAGCGCCTGCGCCAAGGTCTTCCCGCCCGACTCGGTGCTGGTGGCCGACGGCGGCAACGCCACCATCTGGGCGATGTTCCACCACCCCGCGCGCGTGCCCAACGCCATCGTCTCGACCTTCAAGTTCGGCATGCTCGGTGCGGGCATGGCGCAGGCGATCGGCGCGGCGATGGCGCGGCCCGCAGCGCCCGTGGTCTGCATCACCGGCGACGGCGCCTTCGGCTTTCACCCGCAGGAGGTCGAGACCGCGGTGCGGCTTGGCGCGCGCGTGGTCTACGTGGTGCTGGCCGACAAGCAGTGGGGCATGGTGAAGATGAACCAGCAGTTCATGCTGCGGCCCTTCAAGACCATGCTCTTCAAGCAGCTCGGCCCCGAGGAGACGATCAAGGCCGACCTCGGCGAGATCGCCTTCGACCGGCTCGCGCAGAGCATGGGCGCGCACGGCGAGCGCGTGGCCGATCCGGCGCAGCTCGAGGCCGCACTCACCCGCGCGCGCGACTGCGGGCGCTGCGCCGTCGTGCACGTCGACGTCGACCCGGTTCAGCACATGTGGGCGCCGGGGCTCATCCACTTCAAGAAGATGCACGAGGAACCCGGCGGCTGAGCGCCAGCAGGAAAACACGGTGCCGCGCGTCGGCGGCCCTGTTCTAGAGTCCGCAGCGCTGCCCCGCCACGCGCAGGCGGTGCGGACCCCGAGACCCCGAGACGAGGAGACACGACATGCGACCCCATGCATCCTGGGCGCGCCGCGCCCGCGGCGTCATCGCGATCCTGGCAAGCCTCTCGGCGCTGCCGGCGCTGGCCGACATCACGCTCAAGGCCTCGCACCAGTTCCCCGGCGGCAAGGGCGACGTGCGCGACGAGATGGTGCAGATCATCGCGCGCGAGGTCGCGGCAGCCAAGGTCGGGCTCGAGATCAAGGTCTACCCCGGCGCCAGCCTGGTGAAGGCCGCCGAGCAGTGGAAGGCGATGCAGACCGGGCAGATCGACATGTCCTCGTTCCCGCTGGACTACGCCTCGGGCTTTCACCCACAGTTCGGCGCGACGCTGATGCCGGGGCTCGTGAAGAACCACGCGCACGCGCAGCGGCTGAACAAGTCGCCCTTCATGGCCGAGATGCGCAAGATCATCGAGCAGGGCGGCGCGCGCGTGCTCGCCGACGCCTGGCTGGCCGGCGCCTTCGGCGCCAAAGACAAGTGCATCCGCACGCCCGACGACGTGAAGGGCATGAAGATCCGCTCGGCGGGCTCGACCTTCGCCGAGATGTGGGCCAGCGCCGGCGGCTCCATCGTCTCGATCGCCTCCAACGAGGTCTACAACGCGCTGCAGCAGGGCGTGATCACCGGCACCGACACGTCCACCGGCTCGATGGTCTCGTTCCGGCTCTACGAGCAGCTCGGCTGCGTGACGACGCCCGGCGACCACGCACTGTGGTTCATGTACGAGCCGGTGCTGATCTCGCAGCGCAGCTGGGACAAGCTCGACGACAAGCAGAAGGCCGCGCTGACGGCGGCCTCGCAGAAGGCCGAGGCCTACTTCGCCGCCGAGTCGGCCAAGCTCGACGAGAAGATGAACGAGGCCTTCAAGAAGGCGGGCAGGCAGGTGATCGAGCTCGACGAGGCGCAGTTCAAGGCCTGGCGCGCGGTCGCCGAGCGCAGCTCGTACAAGGCCTTCGCCGAGAAGGTGCCGGGCGGCAAGGAACTGATCGAGAAGG
>CAUJJO010000098.1 GCA_963205125.1 Pseudomonadota bacterium | reverse complement strand
CTGCTGCCGCTGATGGGCAACGAGCAGCGCGACGTGGCCGGCGCCACGCTGGTCTACCGCGTCGGCGGCTTCTCCGTGTTCGAGCTCGCCGCTGCGCGCAGCCCCTGATCACTCGCCTGCGTCGATCGAGCACGGCCCCGCAAACGGCCGCGCAAACGGCCCCGCAAACGGCCCCGCGCACGGCCCCGCGCACGGCCCCGTAGGAGCGGCGGCAGCCGCGATGCGGCCTTGGCATGACCACGCGCGGCGCCCCATCGCGCCTGCCGGCGCTCCTACAGGTGAGGCTGATGCAGCGGCGGCGCTGCCAGCTTGCGGCTCGGAACCGGGTAGGCGCGTCTGCCTTGACCGCCTCGTGATGAGGCTTCCATCTACAAAGACGCGCCCTCTGCGCCCCGCCCGCGCAGCGCCTGCCGCAGGCGCAGCACGGCCTCGCTGATCTCGGCCTCGCCAAGCGCGGCGTAGCCCAGCAGCAGCACGCGCTGCAGCGGGTCCGGCGCCGCGCCGTCCAGCGGCCGGCCGTCGGCGTCCAGACGCTGCGCGTTGCCCTTGTCGATGCCGTAGACGCCCACGCCCTGCACGCGCGCCAGCGCCTCGAGCGCGGGCGCGTCGGGGCCCGAAGGCGGCAGTTGCACCACCAGGTGCATGCCGCCGCCCAGGCCGTCGACCCGCCACTGCGGCAGACCGTGCGCGAGGGCCGCGCACAGGTGGTTGCGCCGCAGCAGGTGCAACTGGCGCAGGCGACGCAGATGCTCGGCAAAGCCGCCTTCGTGGATGAAGGCGGCCAGCGCCGCCTGCTCGAGCCAGGGCTGGCAGTTGTTGAGCAAGGCCTTGGCGTGGCAGGCCGGCTCGCACAGTTCGGCGGGCAGCACCATGTAGCCGATGCGCAGGCCCGCGCCCAGGCTCTTGGAGAAGGTGCCGAGGTAGATCACCTGGTCGTTGCCGTCGAGGCTCTTGAGCGCCGGCAGCGGCGCGCCGTCGTAGAAGAAGTCGCAGTCGTAGTCGTCCTCGACGATGTAGCTGCCGCTCTGCTCCGCCCAGGCCAGCAGCGCGCGCCGCCGCGCCAGCGACAAGGTCGCGCCCAGCGGGTACTGGTGCGAAGGCGTCACGTAGGCGAGTGCCGCGGACGGCGGCAGATCCGCGCAGAGCAGACCCTGCGCGTCCACCGGCACCGGCCGCAGGCTGGCGCCGTGGCTTGCGAACACGCGCGCCGCGCCGCGGTAGCAGGGGTTCTCGACCGCCACCTCGACGCTGCGACCCACGAGCAGCCAGGCCAGCAGGTTGAGCCCTTCCTGGATGCCATTGGTGATGACGACGCGGCGCGCGTCGGTGGCGATGCCGCGCGTGGCGCCGACGTGCGCGGCCACCGCCTCGCGCAGTTCGAGCACGCCCTGCGGGTCGCCGTACTCGCACAGGCGCGGCGCCGCATCGCGCAGGCAGCGCGTGAGCAGCGCCTGCCAGGCGCGCATCGGAAAGAGCCGCGCATCGGGCCGCCCGACCCAGAAGTCGAACGGCAGCGGCTGCCCGTGCGGCGGCATCACCTGGTGCGCGCTGCCCTGGAACAGCAGGCGCTGGCGGACGCGGGCCCGCGAGCGGCCGCGGGCCGCCACGTCGGGGTTGGGCGGCGGCGGCGCCGCCGGCAGCGGGCTCTGCGGCGCCACGCGTTCGGCCACGAAGGTGCCGATCGGCTCGCGGCCCTGCAGCAGCCCCTCGGCGGCCAGCCGCGCGAAGGCACCGATCACCGTGTTGCGCGAGACGTCCAGGTCCTGCGCCAGCTCGCGCGACGCCGGCATGCGCACCCGCGGCGCCAGGCGCCCATCGAGGATCAACTGCCGGATCTGCTCGGCAATCTGCGCCTGCAGGCTCTTGCCCGCCACCGGGTCGATGCGTATGGGCAGTTGCATGGCCTTGCGCTCCGCTGTCCGACGCCGCGCAGGCCTTGCCCCGCGCCGTGTACGCGACGCATGCCGCGTCGATCGCCGCGAGTATCGCGACGCCCGCCGCGCACGGGCAGCGGGTTTGCCAGCAGGGCCGCCCGCGTGCCGCGCGGGCCGCAAGGCGTTCAGGCCTTCTTGCGCGGCGCCTTGCGCGGCGCGGGCGCGTGCGCGGCGAGGTGTTCGTCCAGGTTCTTCAGGATCTCGGACTCGATCGTGCGCGCGAAGGCGCCCAGCAGCAGGCCCAGGCGGGCGTCGAGATCGAAGTGGTCGGCTGCGACGATCAGCCGGCCCTTGACGCCGCTGCGCGCGAACTCGACGGTGTCGCTGGTCTTGCCCTTCAGCACGGTGCAGCCCATGCCGAACGCCTGCTCGACATGCTCCGCCCACGCCTGGGCGACCTTGCGCGCGGTGGCCAGGCCGAGTTGGTGTTCGCGGTGGATGCGGATGTCGGGCACGGCAGGCTTTCCGGTCGGATCAGGAAGGGGCAAGGAGCGCGGCGCGGCGTTCGGCCCTGGGCAGGGCGGCCAGGCGGCGGACTTCGGCGTGAAAGCGGCTCCAGTCGCCGCCCTCGCGGGCAAAGAGCCGCTCGAAGGCCGGCACCAGCTCGTCGTAGGCTGCCTGCACGCCGAAGCTGGCGTTGTTGGCGCGCGCCACCTGGGCATCGTAGCCGACGAAGCCCGCCCAGCGCTGGCGCTTGATCGCCTCGTATTCGGCACGCCAGGCCTGCATCAGCGCGGCCTTGCGCTCGCGCTTGGCGGCGTCGTCGATCGGCTCGTCGTAGAGCGCCTGCAGGCGCTCGCGCTGGCGCTGCATCAGCGCGCGCCAGTCGGCGCGGCGCGCGTCGGTCGCTTCGCTGGCCTGCTCGGCGGCCTGCGGCGGTCGCGCGGCCCGCCAGGCGCGGCTGCCCAGGCGCTCGACGGCGGTCGCGTAGCTGTCGTTGAAGCTCGTGTCGTCGGCGGCGTAGGCCATCTGGTGCGCCAGCTCGTGAAAGAGCAGCCGCGCCAGATCGGCTTCGGGCCAGTCGATGAAGGTGCTCAGCAGCGGGTCGCCGCCCAGCCACTCGGTCCAGCCCAGGGTCGAGTAGGCGGGCACACCGTAGACGAGCACCTCGAGGCCTTCGCCGCGCAAGCGCTCGGCCAGCGCGTCGGCGGCGGCGCGCTCGAAATAGCCGCGATAGCCCACGCAGCCCATCAGCGGGAAGCACCAGGTGCGCAGCGTCAGCGACAGCTCGGGTGCGGCGACGACGTTCCACACCGCGGCCGGGCGCGGCAGCTCGGCGTAGCGGTGGTAGCTGCGCGTGGGCGGCAGCTTCAGCTCGTCGACCGCAAAGCGCTGCAGTTGCTGCGCAAGCCGCAGCCGCTGCCGCAGCGGCTCGGGCGTGGTCGGCGCGTCCAGCCAGTCCTGCAGGGGCTTGGCCCGCGCCAGCAGGTCGAGGTGGCCGTGCACGGCCTGCGCGTAGTAGGCCAGCGTCGAGCAGCCGCCGCAGAGCGCGAGCGCGCCCAGTGCCGCGGCGCCGGCCAGACGCCGCCAGAAGCTCCCCGACGCGCCCGCCCGCTGCATCGGGCGACTATGGCACAGCCGCCCCGCGCCGGCAGGGATCGAGCCTGCAGGGATCGCGCCTGCGCCGTAAACTGGCCCTTCGCGGCTCTCGCCCGCGCTCGCCCCCGCTCTTCGTCTCGTGAGCCTCGTTCACGAGCCGGCTCTTTCCCAGGATCCCAGGAGGCCAGGCCACCATGCGCATGATCGAATCCATCCTCGCCGACGCCGCCGCGATCACCGCGATCCGACGGGACATCCACGCCCATCCGGAACTCTGCTTCGAGGAGACGCGCACGGCCGACCTCATCGCCCGGGCGCTGACCGACTGGGGCATCCCGATCCACCGGGGCCTGGGCAAGACCGGCGTCGTCGGCATCGTGAAGAACGGCACCAGCGCGCGCGCCGTCGGCCTGCGCGCCGACATCGACGCGCTGCCGATGACCGAGTTCAACCGCTTTCCCCACCACAGCACCAGCCCCGGCAAGATGCACGCCTGCGGCCACGACGGCCATACGGCGATGCTGCTGGCCGCGGCCAAGCACCTCGCGCGGCACCGCAACTTCGACGGCCCCATCTACCTCGTCTTCCAGCCCGCCGAGGAAGGCGGCGGCGGGGCGCGCGAGATGATGAAGGACGGCCTCTTCGAGCGCTTCCCGATGGAGGCCATCTTCGGCATGCACAACTGGCCGGGGATGAAGGTCGGGCAGTTCGCGCTCATCGCCGGGCCGATGATGGCCGGCTCCAACGAGTTCAAGATCACCATCCACGGCAAGGGCGCGCACGCGGCGATGCCCTACCTGGGCGTCGACCCGGTGCCGGTGGCCTGCCAGATCGTGCAGGCGCTGCAGACCATCGTCACGCGCAACAAGCGCCCGATCGACACCGCGGTGATCTCGGTGACGAAGATCCACGCCGGCGAGGCCACCAACGTCATCCCCGACAGCTGCACGATCGAAGGCACCGTGCGCGTCTTCAGCCACGAGGTGCTGGACCTCGTCGAGCGCCGCATGAAGGTGATCGCCGAGCAGACCTGCGCGGCCTTCGAGGCGCGCTGCGCGTTCGAGTTCGTGCGCAACTACCCGCCGACGATCAACCACGCCGCCGAGACCGAGTTCGCGCGCCGCGCGCTGGCCGAGGTGGTCGGCGCCGAGAACGTGCTGGCCTACGAGCCGACGATGGGCTCGGAGGACTTCAGCTACTTCCTGCAGGAGAAGCCGGGCTGCTACTTCGTCATCGGCAACGGCGACGGCGCGCACCGCGCGCCGGGCCATGGCGAGGGCCCGTGCATGCTGCACAACCCGAACTACGACTTCAACGACGAGCTGATCCCGATCGGCGCCACCGCCTGGGTGCGGCTGGCCGAGCAGTGGCTGGCCACGCCGCGCTGAGGCCGCAGGCTCATGACGGCCGAGACGATCGTCGAGGGCTTCGCGCAGAGCTACGGGCAGGCGCGGGACAAGTTCCTGGCCGCGGCCGAAGCCGCCGGTGCCGAGCTGCACGCGCAGCGCCACCCGCTGCGCGGCGTGCAGGGCGAGGAGCTGGCGATGGACGCCGGCCGCCTCGGTGCCGCCGACGCGCAGGCGCTGCTCATCGTGAGCAGCGCGTGTCACGGCGTCGAGGGCTTCTGCGGCTCGGGCATCCAGGTCGCGCTGCTGCGCGACGCGGACCTGCTTCGCGCCGCGGCGCAGGCGGGGGTGGCGCTGCTCTTCGTGCACGGGCTCAACCCCTGGGGCTTTTCGTGGTGGCGGCGCACGACGCAGGAGAACGTCGACCTCAACCGCAACTTCGTCGACTTCCACGTGCCGCTGCCGGTCAACGACGACTACCTGAAGCTCGCGCGCGCGCTGGTGCCGGCAAGCTGGCCGCCGCCGCCCGAGGCCGAGCAGACGATCGCCGACTTCATCGCGCGCCACGGCATGAAGGCCTTCCAGGGCGCCGTCAGCCGCGGCCAGCACGATGACCCGCAAGGCCTCTTCTACGCCGGGCAGGGGCCGACCTGGAGCCACGTCGCCTGGCGCCACCTGCTGCAGGACCACGGCCGGCGCTGCAATCGGCTGGCGCTGATCGACCTGCACACGGGCCTGGGCGAAAGCGGCCACGGCGAGCGCATCTTCGCCGCGCGCGACGAGGCCGCGGCGCTGGCCCGTGCGCGCGCCTGGTGGGGCGACGCGGTGACCTCGATCTACGACGGCTCGTCGAGCTCGGCGCGGCTCTCGGGCATGATCTTCGAGGCGATCTACGAGGAATGCCCGCAGGCCCAGTACACCGGCATCGCGCTGGAGTACGGCACGCTGCCGCTGGCCGAGGTGATGCTGGCGCTGCGCGCCGACCAGTGGCTCGAGAACCACCCCGAGGCGGGCGCGGCGCAGCGCGCAAGCCTCAAGCGTGCCACGCGCGACGCCTTCTACACCGACACGCCGGCGTGGAAGCAGCGCGTCGTCGAGCAGGCGCGCGAGGCGGCGCGGCAGGCCGTGCGGGGCCTCGCGGCTTGAGGCCGCACCCGGGCGCCGCCGGGCAGCAGGACGCGCCGCGCCCGGCGCGAAGGCGATGGATTCGCTGACGCAGGTCGCGCTCGGCGCGGCGGTCGGCGTCGCGGTGATGCGCGGGCGCACGGCGGCCTGGAAGGCCGCCGCCTGGGGTGCGGTCGCCGGCACGCTGCCCGACCTCGACGTCTTCATCGCCCACGGCGACCCGATCCTGAACATGGTGCGGCACCGCGCCGAGACGCACGCGCTGTTCTGGCTCACCCTCTTCTCGCTGCCGCTGGCGGCGCTGGTGGCGCGGCTGCACGGCGAGATGGCGCTATGGCGGCGCTGGTGGCTGGCGCTGTGGCTTGCGCTCGTCACGCATCCGCTGCTGGATGCGCTGACGGTCTACGGCACGCAGCTCGCGCTGCCCTTCAGCGACTGGCCGGTGGCCGTCGGCAGCGTCTTCATCATCGATCCGCTGGTCACCCTGCCCTGGCTGGCCGGCACGGCGTGGGCGCTGGCGCGGCACGGCCGGGCGGGCAGCCTGCGCGCCAACGACCTGGGCCTGCTGCTGGGCTGCGCCTACCTGGCGATCGGCGTCCTCGCGCAGCAGCAGGTGCGCGAGCAGGCGCTGGCCTCGCTGCAGGCGCAGGGCGTGCGCGCCGAGCGCGTGCTGGTGACGCCCGCGGGCTTCAGCGTGCTGCTGTGGCGGGTCGTCGCGGTCGAGCACGAGCACTACCTCGAGGGCTATCGCTCGCTGCTGGACGCGCCGGGGCCGATCGCCTTCGACCGCTTCCCCCGCGGCGCGGCGCTGGACGCCGAACTCGCCGACGACCCGGGGGCGGCACGCATCCGCGCCTTCAGCCACGGCTTCTACAAGCTGCACGAGGCCGACGGCCTCGTGCGCATCACCGACCTGCGCATGGGCGCCGAGCCGAACTACAGCTTCAGCTTCGCGCTGGCCCGCCGCGCCAGCGCGCCCAGGCCGCTGCCGGTGCCGCTGGCGATGGGCCGCGCGCCTGCGCTGCGGCAGGTGCTGCCCTGGTTCTGGCGGCGCGCCGTCGGGCAGCCGCTGCCGCCGCCGCGCTGAGGGCAAGAGGCGCCGACCATCGCGCCGACCATCGCGCCGACCATCACGCCGACGAAGGGGCGCGGCGCCCCCGCGCCCCTCGTCAAGCACGGGGAAACCCGCCCTCCCCTCATCGGTGGGGAGCGCCTGAAAACCCGATCCAGATCAAATTCGATTTCGGCATCGCCTTACCATAATGCGTTCGCCGTCCACATGGCGACAGCGACGGCGGGGGCCGTTCCTCGAGACGCAAGCTGGGCGCAGGCACGCTGCCCGCGCCGCTGTACGCCACATCACCGGAGACATGTCCATGAGTCTTGCTCATTCCCTCAAGCGCGTCGTCGGCAGCGGCGGCGTGGCGCTCTCGCTGGCCCTTGCCGCGGCGGGCGTCCAGGCGCAGGAGCCGATCCGCATCGGCGCCTTCCTCGCCGTCACCGGTCCGGCGTCCTTCCTCGGCGACCCGGAGCAGAAGACGCTCGAGATGCTGGTCGAGCAGACCAATGCCGCGGGCGGCGTGCTCGGGCGCAAGCTGCAGCTCATCTCCTACGACTCGGCCGGCGATGCCGAGAAGGCGCGCACCTTCACCAAGCGCCTGATCGAGCAGGACAAGGTCGACGTGATCATCGGCGGCTCGTCCACCGGCGAAACCATGGCCGCGGTGCCGCTGGTCGAGCAGGCCGGCGTGCCCTTCATCTCGCTGGCCGGCGCCGTCGTCATCATCGAGCCGGTGAAGAAGTGGGTCTTCAAGACGCCGCACACCGACCGCATGGCCTGCCAGAAGGTCTTCGTCGACATGAAGGCGCGCGGCTTCACCAAGGCCGCGCTGATCTCGGGCAGCGGCGGCTTCGACAAGTCGATGCGCGCCGAGTGCCTGAAGGTCGCGCCGACCGACGGCATCCAGATCGTCGCCGACGAGACCTACGGCGCGGCCGACACCGACATGACCGCGCAGCTCACCAAGATCAAGAGCAGCGGCGCGCAGGCGGTGCTCAACCCGGGCTTCGGCCAGGGCCCGGCGATCGTCACCCGCAACTACAAGCAGCTGGGCCTGACGCAGCCGCTCTACCAGTCGCACGGCGTGGCCTCCAAGGAGTACATCAAGCTGAGCGGCGACGCCGCCGAGGGCGTGCGCCTGCCCGCCGCCGCGCTGCTGGTGGCCGACATCCTGCCGGCCAACGACGTGCAGAAGGCCGTCGTCACCAAGTACACGCAGGACTACACGGCGCGCTACAAGACCGAAGTCTCGACCTTCGGCGGCCACGCCTACGACGGCTTCATGATCGCCATCAACGCGATGAAGGCCGCCAACAGCAGCGACCGCGCCAAGGTCCGCGACGCGATTGAGGCGACCAAGGGCTACGTCGGCACCGGAGGCGTCGTCAACATGTCGCCGACCGACCACATGGGCCTGGACCTCTCGGCCTTCCGCATGCTCGAGGTGCGCAACGGCACCTGGACGCTGGTCAAGTAAGCGTTTCCCTGCCCGCAATCCAGGCCCCCCTTTTCGCGGCTTGAACGAGGTTTCGACATGGGTGGTGCCTGGCTCCAGTTCGTCGCGTCCGGCCTGACGGCCGGCGCCATCTACGCGCTCATCGCGCTCGGTTTCTCGATCATCTACAACACCTGCCACGCGATCAACTTCGCGCAGGGCGAGTTCGTGATGGTCGGCGGCATGAGCGCGGTGAGCTTCGTTGCGATGGGCCTGCCACTCATCGTGGCGGTGCCGCTGGCGGTGGCCGCGGCGATGATCGTCGGCCTGCTCGTGGAACGGCTGGCGATCGAGCCGGCGCACGGCAACGACGTCGTCACGCTGATCATCGTGACGATCGGCGTCTCGCTCTTCCTGCGCGGCCTTGCGCAGGTGGTGTGGGGCAAGGGCATCCATGCGCTGCCGACCTTCTCGGGCGCGCAGGCGATCAGCTTCTTCGGCGCCACCATCGTCCCGCAGAGCCTGTGGGTGGTCGGCGGCACCGTGGTCGCGGTGGTCGCGCTCGGCCTCTTCTTCAACCGCACGCTGTTCGGCAAGGCGATGCAGGCCACCGCGCAGAACACGCTGGCCGCGCGCCTGATGGGCATCGACACGCGCGTCATCATGCGCGTGAGCTTCGCACTGGCCGCGCTGCTGGGGGCGCTGGGCGGCGTGCTGACCGCGCCGATCACGCTGACCTCGGCCGAGATCGGCGTGATGCTCGGCCTGAAGGGCTTCGCCGCGGCGATGCTCGGCGGCCTGGGCAGCTTCGTCGGCGCGGTTGCCGGCGGCCTGCTGCTCGGGCTGATCGAGGCGCTGGGCGCGGGCTTCCTCTCCTCTGCCTACAAGGACGTCATCGCCTTCGTGATGATCCTCGTGGTGCTTTTCTTCCTGCCCACCGGGCTTGTCGGAGCGCGCAGTGGCGACCGGGTCTGATTCCACGCGTCCCACACGCCCCACGCGTGCCGGGCGCACACGCGCGCTGGCGGCGTTTGCCGCGATGCTCGTCGTCGTGCCCTTCCTGTTCCCGAACAGCTACTTCTTCGAAGTGGCCGTGCTGGTGCTGATGAACGCGGTCGTGTGCCTGGGCCTGAACCTGCTGATCGGCTACGCCGGCCAGATCAGCCTGGGCCACGCCGCCTTCTTCGCGCTCGGCGGCTACGGCAGCGCGATTCTTGCCGCCAACTACGGCTGGCCGACCTGGCTGTCGCTGCCGGCGACGGTGGCCGCCATCGGCGTGCTCGCCGCCCTCGTCGGCAAGCCCACGCTGCGCTTCAAGGGCCACTACCTGGCGATGGCCACGCTGGGTCTGGGCGTCATCGTCAACCTCGTGCTGACCAACGAGGACCGCCTCACCGGCGGGCCCGACGGCATGAGCGTGCCGCCGCTGGTGATCGCCGGCTTCACCTTGGCCGGCGAGAAGCTCTGGTACGGCATCGCCGCGGTGGTGCTCTGGATCGCGGTATGGCTTGCGACCAACCTGATCGACTCGCCGGTGGGCCGCGCGCTGCGCGCGGTGCACGGCTCGGAAGTCGCCGGTGAAACCGTGGGCATCGTGATCGCGCGCTGGAAGCTCGCGGTGTTCGTGATCTCCGCGGTGCTGGCCGCGCTCTCGGGCGCGCTGATGGCGCACTACTCGGGCTTCATCACGCCGTCCAAGTCGGGCTTCCTGCACTCGGTCGAGCTGGTCATCATGGTCGTCTTCGGCGGCATGGCCTCGATCTGGGGCGCGATCGTCGGCGCGGCGGTCCTCACCTTGCTGCCGCAGTTGCTGACCGTCTTCAAGGACTACGAGACCATGGTCTTCGGCGGTGTGCTGATCGCCACCATGATCTTCTTCCCGCGCGGCATCGTGCCGACGCTCGCGCGGCTGTGGACGCGCCGGTCCGGATCGGAGTCGTGAACGCCATGAGCCTCCTCTCCGTCCGTGACCTCGCCAAGCGCTTCGGCGGCGTGCGCGTGCTCGAGCGCATCGGCTTCGACGTCGAGCCCGGCCAGATCTACTCGATCATCGGCCCCAACGGCGCCGGCAAGACGACGCTGCTGAACATGCTCACCGGCATCTACCGGCCCGACGCCGGCAGCATCCGCTTCAACGGCACCGACCTCACCGGCCAGCCGACGCACCGCTTCGCCGCCACCGGCCTTGCGCGCACCTTCCAGAACCTGCAGATCTTCTTCAACATGAGCGCGCTGGACAACGTGATGACCGGCCGCCACCTGCGCCAGCGCTGCGCGCTGCTGCCCTCGCTCTTCCGCACCCCGGCGATGGCGCGCGACGAGGCGCGCTGCCGCGACGACTCGATCGCGCTGATGGAGCGCGTGGGCCTGGCCGCCTACGTCGACTCGGCCTCCGACACGCTGCCCTACGGCGCGCTCAAGCGCCTGGAGATCGCGCGCGCGCTGGCCACCGAACCCAAGCTGCTGCTGCTGGACGAACCGGCCGCGGGGCTCAACCACACCGAGGCGCGCGAGATCGACGCCGTCGTGCGCCGCCTGGCCGCCGAGGGCACCGCGGTCGTGCTGGTGGAACACAACATGCATCTGGTGATGGAGGTGAGCGACCGCGTGCTCGTGCTCGACCACGGCGAAGTGCTAGCCGAAGGCACGCCGGCCGAAGTCAGCCGCGACAGCCGCGTCATCGAGGCCTACCTCGGCGCGGAAGCCGCCGCCGTGGCCGGCGGCGCCACCAACGTCGCCGGAGCGGCGAAGCAGCAGGCGCACTCATGAGCCAGGCCATCCTCGAAGTCCAGGGTCTGGACAGCCGCTACGGGCGCGTGCCCGCGCTCACCGACGTGAGCCTCGAAGTGCGTCCGGGCGAGCTGGTGGCCATCGTCGGCGCCAACGGCGCCGGCAAGACGACGCTGATGCGCTCGATCTCCGGCGTGCAGCCGGCGAGCACGCGCGTGCTGCGCTTCGACGGCGTCGACATCACCCGCGCATCGGCACGCAAGCGCGTGCAGATGGGCATCGTGCAGGTGCCTGAAGGGCGCCAGCTCTTCCCCGCGCTCAGCGTCGAGGACAACCTGCTGCTGGGCACCTTCGCGCGCGGCACGCGGCAGCGGCTGGACGAGATCTGCGGCATGTTCCCCATCCTCGTGCAGAAGCGCCACGACCCGGCCGGCACGCTCTCCGGCGGCCAGCAGCAGATGCTGGCGCTCGGGCGTGCGCTGATGACGCAGCCGAAGCTCTTGCTGCTGGACGAGCCCAGCATGGGTCTCGCGCCGCGCCTGGTGGCCGAGGTCTTCCAGCACGTGGCGGCGCTGAAGGCCAGCGGCACGACCATCGTGCTGGCCGACCAGAACGCCCGCGCGGCGCTGGCGATTGCCGACCGCGGCTACGTGATGGAGACCGGCAGCATCATCTTCGACGGCCCGGCGAACCAGCTCCTGCACGACGAGAAGGTGCGCCAGGCCTACCTGGGGATGTAGGCAAGGCTTCGTCAGCCTGCCCGCTTTGCATCGCGCCTGCCGGCGCTCCTACGGACGAGCGCAACGGCTCGGGTCTGCGGTCTCCTTGTAGGAGCGCCGGCAGGCGCGATAGCCTCACGCCAGCCCCCCTGCCCTAGTTCGAATCCGGCCGCAGGCGTTGCAGCAGCCCGGCCGTTGACCCGTCCAGCCCTGCGACGTCGCCGCGGACCAGCCGCGGCAGCAGCTCGCTGCACAGCGCCTTGCCCAGCTCCACCCCCCACTGGTCGAAGCTGTCGAGGCCCCAGACGGCGCCGCTCGTGAACACGCGGTGCTCATGGAGCGCCAGCAGTGCGCCCAGCGCGCGCGGCGAGAGCTCGTCCAGCAGCAGCGTCGTGCTCGGCCGGTTGCCGGGAAAGCTGCGGTGGCTGGCGAGCACCGCGGCGTCGAGCCGGGGCGACGCGCTCGGCGCCGCCTCGCCCGCCGCGGCCTCCGCCGACTTGCCGAGCATCAGCGCCTGCGACTGCGCCAGCGCGTTGGCCAGCAGCTTGGCGTGCGAGTCGGCGTGCGCATGCGCGGGCCGGCGCACGAGGATGAACTCCACCGGCACCACCTCGCTGCCCTGGTGCAGCATCTGGAAGAAGGCGTGCTGGCCATTGCTGCCCGGCTCGCCCCAGAGCACCGGGCTGGTCGCCACCGCCAGCGGCCGGCCCTCGCGATCGACGCGCTTGCCGTTGCTCTCCATCTCGAGCTGCTGCAGGTAGGCCGGCAGGCGCGCCAGGCCCTGGTGGTAGGGCGCGATGCAGCGCGAGGAAAAGCCGTGGAAATTGCGGTACCAGACGTCGAGCAGCCCCAGGCGCAACGGCAGGTTGACCTCGGGCGGCGCGCCGCGGAAGTGCTCGTCCATGGCGTGCGCCCCGGCCAGCAGCGCGCGGAAGTTCGTGGCACCGATGGCGATGGCGATCGGCAGCCCGATCGCGCTCCACAGCGAGTAGCGCCCGCCGACCCAGTCCCAGAAGCCGAAGGTCGTCGTGATGCCGAAGGCCGCCGCGGCGCGCACGTTGCTGGTCGCGGCGACGAAGTGCTGCGCGAGCTCGCCGCCCTGCGCCGTGAACCAGGCGCGCGCGAGCTCGGCGTTGGCCATCGTCTCCTGCGTCGTGAAGGTCTTGCTGGCGACGATGACGAGCGTGCGCCGCGGATCCAGTTCGCGCAGCAGGGCATCGATCGCGTGCGCGTCGACGTTGCTGACGAAGTGCAGGCGCAGGCCGCGCTGCGCACAGGCGTCGAGCGCCGGGACGACCATCGCCGGCCCGAGGTCGCTGCCGCCAATGCCCAGGTTGACGACGTCGCGAAGCTCGCCTTGCGCGGCGCGCGCGCGCACGGTTTCGGCAAACGCCAGCATGGCGTCGAGCACGCCGTGCACCTCGTCGCCGAAGGGCGCCGCGCCGCGCGGCGCGCGCAGTGCCGTGTGCAGCACCGCGCGGCCTTCAGTGGTGTTGATCGGCTCGCCCGCGAACATGGCCTCGCGCAGCGCGAAGACGCCGCACTGCTCGGCCAGCTCCAGCAGCAGCGCCTGCGCGCGCGCGTCGATGAGGTTCTTCGAGAGGTCGGCGAAGACCTCGGGCGCCTGCTGCGAGAAGGCATCGAAGCGCGCCGCGTCCTGCGCGAACGCGCGCCGCAGGTCGAAGTGCCGCGCCCCTGCGTCGAAGTGCGCCTGCAGCGCGACCCAGGCCGGCGTCTCGTCGCAGCGCACCGTGTTCATGCGCGCGCCTGCGCGATCAGCGCGTCGAGCTTGGCCGCGTCTGCCGCGAAGGCGCGGATGCCTTCGGCCAGCTTCTCGGTGGCCATCGCATCCTCGTTGAGCGCGTAGCGAAAGCCCGGCTCGTCGTGATGCACCGCCGGCAGCAACAGCGCGCGCGCGGCCGCCGCATCGAGCGCGCGCGGCACCGGGGCGTCGGCGGCCTGCAGCTGCGCCATCAGCTCGGGGCTGATGGTCAGCAGGTCGCAGCCGGCGAGCGCAAGGATCTGCCCGGTGTTGCGAAAGCTCGCGCCCATCACCTCGGTGGCGATGCCGTGGTGCTTGTAGTGCTCCCAGATCGCGCGCACCGAGCGCACGCCGGGGTCGCACGCGCCCGCGCTTGCGGCCTCGTCCCAGCCGCTGCCGGCGCGATTCTTGTACCAGTCGTAGATGCGGCCGACGAAGGGGCTGATGAGCGTCACGCCGGCATCGCCGCAGGCCACCGCCTGGGCGAAGGCAAAGAGCAGCGTGAGGTTGCAGTGGATGCCCTCGCGTTCGAGCTGCTCGGCCGCGCGTATGCCCTCCCAGGTGGCGGCGATCTTGATGAGCACGCGGGCGCGCTCGACGCCCGCGGCCTCGTACAAGGCGACGAGTTCGCGCGCGCGGGCGACGGTGGCCGCGGTGTCGAAGGACAGCCGCGCGTCGATCTCGGTGCTGACGCGCCCGGGGACGAGCTTCAGGATCTCCTGCCCGAAGCGCACGAGCACGCGATCGACGATCGCCGGCAGCGCCAGCGACGCATGCGCGGCGACGACCTCGGCCAGCAGCGGCGCGTACTCGGGCTGCTGAACGGCCTTGAGGATCAGCGAAGGGTTGGTCGTCGCGTCGCGCGGCGCAAACGCCGCGAGCTCGCGGAAGTTGCCGGTGTCGGCGACGACGATGGTGTGCTGCTTGAGCTGGTCGAGCTGGTTCATGGTCTGGGCAAGGGGAGGATGCAGGCTCGATTAGACCGCGTCCCGGGCACCGACACGCCAGGCTCGCGCCGCTATGCTGCGCGCCCATGTACGCGGCATTCTTCGGCCTGCAGCAGGAGGCGTTCTCGATCGCGCCCGACCCGCGCTTCCTGCACCTGAGCGAAGGCCACCGCGAGGCGCTCGCGCACCTGCTCTACGGGCTGCAGGGCGGCGGCGGCTTCGTGCTGCTGACCGGCGGCGTGGGCACCGGCAAGACGACCGTCTGCCGCTGCTTTCTCGAGCAGATTCCCGCCGGCCACCGCGTGGCCTACGTCTACAACCCGCTGCTGAGTTCGCTCGAGCTGCTGCAGACGGTGTGCGAGGAGTTCGGCATCGCGCGCGAGGCCTCGCCGCCCCGCAGCAGCAAGGCGCTGATCGACGCGCTCAACCGCTTCCTGCTCGAGGCGCACGCCCGCGGCGAGCAATGCCTGCTCGTCGTCGACGAGGCGCAGGGCCTGTCGGTGAAGCGGCTGGAGCTGCTGCGCCTGCTCACCAACCTCGAGACGGCCGAGCGCAAGCTGCTGCAGATCGTCCTCATCGGCCAGCCCGAGCTGCGCGAGCTGCTCGCCCGGCCCGAGCTCGAACAACTCGCGCAGCGCATCGTCGCGCGCGTGCACCTCGCGCCGCTGGCCGAGCAGGAGACCGCCGACTACGTCAGGCACCGCCTGGGCGTGGCCGGCCTGCAGGGGCCGCTGCCCTTCGGGGCGCAGGCGCTGCGCCTGGTCCACCGACTGAGCGGCGGCGTGCCGCGGCGCATCAACCTGCTGTGCCAGCGCGCCCTGCTCGGCGCCTATGGCCGCGGCCTGCGGCGCGTCGACGCCGCCACCGTGCGGCAGGCCGCCCGCGAGGTGTCCGGCGCCGATGCCGGCGCGCCGAGCTCGCGCAGGTGGCGAGCCTCGCTTGCCGCCGTCCTGCTCCTGGGCGCAGCGGGCGCGGCGGGCTGGGCGTGGTCGCGCTGGCATGACGGCGCTGGCGGCGGCAAGGGCGCGCGCTCGTCGCCCGCGCCTGCCATCGCCAGCGCCGCCAGCGCCGCAGGATCGGCAAGTCAAGCGGCGGGGACGGGCGCGCAGGTCCTCGCACCGGGCCAGGCGCTTGCGCCCTTCGCCAGCGAGGGTGCGGCGGGCACGGCCCTGGCTGCGGCCTGGGGGCTGCAGGCGAGCGACGGGCGCGAGCCCTGCCGCAGCGCGCGGACGCTCGGCCTCGCCTGCTGGGAGGGTCGGATCGATTTCGCCCTGCTGCAGCGGCTGGACCGCCCGCTGCTGCTGGTGCTGCAGGGCGGCGGCCTCGTGCTGCTGCGCGCCCTGCGCGGGCAGACGGCCGCTGTCGAAGGCGCAGGCGGCGTGCAGCAGCTTCCGCTGGCCGGCCTGC
>CAUJJO010000097.1 GCA_963205125.1 Pseudomonadota bacterium | reverse complement strand
GCCTGCGACTCTAGCAGCGCGCCCGGCGGCATCGGCTCAGGAGGCCTTGCCGTGGCACTTCTTGAACTTCAGCCCGCTGCCGCAGGGACAGGGGTCGTTGCGACCGGGGGCAGGTGCGACGCGGCGCGTGGCTGGGCGCGGCGCGTGGTCCAGCCACCACAGGCGCAGGTCCTGCACCGCAAGGCAGGCGGCGTCGACGAGATCGTCGCGCGTGGGCAGGCTGCCCTTCCAGTACTTCTCGGCATGCGCCTGCAACTCGGGCGAATCGGGCGTCAGCATCAGCGCCGTGATCTGGTCGAGAAGATCGCCGTACTGCGCAAGCGCGTCCTCGTCGGCGTCCGCCGGGGCCTGCAGCCGTTCGTCGAAATCTTCCAGCGCGTCGGCGAAACCGAACGCCCACTCCGCGCCCTCGAGCAGCAGCGCCGCCTCGTCCTCGCCAAAGCCCTGCTCCTGCACCAGGGCGCGACGCTCCTCGTCGCCCAGCGTGAGCACCAGCGGCTGCAGGCGCAGCGCCTCGGGGTCGTCCAGCAGGGCCTGCGGATCCAGGTGATGGGCGAGCACGCGCAGCCGCGCCTGCAGCGCCTGCCGCGCCCGGCCTTCGTCCTCGGGGTCGGCGAAGGCGCGCGCGAAGGCATCGCCCGCCAGGCGCGGCAGGATCTCGTCGAGCGCAGGCGCCAGCGGCCCGGCGACCAGCGCGGTGAGGTAGCCGTCGGCCCATTCGGTGCCGATGCGCTCGTCGAAGCCCGCAAGCCGCGAGCAGACCTCGTCGAAGATCTCGATCTCGGCGTCGCTGCTGTCGATCAGGGGCACGTCCGCCTCGCTGCAAGGGCCTGGAAGGCGCAAGCCTATCAGCCTCGGGCGGCGGGCTGCGGCCGGGCCGCATGGGGCGTGGGAGAATCCGCAGCCCGACCGTGACGACGAAGACCCACCCCTGCGAGCCTGAGCCCAAGCCCGAGCCCGAGCTCGTCTCCCTCTACCAGAAGCACGCCAAGGTCTACCCGCGCGCGGTGAGCGGCTGGTTCGCCACCTGGCGCTGGACGCTGGTGTGGGCCACCCAGCTCCTCTTCTACGGCCTGCCCTGGCTGCAGTGGAACGGGCGGCCGCTGATGCTGTTCGACCTCGAGGCGCGGCGCTTTCACGTGCTCGGGCTCACCTTCTTTCCGCAGGACTTCATCTTCCTCACCGCGCTGCTGGTGCTCTCGGCGCTGGCGCTGTTCTTCTTCACCGCGGTGGCCGGGCGCCTGTGGTGCGGCTATGCCTGCCCGCAGACCGTCTACACCGAGATCTTCATGTGGCTCGAGCGCCGCATCGAGGGCGACCGCCAGGCGCGCATCCGCCTGGACCGGCAGACCCTGGGCGCGCAGAAGCTGCTGCGCAAGGGCGCCAAGCACCTGGCGTGGCTCGCGGTCGCGCTCTTCACCGGCTTCAGCTTCGTCGGCTACTTCACGCCCATCCGCGAGCTGCTGCACCAGCTCCTGAGTCTTTCGCTCGGCCCCTGGGAGACCTTCTGGGTGCTCTTCTACGGTGCGGCGACCTACGGCAACGCGGGCTGGATGCGCGAGCAGGTGTGCAAGTACATGTGCCCCTACGCGCGCTTTCAGAGCGCGCTGATCGACCGCGATTCGATGGTCATCGCCTACGACCAGCGCCGCGGCGACCCGCGCGGAGCGCGCAAGCGCGGCAGCGACGCGGCGGCGCAGGGCCTGGGCGACTGCGTCGACTGCCGGCTGTGCGTGCAGGTCTGCCCGACCGGCATCGACATCCGCAACGGCCTGCAGAACGAGTGCATCGGCTGCGCCGCCTGCATCGACGCCTGCAACCAGGTGATGGACCGCGTCGGCAGCCCGCGCGGCCTGATCCGCTACGCCACCGAGAACGGCGTCGAGCAGCGCCTGACGCGCGCGCAGATGCTGCGGCGGATCGGGCGCCCGCGCGTGCTCGTCTACGGCGCGCTGCTGCTGGCGGTGGCCACGGCCTTCGTCGTCGGCCTGTCCCTGCGCAGCGCCTTTCACGTCGACGTGGTGAAGGATCGCGGCAGCCTTGGCCGCGTACTCGAGGACGGCCGCATCGAGAACACCTACCGCGTGCACGTGCTCAACACCGGCGAGGCCGAACACGGCTTCACGGTCGGCGCGCAAGGCCTGCCGGAGCTGCAGGCGCGCTGGCAGGCGTCGCTGCGCGTGGGCGGCGGCGAGCGCGGGTCGATGACGCTCTACCTCGACGCCGCGCCGCAGCCGCTGCAGGCGCTGCGCGGGCAGGCGCAGGCGGTGACGCTGTCCATCACGCGCGACGACGGCGCCGTCGTGAACGCCAAGGCGAGCTTCTACGTGCCACGTTGAACACGATCGGCCGCGGCAGGCCACGCCCGAGGCCGCAGCGCCCTCCTAGAATCCGCGCCGATGGAAACCCCCGGCAACCTGTTCTGCGTCTCGGCGCCCAGCGGAACGGGCAAGTCCACGCTCGTCAAGGCGCTGCTCGAGCTCGACTCGCACCTGGCCGTCTCCATCTCGCACACCACGCGCGCGCCGCGCGGGCAGGAGCTCGACGGGCGCGAGTACTGGTTCATCGCCGAGCCGGAATTCCGCGCGATGATCGAGCGCGGCGACTTCTTCGAGTGGGCGCAGGTGCACGGCCATCTCTACGGCACGAGCCGCCGCGCGATCGAGAGCCGCCTGCAGCGCGGCGAGGACGTGGTGCTCGAGATCGACTGGCAGGGTGCGCTGCAGATCAAGCAGCGCTTCCCGCACGCCGTGCTCATCTTCATCCTGCCGCCGAGCTGGGACGAACTGCTGCAGCGCCTGAAGCGCCGCGGCGAGGACGGGCCCGAGGTGATCGAGCGCCGCATGGCCAATGCCCGCCGGGAAGTGGCGCAGGCGCGGCATTTCGACTTTGTTATCATCAACACCTTGTTCGAGACGGCGCTCTTCGACCTCAAGACGGTCGTGCACTCCCAGCGCCTGAAGTACGCCGCGCAGATGCGCAACCGCTCGCAGGTCTTCGCCGCGCTGGACCTGATCTGAGCCCTCCCCGCTTCTCGCCCTCTCGCCCTCTCCCCTGATCGCCGCAAGGACGCCCGCATGGCCCGCATCACCGTCGAAGACTGCCTGCAGAAGATCCCCAACCGCTTCCAGCTCGTGCTTGCGGCCACCTACCGCGCGCGCATGCTCAGCCAGGGGCACGCGCCCAAGCTCGAGGCACGCAACAAGCCCGGCGTCACCGCGCTGCGCGAGATCGCCGCCGGCCACGTCGGCCTGGAGATGCTGCGCAAGGTTCCGGTCTGACGCCGGCCGTCGCCGCACCGCGGCGACCGTCGATGCTGCAGGGCACCTTCGCGGTGCCCTTTTTTCTGGCCGCCTTGCGCGGGCAATGCCTTCGTCTCAGGGTAAGCCCGGCCGAATGACTTAAATTCGGCGCATGGGGATCCGATCGCTCGCCGCCGAATTGCTGCCCAGTGCCCTGCAGGGGCTGGGCCGCATCGCGCATCCGTCGGCGCCGCCGCCCGCGCCGGCCGGCGAGGTCTCGACCTTCGCGGCCCTGAGCGAGAAGCTCGCCTACCTCTCCAAGGCCGAGCTGCGCCAGGTGCGCGAGGCCTTCAAGTTCGCCGACGAGGCGCACCTCGGCCAGTTCCGCCACAGCGGCGAGCCCTACATCACGCACCCGCTGGCGGTGGCCGGGCTGGTGGCCGACTGGCGGCTGGACGTGCAGGCGGTGATGGCCGCGCTGATGCACGACGCGATGGAGGACTGCGGCGTCGTCAAGCCCCAGCTCGTCGAGCGCTTCGGCGCGCCCACCGCCGACCTCGTCGACGGCCTCACCAAGCTCGACAAGCTGCAGTTCAACACCCGCGAGGAGAGCCAGGCCGAGTCCTTTCGCAAGATGCTGCTGGCGATGGCGCGCGACGTGCGCGTCATCCTCGTCAAGCTCGCCGACCGGCTGCACAACATGCGCACGATGGCGGCGATGGCGCCCGACAAGCGCCATCGCATCGCGCGCGAGACGCTCGACATCTACGCCCCGATCGCGCACCGCCTGGGCCTGAACCAGACCTTCCTCGAGCTGCAGGAGCTGTCCTTCGAGCACCTCTACCCCTGGCGCCACGCGGCGCTGGCCAAGGCGCTCTCCCGCGCACGCGGTACGCGGCGCAACATCGTCGAGCGCGTGCAGCAGGAGGTCGAGCGCGCCTTCGCCGCGCAGCGCATGCGCATCCGCATCTCCGGGCGCGAGAAGACGATCTACAGCATCTACCGCAAGATGCGCGAGAAGCACGCGGGCTTCGCCGAGGTCAACGACATCTTCGGCTTTCGCATCGTCGTGCCCTCGCTGCCCGACTGCTACCTCGCCCTGGGCGTGCTGCACCAGCTCTACAAGCCGGTGCCCGGGCGCTTCAAGGACTACATCGCCATCCCCAAGGCCAACGGCTACCAGTCGCTGCACACCACGCTGGTGAGCCCGCTGGGCACGGCCGTCGAGTTCCAGGTCCGCACCGAGGCGATGCATGCGGTCGCCGAGAAGGGCGTGGCCGCGCACTGGCTCTACAAGAGCGGCGACAAGGGCAGGAACGGCAAGCCGGGCAAGGGCACCAAGGACGGCGACGCGCAGCAGATGGGCACGCTGTGGCTGCAGAGCCTGATCGACATCCAGGACGAGACGCGCGACGCGCACGAGTTCCTCGAGCACGTGAAGATCGACCTCTACCCGGACGCCGTCTACGTCTTCACGCCCAAGAGCCGCATCCTCGCACTGCCGCGCGGCGCCACGCCGGTGGATTTCGCCTACGCGATCCACTCCGACGTCGGCGACCATACCGTGGCCGCCAAGGTCAACGGCGAGCCGGTGGCGCTGCGCACCGAACTGCACAGCGGCGACGTCGTGGAAGTCCTCACCGCCCCCGGCGCGCGGCCCAATCCGGCCTGGCTTGGCAGCGTGCGCACCGGGCGCGCGCGCTCCAAGATCCGCCACTACCTGAAGAACATGGAGCAGGAGGAGTCGCGCGCGATGGGCGAGAAGATGCTCGCCCAGGCGCTGCGCGCCGAAGGCCTGAAGATGCCCTCGACCGACCCCGCCGATGCCGAGGCCGCGGCGCTGTGGCAGCAGCTCACGCGCTGGAGCGGCAACCGCCACGGCGGCGAGCTGCTGGTGGACATCGGCCTCGGGCGCAAGATCGCCATCATCGTCGCCAAGCGGCTGGCGCAGCTCATGCGCGAGCGCGGCACGCGGCCCGACGCCGTCACGCTGACCCTGGGCCGCTACGCCGCCGACGATGCCGCGCCCGCGCAGAGCGTGGTCTTCGTCGACGGCAGCGAGGGCGGCTCGATCCAGCTTGCCCCCTGCTGCCGGCCGATCCCCGGCGACGCCATCGTCGGCTACCTCGGCCGCGGCGAAGGCCTGGTCGTGCACACCGCCGAGTGCCGCACCGGCAAGCGGCTCTACGAGCGCGACAGCGAGCGCTGGATGCAGGTCGAGTGGGCCGAGGAGCCGACGCGCAGCTTCGAGAGCGGCGTCATGGTGCTGGTGAAGAACGGCAAGGGGGCGCTCGCGCAGGTGGCCTCGGCCATCGCCGCCGCCGAGGCCGACATCCGCCACCTCGACATGGGCGCCGAGTCGGTGTCGGAGACCGCCGAGCTGCGCCTGCTGCTGAGCGTGCGCGACCGCGTGCACCTCGCCGACGTGCTGCGCGCGCTGCGCCGCAACCCGGCGGTGCTGCGGGTGTGGCGCATCAAGCCCTGAGGCCGGGCTCAGGGCGCGGGATCGGCGCCCGGGGCCGGGTAGCGCACCTCGAGCACCTCGATGCGCTCCACGCCCGCGGGCGTGACGAGCTGCACCTCGTCGCCCTCGCGCGCCTTCAGCAGCGCGCGTGCGATCGGGCTGACCCAGCTCACCTCGCCGCGCAGGCTGTCGGCCTCGTCGATGCCCTTGATCGTCACCGTCTGCTCCTCGCCGCTGGCCCGCGCGACGGTGACGGTGGCGCCGAAGAAGACCTGGTCGCTGCCGTGGTGCGCGCTCGGGTCGGCCACTTCTGCGAGGTCCAGCCGCCGCGTCAGGAAGCGGATGCGGCGGTCGATCTCGCGCAGCCGCTTCTTGCCGTACAGGTAGTCGCCGTTCTCGCTGCGGTCGCCGTTCTTGGCCGCCCAGGAGACGGTCTCGACCATCTTCGGCCGCTCCTCGTCGAGCAGCTGCATCAGCTCCCGGCGCAGCGCGCGCCAGCCCTGCGGCGTGAGGTAGTTGCGCGTGCCCGCCGGCAGCGCGGGCAGCGCGGCGCCGCCCTCGTCGCCGTCGTCCTCGTCACCCTCGCTCTCGCGCGTGAAGGCCTTGTTCATCGCCGGCTCGTGCGAGGCGCTGCCGCGGGCCCGTCGGGTTCAGCGCGTGGGCGCGGGCGTCCAGGTCCGCAGATGCGGCAGCAGCGCACGGTAGGGCGCCAGCAGCAGCACCGCCATCGCCGCCTTGAACGAGAGGTCGCCGCCGGCCAGGTGCAGCCAGCTCATCTCGGTGCCCCCGAAGGCGAGGAAGAAGAAGACGCCGGTATCGACCACCGACGCCACCAGCGAGCCGATCAGCGGCGCCTTCCACCAGCTCGCCCGGCGCCAGCGGTTGAACACGGTGACGTCGAGCAGCTGCGAGGTGATGAAGGCCGCCCCCGAGGCCAGCGCGATGCGCCAGGGCGCGATCAGGCCCGAGACGCCGACGGCGATGACGAAGCCGACCCAGGCCACGCGGCGCGCCGCCGCCGGACCGAAGGCGCGGTTGGTGAGGTCGCAGACGAGGAAGACGAAGGGATAGGTGAAGGCGCCCCAGGTCAGCCAGTCGTTGATGACGAACTGCACCGCGAAGTTGGAGAGTGCGATCACCGCGATCATCGCGACCAGCGGCGCGGCGAGTGCGCGCCAGGGCAGGGGCAAGGCAGGAGCGGGGTTCATGGCGTCGGTGGAGTCGGGTGGGCAGCGTCGCGGCGCCGACTCGGCGCGCGGGCCGGCGAGTTTAACGTTCGGGGTCTGCGCCGGTGCCCGCAACCGATGCCCATGCGCTTGGATACAGGAGGCAGCATGCAATATCACGTCGAAGGTTTCAGGCCCGGCGATCCGGACATCCTGCCCGAGGCGCCCGGCCAGCGCCGCGCCGGCACGCCGCTGCCGGAGGCGGTCGACGTGCTGATCGCCGGCAGCGGCCCGGCCGGCCTGTGCCTTGCGGCCCAGCTCGCGCGCGTGCCGAGCATCCGCACGCTGCTCGTCGAGCCCAGGCCCGGCCCGATGGAGAAGGGCCAGGCCGACGGCATCAGCGTGCGCTCGATGGAGATGTTCCAGGCCTTCGGCTTCGCCACCAAGGTGATGCGCGAAGCGGTGTGGATCAACGAGACGACCTTCTGGGCGCCGCGTCCGGACGGCTCGCTGGCGCGCGCCGCGCGCGTGCAGGACGTGCCCGAGGGCATCTCCGAGATGCCGCACGTGCTCATCAACCAGGCGCGCGTGCACGACATGTTCCTGGACGTGATGCGCAACGCGCCGACGCGCATGCGCCCGGACTACGGCCTGCGCGTGGCCGATCTCGTGATCGATGCGGACGCTGCCGAACACCCGGTCACCGTGACGCTCGAACACACCGCGCCGGGTGAGGAGGGGCGGACGTCGACGCTGCGCGCGAATTACGTGATCGGCTGCGACGGCGCGCGCTCGGCCGTGCGCCGCGCCATCGGCGGTGCGCTGCACGGCGACGCCGCGCACCAGGCCTGGGGCGTGATGGACATGCTCGCCGTCACCGACTTCCCGGACTGGCGCATGAAGTCCTTCGTGCGCTCCGAGAGCCAGGGCACGCTGATGGTGCTGCCGCGCGAGGGCGGGCACCTCGTGCGCATCTACGTCGAGCTCGACCAGCTCGGCGCCAACGAACGCATCGCCGAACGCGTGGCCGAACGCGGCATGGGCGAGGCCGACATCATCGCCAAGGCGCGTCGCATCCTGGCACCCTTCACGCTCGAGGTGAAGGAGGTCGTCTGGTGGTCGATCTACGAGATCGGCCACCGCCTGACGGACAAGTTCGACGACGTGCCCGAAGACGAGGTCGCGCGCCGCGCCCCGCGCGTGATGCTCGCCGGCGACGCCTGCCACACGCACAGCCCCAAGGCCGGGCAAGGCATGAACGTCTCGATGGGCGACACCTTCAACCTCGGCTGGAAGCTGATCGCCGTGCTCACGGGCCGCGCCGACGCCGCGCTGCTGCACAGCTACTCGGGCGAGCGGCGCGCCGCGGCCAAGGGCCTGGTCGAGTTCGATCACCGCTGGGCACGCGTCGTCGGCGGGCACGACGAGCAACGTTCTGCAGACGGCCTGCCGCGGATGGCGCGCGAATTCGTCGACAACCTGCCCTTCACCTGCGGCCTGACGATCCGCTACGAAGCCGGCGCGCTCACCGGCGCGCCCACGCACCAGGCGCTGGCCCGCGGCCTCGAGATCGGCATGCGCCTGCACTCCGCGCCGGTGCTGCGCCTGGCCGACGCGCGGCCCATGCACCTGGGCCACTGCATCGAAGTCGGCGTGCGCTTCACGCTCTTCCTCTTCGCCCCCGCGGGCGACGACGGCCGAGCGGGCGGCGCGATCGCCACGCTCTGCGACTGGCTCGAGCACGACCCCGCCTCGCCGCTGCGCCGCCACACCGCGCGCGGCGAGGCCATCGACAGCGCGATCGACGTGCGCGCCGTCTTCCAGCAGGGTTTTCGCGAGCTCGCCTTCGAGGCCATGCCCACGCTGCTGCGTCCGCACGTCGGGCGGCTCTCGCTGTGCGACTACGAGAAGATCTTCTGCGCCGACGCCAGGCCCGAGCACGACATCTTCGCGCTGCGCGGCATCGCCCGCGAACCCGGCTGCGCCGTCATCGTGCGCCCGGACCAGCACATCGGCCACATCCTGCCGCTGTCCGCCCGCAAGGCGCTGACGGCCTACTTCAGCGGCATCCTGCGGGTGCGGTCGTGATGCCGCGGGATCATGAAACGCGCTGCGGGCGGCGACCCAGGGGGCGGCCACCGGCAAGCCGCATCGCCCGGGCCCGGGAATCGAAA
>CAUJJO010000096.1 GCA_963205125.1 Pseudomonadota bacterium | reverse complement strand
GTTTGAAGTGCAGCCGCGCTCCATCGCGCTGTTCGCCAGGCCATAGTCGCGACGCTGTCGCGGCCATTGAGCTGGAGCCCTTTCGTCGAGATCCTGCCCCTCGAGGCGCCGCTGGAACGCGAGGACTACGCCGGAATGTGTTGCACAACTGCATCGTGCCGTGGCGCTGGCGCGCGAGCGTGCGTTGCGGGCGGACGCTTCAGGCGCGATCGGGAACGATCGGACGCGAGGGCCTATTGGCTGAGGCCCTGCGCCTTGTCCGGTGCAGCCGGCGCGCGCGGCAGGCTGGGCGCGAGCAGCATGCGCGCGTGCGCGGCCAGCCAGGCGAGGAAGCAGGCGGCAAACGCCAGCGCGGAGGCGGCGATGGCCAGGGTGCCGGCCGATCCGCCGAGGACTTGCGTACCGGCGAGCAGGCGCAGCAGCGTGGCGGCGCCGACGATGAGCAGCAGCCAGGGCAGTTGCCTGGGCGCGCGCAAGGGGCGGCCGGTGTGGCGCAGGGCCACGCGCGTCATGAGGGCCAGCATCATCGAGCCCAGGGCGCCCAGGGTGAAGGCGTGCAGCCATGCGGCCTGCGGCCAGGGTGCGCCCAGGGCGGTGGCCGCGCGCAGCGCGAGCGCGACCATGAGCCAGGCGAAGCCCAGGTTCATGCCGGCCACCAGGGCGTCGTCGGCGACGCGCCAGCCGCGCCAGCGCAGGGTGCGCAGGGCTTGTGTCGCCAGCGCCGTGAGGGCCAGCAGGGCGACGCGCGGGGCCGGTGCCTGGGCGACGTCGGCCACGGCGAGCGCCAGCAGCGCCAGCAGCGTGGCAGCTTCGAGCAGGCGCGAGAACCCGGCCTGCGCACCGCGCCCGCGGGCGGCGAGCAGGTTGCCGCTGAAGATGGGAGTGAGCAGGCCGCCGGCCAGCGAGAAGAGCAGCACGATGGCCCAGAGGGCGGCGCGCAGCGCGGCCTGCGCGGCGGCCGTGTCCTGCCGTGCCAGCGCCGCGTGGTGCGCGAGGTTGGCCAGCACGAGCGTGGCCAGCAGCGGCAGCAGCAGGGTGTAGCGGCGGTCGGCCGCGCGCAGCAGTTGCGGGGCCAGCAGCATCAGCAGCGCGAGCACGAAGGCCGTGTCGAGCAGCGCCAGGATCAGGCGCACGAGGCCGGGGTGCGTGGCGTCGACGGCGACGAAGGCCAGGCGTCCGGCCAGCCACAGCAGCGCCAGGCCCTTCAGGCTGCGGCCGTGCAGCTCGGGCGTGCCGGCCCAGCTCGGCAGCGCGGTGAGCAGCGTGCCGGCGATGACGGCCATGGCGAAGCCGTAGAGCATCTCGTGCGCGTGCCACAGCGTGGCCGATGCCGCCAGGGCGAGCGTGCCGGGAACGACGCCGCTCAGCGCGACGGCAGCGGCCAGCAGCAGCCAGCCAAGGCAGGCCGCGCCGAGCAGGTAGAAGGGCCGAAAGCCGCTGGCCCAGACGGCGTGCGGGCGGGGCGGGGCGCGCGGTGGGGTGCTGGATGGGGCGCTGGAGGGTGCGCTGGAGGGGGCGCTGGAGGGGGCGACCGCGGGGTCGGGGGCGGATGGGTTCACCGCCCGATCATGCCGTGCTGGTCGTGCTCGTCGTGCGCGGCGCGCGCCCGCTGGGCGGGTCGCCCGGATCCGCGCCGGGGGCGGGCGGCGGGGCGCTGTCGTGCTGTCTTGCCGCGGCGGCCTCGTAGATCGCCAGCCGCTCGGCGATCTGCCGGCGCGTGCGCTCGGCGTAGTCGCGCTTGATCCAGCCGTAGCCGCGAATAGCGTCGGGCAGGGCGGCGATCTCGGCGGCGTCCTCGAGCAGCGCGGGCGAGAGCGGCTGCAGCAGCCGCTCGAGCGTCTGCTCGTACTCGAGCATGAGCTGCCGCTCCATGCGCCGCTCCGCGCTGTAGCCGAAGGGGTCGAAGGCGGTGCCGCGCAGCACCTTGCCGCGGGCGAGCAGGGCGAGGGCCTTGCGCATCCAGGGGCCGAAGGCGCGCTTGTTCAGCGGCGGGCGGTCGGTGTTCTCGGCGCGCACCCGGGGGCGCTTCCAGGGCAGCATCAGGTGCAGCTCGACGCGCAGCTCGCCTTCGAAGGTCTGCGCAAGCGTCGCGTCGAAGCTGCGGTCGGCGAGCAGGCGCGCGACCTCGTACTCGTCCTTCACCGCCAGCAGTCGCCAGGCCTGCTGCGCCACCGCGCGGGTGAGCGCTTCGCTGTTCGGCTGCAGTGCCTGCTCGGCCGCGCGCACGCGCGCCACCAGCGCGCGGTAGCGCTGCGCGAGGGCCGCGCCCTGGTAGTCGACGAGCTGCGCCGCGCGGCGCTCGATCATCTCGTCCAGGCTGCGCGAGAGCCGCTGCGACTCGGGCATGGCCTCGCCTTCACGCGCGAAGCGTTCGGCCAGCGCAGGGTCGTGCGCGGCGATGCGGCCCCAGCCGAAGGCGCGCAGGTTGTCGTCGATGGCGACCTTGTTGAGCGCGATCGCGCGTGCGATCGCCTCGCGGCCCAGGGGGACGAGGCCGCGCTGCCAGGCCCAGCCGAGCATGAACATGTTGGCGGCGATCGAGTGCCCGGCCAGTTGCGTGGCCAGCCGCGTGGCGTCGATGACCTGCGCCTGCGCCACGCGCGCGCCGAGGAAGGAAAGCGTGGCGTCGTGCGGAAAGAGCTGCTGCGGATGGCGAACGAAGTCGCCGGTGATGACGTCGGCGGTGTTGACGATGGCCTGCGTGCGCGCGCGGTCCATGCGCGAGGTGGCGTCGGCCCCGGCGGCGACCAGCATGTCGCAGGCGAGCACGAGGTCGGCGGTGACGATGCGCGGCGCCTGCAGCTCCTCCTGCCGCGCGGCGATGCGTACGTGCGTGAGCACGGCGCCGCCCTTCTGCGCGAGGCCCGTCTGGTCGAGCACGGTGACGCCCTTGCCCTCCAGGTGCGCGGCCATGCCCAGCAGCGCGCCTATCGTCACCACGCCGGTGCCGCCGACGCC
>CAUJJO010000095.1 GCA_963205125.1 Pseudomonadota bacterium | reverse complement strand
AGCGCCAGCAGCACCGCGGCAAGAAGCCCGCACGCCAGCAGGGGCGCCGACTGCCGCTGCGCTGCTTGTCGAGTCGATCTCATTCGTTCTTCCCCTTGCGCGGCCCCATTCGAACCACGCGCCAGCGATCATAGGACCGAGGCCGCGAATTCGCAGGCAGCGCAGGCAGGCCGCGTGGCGGCTGCGCGGGCGCGTGCCCGGCCCTCAGCGCAGCGCGCCGAAGCCGTGCCGCGCGAGGATGGCCTGGCCGTCGTCGGAGAGGATGAACCAGGCCAGGCGCCACGCCGGCTCGGGCGCACCGCGCACGACCGTGAGCCCGTAGGTGGCGCCGACGGCGAGCTCGGGGCCGACCGGCACCGAGACGAGCTCGGGGAAGTCGCGCCGCGCCGCCAGGGTGTTGGTGCAGTAGGTGAGGAAGATGTCGGCCTGCTTGCGTGCGACGAGATCGCCGTAAGGGCTGCGGTCGCGTGGCGGCGGTGGCGAATCGGGGCCGCCGGTGAGCTTCAAGGCCTTGGCCTCGAGCGTCTGCCGCGCCCCGGGCCGCAAGGCGTCGGCGCGCTTGAAGAGCTCGAAGGCGTAGTCGCCGGAAGGGTCGGCCTTGGGCGTAGAGGTGCCCACGCGCAGCGCCGGGTCGAGCAGGCGATCGAGCAGGTTGGCGGTCTGCACGTCGAGCTCCGGACGGGTCAAGGCACAGAGCACGTTGCGCGTGAAGGGCAGCGGCTCGACCGCCTTGCCCGCCGCCGCCAGCTCGGCCGGATGCTTCATGTTCGCCGAGGCGAAGACCTCGGCCGGCTCGCCCTTGGCGATGCGCTCGCGCAGCATGCCGGAGGGGCCGTAGACCGCTTCGACGCGAAGCGACTCGCGCCGCTCGAAATCGCGCGCGAGGTCGTCGAGCGCAGCCCGCAGGCTGCCCGCGGCATGCAGGCGCACCGTCTGCGCCAGGACGGGAGCGGACACGACGAGCGACATGGTGATCGTGACGAGGATGGCGAGCGCACGGCGCACGCAGGACGGGCGGAACGAACGCATTTCGACAAGGCTTCCGACAGGAACGGCGCGGCGGCGCGCAGCGCGCGAGCGGCCGAGCATAGGCAGGAGGGGCCGGGCGATCGATATGTCGGCGCTTGCATGCGCGCAGGCGCAAGCGAAGGCGCGACCGACGACGCGACCGAAGACGCAGCTGCGGGCACAGGGCCGACGGCCCTGCCGCCCCGAACGGCCCGAAGGAACTGGTTGCCTATACAGTGGCGGCGATGAGTCGCGCCCTGGCCACCCCGACGTCCCGCTCGACGCAGGACGAGCTCGACCCCGCGCAACGCGAGGCCGTCGAGCACGGCCAGACGCCGCTGGCGGTGATCGCGGGCGCCGGCTCGGGCAAGACGACGATGCTTGCCGCGCGCGTGGCAAGCCTCGTGCTGCAGGGCGCGGACCCGCGGCGTATCCTGCTGCTCAGCTTCTCGCGCCGCGCCGCGGCCGAGATGGCACGCCGCGCGGCACTCGCGCTGCACCGGGCGCTGGGCCTGGACGCCGCGGTGCCCGCGCCCGAACTGCCCTGGTGCGGAACCTTTCACTCGATCGGCGCGCGGCTGCTGCGCGAGCACGCGGCGAATCTGGGCCTGGCCGAGGACTTCAGCGTCGTCGACCGCGCCGATGCCGAGGAGCTGATGGCGCAGGTGCGCACCCGGCTGGCGCTGCACGCGGCCGGGAAGCGATTCCCGCTGGCGCGCACGGCGCTGGCCATGCTCTCGCGCTGCGTCAACAGCGCCGAGCCTCTTTCGCGCGTCATCGAGCGGCACTTCCCCTGGTGCCTGGGATGGGAGGCCGAGTTGCAGCGGCTCTTTGCCGCCTACACCGAGGCCAAGCAGGCGCAGCGCGTGCTCGACTACGACGACCTGCTGCTGTACTGGCAGCAGGCGGTGCAGGAGCCGGCCTTCGCGCGCGCCATGGGCGGCCGCTTCACGCACCTGCTCGTCGACGAGTACCAGGACACCAACCGGCTGCAGGCCGCCATCCTGCATGCGCTGGCGCCCACGGGCCGCGGCGTGACCGTGGTCGGCGACGACGCGCAGGCGATCTACGGCTTTCGTGCCGCCGAGGTCGAGAACCTGCTCGGCTTCCCGGCGCAGTTCTCGCCGCCCGCGCGCGTGCTCCTGCTCGAGCGCAACTACCGCAGCACGCAGCCGCTGCTGGCCGCGGCCAACGCGGTGATTGCGCAGGCCCAGCGGCGCTTTGCCAAGACCTTGTGGAGCGATCGCCCCTCCTCGCAGCGGCCGCAGCTCGTGCACGTTCAGGACGAGGCGGCGCAGGCGAGCTGGGTCGCCGAGGCGGTGTTGCGCCAGCGCGAGCAAGGCACGCCGCTGGTGCGCCAGGCAGTGCTCTTTCGCACCGCGCAGCACAGCGCGGCGCTGGAGCTCGAGCTGATGCGCAGGCGCATCCCCTTCGTCAAGTTCGGCGGCCTGCGCTTTCTCGAGGCCGCACACGTGAAGGACGCGGTCAGCCTGCTGCGCTGGAGCGCCAACCCGCGCTGCCGGCTCGCCGGCTCGCGCGTGCTGCGGCTGGTGGCGGGCATCGGCCCGGGCACGACGCTGAAGCTGCTCGATGCGATGGACGCCAGCGCCGACCCGGGCGCCCTGCTGCTGGCCTGGACGCCGCCCGCGCGCTCAGCCATCGACTGGGCCGCGCTGCGCGAGGTGCTCGCACGACTGCTGCCGCGGCAGGCGCCCTGGCCGGCGCAGCTCGAGCCCGCGCTCGCCTGGCTGCAGGCGCAGTTGCCGCGCCTCTACGGCGAGGACGCGCCGGTGCGCGCGCTCGACCTGCAGCAGCTCGTGCGCCTGGCGCAGGGCTGCCGCAGCCGCGATCACTTCCTCACCGAGATGGCGCTGGACCCGCCCGAGGCGAGCAGCGATGAAGCCGGCCCGCCGCAGCGCGACGAGGACTACCTGATCCTCTCGACCATCCACTCGGCCAAGGGCCGCGAGTGGCACGCGGTGCACGTCCTCAACGTCGTCGACGGCTGCATGCCGTCGGACCTGGCCACCGGCAGCGCCGCCGAGATCGACGAGGAGCGCCGCCTGCTCTACGTCGCCATGACGCGCGCGCGGGAGCGGCTGCACCTGCTCGTGCCGCAGCGCTTCTACGCCACCGAGCAGCGGGCACTTGGCGGGCGGCACGTGTATGCCGCCCGCTCGCGCTTCATCCCGACGGAGCTGGAGGCTCTCTTCGAGCAACTCGCCCCGCAGCAGGCGACCGACGAACCCGGCCTGCCCGCTGCCGACGCGCTGCCCAAGCTCGACCTGGCGGCCCGGCTGCGCGCACGCGCAGGCCTGCCCGACTGAGCTGCCGCCGCGCCAGGCGGCGCTGCGCGCTTGCCGAATCCCTCGCGGAACCCTCAAGTCCGGGGCCCTCGCTGCCGATGAGGATGGCCTCTGCCACCTCATTTCCCGGAAGGAAGCCCATGTCTCCCATCTCGAAGTTGGCGCTCGGCGCGGCCGCACTGTGCCTCTCCCTGTCGACGCTCGCGCAGACGCGCGACGACGTCGTCCACGCGGTGAACGCCGCGGTCGCCCACTTTCAGAAGGTCGGCAACGACCAGGCGCTCAAGGACATCTCGAGCCAACCCGAGTGGAAGGCCAACGGCCTGAGCGTCTTCGTGCAGAAGATGGACGGCACGAACGTCGCGCACAGCACCAACGCGCGCCTGATCGGCAAGAACACGATGGAGATCCAGGATCCGAACGGCAAGTCCTTCATCAAGGAGATGACGCAGGCAGCCGCCAAGGGCGAGGGCTGGGTCGACTACGTCTTCATGGATCCGAACACGAAGAAGATGGCCCCGCGCAGCGCCCTGGTCAAGCGTGTGGCCGGCTATGAGGGCTTCGTCGGAGCGTCCTACTCCAAGTAGGCGGCGGACGCGCCTCGCACCACCGGCTGGCATCAGGAACGGAGTGAGCCTTGAACTCGAGCAACTGGAAGATCAGCACCCGCCTCGCCGTGGGCTTCGGCGCCCTCTTTCTCGTCATGGCGCTCTCGGTCGCCGAGAGCTTCATCGGCGCCCGCATCGCGCAGAGCCGGCTGCAAGCGGCGATCACCAGCAGCCAGGACAAGCTCGACCTCGCGCAGGCGATGCGTGCCTCGCTGCTGGAGGCGGGAACCTCGGTGCGAAACGTCGGCCTGATTTTCGACGTCAACCTGATGAACAAGGAGCGCGATCAATTCACGGCGCACCTCAAGGCCTACCACGCCGCTGAAGCAGCGCTCGGGAAGCTCGACCTGGACGCGGCCGAACAGGCCGCGCTCGAGCGCGCGCGAGCCTTCAGCGGACAGGCCGAGCCGTTCATCCAGGAAGCCTTCAACCTCGCCCAGAGCTTCAACCCCGACGAGGCCGGCAAGGTGCTGACCCAGAAGCTGGCGCCGGTGCAGCAGAAATGGGTGGCCGAATTCGACGCCCTGGTGCGGCTGCAGCGCAGCAAGCAGCAGGCCACGCTGGCAGACGCCGCCACGGCGGTCGATCGCCGCAACCTGATCGTAGGTGGCATCTACCTGCTCGTGATCGGGGCCGGGATCGCCTTCGCCACCTGGTTGACGCGCTCGATCACGCGACCCTTGCAGGAAGCCGTGGCCTACGCACAACGGGTGGCCGCGGGCGATCTTTCGGTGATCGCGCGAGCCCCGGGCAAGGATGAAGCGGCCGCCGTGCTGAACGCGCTGGGCGCGATGACGCAGCAACTGGCGCAGCTTGTGCGATCGGTGCGCGAGTCGGTGGAGTCGATCTCCACCGCATCGCAGGAAATCGCCGGCGGCAACCACGACCTCTCGGCACGCACCGAAGGCCAGGCCGCGGCGCTGGAGCAGACCTCGGCTTCGATGCAGCAACTCACCGAGGCGGTGCGCCAGAACGCGGCCCACGCAGGCTCCGCCGACCAGCTCGCGCAGCAGGCCTACCGGGTCGCCGACGAAAGCGGCAGCGTGATGCAGCAAGTCGAGCACACGATGACCGAAATCAACCAGTCGTCGCAGCGCATCGTCGACATCATCGGCACCATCGACGGCATTGCCTTCCAGACGAACATTCTTGCCCTCAACGCCGCGGTCGAGGCAGCGCGGGCCGGCGAACAGGGACGCGGCTTCGCCGTCGTCGCCAGCGAGGTGCGCGCGCTTGCCCAGCGCAGCGCCGGTGCCGCGCGCGAGATCAAGGCGCTCATCACCACCTCGGTGGAGAACGTCGAGCGGGGCGGCCGTCTCGTGGGCGACGCCGGCCAGACCATGCGCGGCATGCTGCAGAGCGTGGACTCGGTGAAGCAGATCATCACCGAGATTGCGGCGGCCTCGACCCACCAGCGCGAAGGCATCGAGCAGGTGAACTCGGCCGTCAGCCAGATGGACCAGGGCACCCAGCAGAACGCAGCCCTCGTCGAAGAGGCCGCAGCGGCAGCCGCCAGCCTGCAACAGCAGGCGCAGCACCTCTCGGGCCTCGTGGCGGTGTTCCGCCTCGCCTGAGGGCTCACAAGGGCGCGAAGGCGCCTCGCCGCGGCGACGGTCCGGCGCCGGCCGCCGCCACGGTTCAGCCCACGCCAGCGCACAAGGCGTCGACCAGCGCCGGCACGTAGCGCGCGCCGCCGAGCGCCTGCACACCCTGCTCGAGATCGGCGAGCACGGCCTGCGCGATCGCCTGCACGGCGTGGCTGTCGCCGGCCATCGTCGTGTAGTAGCCGAGGTCCTTGACGGCGTTGGCCAGCGCGAAGCGCAGCGCGCTGTCGTCGCCGCGCTCGATGAAGGGGCGCATGCGCTCGAGCGAGACGCCGCCGCCGCCGCCCTTGGCCAGCACTTCGGCGAAGACCTCGGGCGCCACGCCGCCGCGGCGCGCGCAGGCGGCGGCCTCGGCGATCAGCGCCGCGCTGCCCAGCGAAACGAAGTTGTGCAGCAGCTTCATGCGGTGGCCCGCCCCGACCTCGCCGCAGCGGGTGATGTTCTCGGCAAAGCACGCCAGCAGCGGGCGCAGTTCGGCGAAGAGCGCCTCGTCGCAGCCCACCAGCAGGTTCAAGCGGCCCTCGGCCGCCTCCTTGGGCGTGCGCGTCATCGGCGCATCGGCAAAGCGCCCGCCCGCCGCCTGCAGCGCAGCCGCGACGCGCTCGGTCGACTTCGGCACCGCGGTCGAGCAGTCGACGATCACCGTGCCGGCGCGCAGATGCGGCAGCAGGCCCCCTTCGCCGAGCACCACCGCCTCGACCTGCGGCGAGCCGGTGACGCACAGGATGATCACGTCGGCCGCAGCGGCAAGCTCCGCCAGCGTGGCCAGCACGCGCGCGCCGTCCGCCTTCAAGGCGTCCAGGGGCTGGTTGCCGGGATGGTCGAGCACGACCAGCGCGTGGCCATGCTTCAACACGTTGGTCGCGATGCCGTGACCCATCAGGCCGACCCCGACCATGCCGATGCGCTGCTTCACGAGGGAACTCCTTCTTGTCGCCGAATCGATACACGACCGCGGACCGGCGCGCCCGCGACCCCCGCATTCTCGGTGTCGGCGCGCCGCAGCGCCGTGCGGCTTGCGCAAGCGCATCTCGCGGCAACAGCCTGCCGCTAGACTTCGGCCGGCGTTACCCAGATCGATAACTCCCTACATGAACGCCACCCTCGCAAGCTGCGCCTACACGCCTCTGGCCGACCACGTCTTTCGCGGCAGCGGACTCACGCGCGGCCCCTGGGATCCGTCGCACCAGCACGCGGGGCCGCCGACGGCGCTCATCTGCCGCGCGATCGAACAGGCGGGCGCCGAGCATGGCCTGGCCCACCTCGCGCGACTGACCGGTAACCTGCTGCGCCCGGTGCCGCTGGGCGAGGTGCAGGTCGAGGTGCAGGCCGACTACGTCGGGCGCAACGCCGCGCATTACTCGGCGCGGTTGCTCGCGCACGGCAAGGAACTGGCCCGCTTCACCGCCCTGATGCAGCGCGAGGCCGAGCAGCCCGTGCCGCCGGGAACGCCCGGCCACCCGCTGCCGATGGCGCCGCGCCCGCACCAGGCCTGCGAGGCCATCGTCATGCCCTTCGCCGGCACGCAGCAAAGCTATGCCGACCTGGTCGAGAACCGCCTGGCCTCCGGGCGCTTCTTCGCCGGCCCGGCCTGCGTCTGGTTCCGCCTGCGCCACCCGCTCGTGCAGGGCGAGACGCCAAGCCCCTACCAGCGCGTGGCCGTGGCCGCCGACTCGGGCAACGGCATCAGCGCAGCCCTGGACTTCAAGACGCACAGCTTCGTCAACTGCGACCTGACCATCAACCTGCTGCGCCGCCCCTTGGGCGAATGGGTCTGCCTGGACGCACGCACGGCGCTCGGCGGCAACGGCTGCGGCCTGGCGCAGTCGGTCCTCTACGACGAAGCCGGCCTGATCGGCCACGCGACGCAGAGCCTGGCGGTGCGGGTACGAGGGTGAGGGACGATCGCGTGTGGAATGGGCACCAAGGCGGTCGCACACCCAGTCTCGCACGTCGGCTTGTTCGGGCCCTTCGGCATCTCACTCTGCCGGCACGGCCACCAGCTTCACGCCCAGCGCCTTGCACACGCGGACGATGGTGTCGAAACGCGGGCTCGCGTCCGGTCGCAACGCCTTATACAGCGCCTCGCGCGTAACGCCGCTGGCACGGGCGACTTCGGTCATGCCGCGGGCGCGGGCAGCATCGCCAAGAGCGGATGCCAGCAGCGCGGGATCGCCTTCTTCGAGGATGAGCGTGAGGTATCCGGCGATGTCATCGTCGTCGCGCAGGTACTCGGCGACGTCGAAGGGACGGGTCTTGGGGCGGGTGCTCACGGGTTCACTCCTTCCTGAACAGACGGGCCTGCGCCCTGGCCTTCTCGATGTCGCGAGACTGCGTGGCCTTGGTGCCGCCGCCCAGCATGACGATCAACACCTCCCCCTGCTGGATGTAGTACAGGCGCCAGCCCGCACCGAAGTGCTCGCGCATCTCGCTGACACCGTCGCCCACGGGCGCCACGTCCCCCAGGTTACCCAGACTCGCCTTCTTCAGCCGCACCAGAAGCCGACGCCTCGTCATGCCATCCTGGAGGCCCGCGAGCCACGCCTCGAAGGGTTCGGTGGTCTCGATCCGAAACATGATCCGCAGTGTAGTCGAACGACTACACAGAGTCAGCAAACGAGCACGCTTGGCGTACTCCTGCGGGCCGCGAACGGCAGCCCAACGGCAACCCAACGGCAACCGGCGGCACAGTCATGCGGCACAAGCAAAACGGGTCAGCCTCTGCGGAGGCCAACCCGCGGGTTCGATTGGTCGGGGTGACACGATTCGAACGTGCGACCCACTGCTCCCAAAGCAGTTGCGCTACCAGGCTGCGCTACACCCCGACGAAGGGGGCGATTGTACGAGGGGCCGTCAGCTTTCGGGCCCGACTTCCTCGACGGGAGGCGCGCCCGGCCCGGGCGCCGGCAGGGCGAGCAGGCGGTTGACCTCGAGGCATTGGCGGATGTGCTGCTCGCAGACGTAGGACAGCGCCGAGTAGGTGAGTGCGGCCGACACCGCCTGGCCCGCGATGGGGACGAACTTGGCGGCCTGCTGCGTCGTCAGCCGCACGCCGACCAGCCGCAGCATCCACATCACCAGCTCGCGCGTGAGGACGCGGCCGATGAGCAGGCCACCGCCGGCGCTGATCGCCTTGTAGACGACGAGGCGGCGGTCCGGCGCGAGGCGCTCGATCTGCTCGGTGCTCAGGCCGAACTCGCGGTTGATGCGCGGCAGCAGGTCGACCAGGATGCCGACGTCGGTCAGCCAGTCCAGCCCCGGCACGGGCACCGCCGCCACGCCCGCGGCCACCAGGGCGCGGCGCCTGACCATCTTGCGGCAGCGCGCGGCCACCGCCTGCGGATCCTCGCCCACGGGCGGCAGCACTTCCCAGGACGTGGCGGCTTCAGCGGTCGCGGCGGTGGTCTTCATCGCGTGTCCTCTGCTCAGGCGGGCTGGGGCAGCACGACCATGCCGTCCTCGTCGGCGTAGAGCCACTCGCCCGGGCGAACGATCACGCCCTGGATCGTCACCGCGACCTCGGCCTGGCCCTGGTTGCGCTTCTCGGTGGGCAGCGGCATCAGCGCCAGCGCGCGGATGCCGACCGCTGCGGCGGCGAGTTCGGCGGCGTCGCGCACCGCGCCGTCGACGACGATGCCGGCCCAGCCGTTGCGCGCCGCAGCCGCCGCAAGGTTGCCGCCCACCAGCGCGCGCCGCAGCGAGCCGCCGCCGTCGACCACCAGCACGCGGCCGGCGCCGGGGCTGTCGAGGGCCGCCTTCACGAGCGTGTTGTCCTCGTGGCACTTGACGGTGGCCACCGGGCCGGCGAAGCGCGCGCGCCCGCCGAAGGAGCGAAAGGCCGGCGGCAGCACGCGAAAGGCGCCGTCGCTGTCGTTCTTGTGCGCGTCGCAGAGGTCGCAGGTGGAGAAGTCGGGGTTCATGGAGGCCATCCTCGGGGTTCGGGACTTGGACGACAAGGGTGAGCGGACGATAGCCGAGGACGGCCGCCGCCGAGCGAGCCAGGTCGCCTGGGCCTTCGCGGGCCGGGGCCGCGGACCGGCGTCGGCCCGCATAGCATCGGCCACATCATGACCACCCTCGCCCGCCCCTTGCTCGGCGTCTTGCAGTCGATGCCGCCGCTCGTGCTGGCCGCGCTGCTGTGCACCTGGCTGATCTGGGGCAGCACCTACCTGGCGATCAAGTGGGCGCTGCCGGGCTTTCCGCCGTTCTGGCAGATGGGCACGCGCTTCCTCGTCGCGGGGCTGCTGCTGGGCGCGTGGGCGCGCGGGCGCGGCACGCGCTGGCCGGATCGCACGGAGTGGTTCAACGCGGGCCTGCTCGGCGCGCTGATGCTGGGCGTCAGCTACGGCCTGACCGCGCAGGCCGAAGTCAGCGTCAGCTCGGGGCTGGTGGTGGCCTTCATCGGCATCGGCCCGGCGCTGCAGGCGGCGATGGAGCTGCCCTACGGCCTGCGGCCGACGCGGCGCGAGGCCGCGGGCATTGCGCTCGGGCTGGTGGGCGTGCTCTGGCTGGCGTCGGGCCAGGGCTTCTCGGCCGCGCCGCAGGGGCTGCTGGCGGTGCTCGTGTCCTCGGTGGCCTGGAAGCTCGGCAGCGTGTGGACCAACCGCGGCCTGCCGCGCGCGCTCGGCGGGCGTTCGCTGCACATGGCGCCGGGCGCGATGGGCTACGCAAGCCAGATGCTGGTCGGCGGCGTGGTGCTGGTGCTGCTGTCGGTGGCGCTTGGCGAGCAGCCGGCCTGGCCGGTGCAGCCGCGCGCGTTCTGGGCCTGGCTGTACCTGGTGGTGGCCGGTTCGCTGATCGGCTTCTCCGCCTTCATGCTGCTGCTGCAGCGCACGCCGACCGCGGTCTCGTCCAGCTACGCCTACGTCAACCCGGTCATCGGCATGGTGCTGGGCGCCACGCTCGGCGGCGAGGTGATCAGCCGCGGCGAGTGGTTGGCCGCGGCGCTGATCACCGCCAGCGTCGTGCTGATGGTCGGCGGCCGGCGCTGAAGCGTGGCCGGGCGTGCCCGGGCGTGCCCGGGCGCGGCAGGGTTCAGCGCTGGCGCGCCAGCGCCGTCGATCGGATCGCCGACAGCGTCGTGCGCGAGGAGATGCGCTCCGCCGGGTGCTTCAGGTGCAGCAGCGTCGGGCGGTCGGCGGCCAGCGCGCGCGCGAAGGCGGGTTCGAACTCTGCCGTCTGCTCCACGCGCTCGGCGTTCCAGTCGTAGGCGCGCGCCAGCAGCGCGAAGTCGGGGTTGGCGAGCTCGGTGCCGCTCATGCGCGCCGGGTATTCGCGCTCCTGGTGCATGCGGATGGTGCCGTAGCTGCCGTTGTCGACGACGAGGCTGATGAGGCGCCCCGAACCCCGCCCGGCGCCGCAGGCGGTCGCCGTGGCCATCTCCTGCGCGGTCATCAGGAAGTCGCCGTCACCGGCCACGTGCACGACCGTGCGCGCGGGCTGCAGCAGCGCGGCCGCGACGGCCGCAGGCAGCCCGTAGCCCATCGCGCCGGAGGTCGGCGCCAGTTGCGTGCGGCCGTGCCGGTGCAGGGCACGGTAGGGCACGAAGCGGTGCAGCCAGCCCGCGAAGTTGCCCGCGCCGTTGGCATAGACCGTGTCGGCGGGCGCCAGGCGCACGACGGTCTTCATCACCTGCGCGAGATCGAGCGGCTGCACCGGCGGCGCCTCCCAGGTGGCGAGGTAGTCGGCGTGCGCCGCCTCGGCCTGCCCGGCCCAGGCCGGCGCAAGCGGCGGCTCGAGCTCGGCCAGCGCCAGCGCCGCTGCGCCCATGCCCGCCTGCAGCAGCAGGTCGGCGGCGTAGACGCGGCCGAGTTCCTCCGCCCCGGCATGCACGTGCACGAGGCGCTGGCGCGGCCGCGGCGCCTGCAGCAGCGCGTAGCCGCCGGTCGTCATCTCGCCCAGGCGGGCACCGAGGGCGAGCACCAGATCGGCCTGCGCGATGCGCTCGGCCAGCTTCGGATTCGGCGCGATGCCGACGTCGCCCGCGTAGTTGGGATGGTGGTTGTCGAAGAGATCCTGGAAGCGAAAGGCGCAGCCCACCGGCAACTGCCAGCGCTCGGCAAAGCGCTGCAGCGCGGCGCAGGAGGCGGCCGTCCAGCCGCTGCCGCCGACGATGACGAAGGGCTGCCTCGCCTGCAGCAGCAGGCGGCGCAGTTCGACCAGCGCCTGCGGGTCGGGCCAGGCCTGCGCCGGCCGCACCATCGGCAGCACCGGCGCGTCGGTCAGGCTCGTCAGCATGTCCTCGGGCAGCGCCAGCACCACCGGCCCGGGGCGGCCCTGCTGCGCGACGTGAAAGGCGCGCGCGACGTACTCGGGCAGGCGCTCGGCCTGCTGCACCTCGGCCGCCCACTTGGCCATGCCCAGCGTCCCGGGGCCGAAGAACTGCCGGTAGTCGAGTTCCTGGAAGGCCTCGCGGTCGCGCTGGTCGCCCGCTACCTGGCCGACGAAGAGGACCATCGGCGTGCTGTCCTGCCAGGCCGTGTGCACGCCGATGCTGGCGTTGGTGGCGCCGGGGCCGCGGGTGACGAAGCACACCCCCGGTCGGCCGCCGAGCTTGCCCTGCGCCTCGGCCATGAAGGCCGCGCCGCCCTCCTGCCGGCAGGCGACGAAGCGGATGTGCTCGCGGTGTTCGTGAAAGCCGTCGAGCACGGCGAGATAGCTCTCGCCGGGGACGCCGAAGACGGTGTCGACACCCTGCGCGAGCAGGGCTTCGACGAGGGCGTGGCCGGCCAGGCGCGGGGATGGGCTTGTCATGCGGGGCACAGCGAGCAGAAGGCCGGCGCATTGTGGCGCCGCCACGGCCGCGCGGCGCAGGCTCAGGCGGTGGCCACGGCCGCGACCGGGCGCGCGTTGCGCCGCACGTTGACGGCGGTGAGGATCAGCAGGCCAAGCGAGGCCGCCATCGCCAGCCACACGCCGCGGTAGTGGGCGCCGTCCATCAGCGCGCCGAAGAAGAGCGCGGCCAGCATCATGCCCACGTCCAGCCCCGAGTAGACGACGCCGTAGACGCGGCCGGTGGCCCCCGGCGGCGTGGCCTGCTTGACGAGCAGGTCGCGCGAGGGGCCGGCGATGCCCGAGCCCAGGCCCATCACCGCGAACAGCGCAAGCACCATCAGCGGCGACCAGTGGCCCAGCGCCATCAGCAGCGCCACCACCGCGGCGATCGCGAAGCCCGCCGCCGCGACGCGCACGCTGCGCTGCGCATCGCGCACGAGGTGCCCGCCCAGCACCATGCCCACGCCCGCGGCGACCATGTAGATCGACAGGCATATTGCCACCTGCTCCACCGGCACGCCGTGCAACTGCCCCGCCGCCGCCGGGGCGAAGGTCTGCACGCCGCCAAGCGCGAGCGAGAAGACGAGGAAGAAGGCGAAGCACGACCACACGGCCGGCAGGCGCAGGAAGGCGAAGTCGCTGCCGCCGCCGGCCTGCGCCGCGTGGCGGTGCGCCGCACGCACGGCAAGGCGCCCGCGCTGCAGCCACACCAGCAGCAGCACCGCGGCCACCACCAGCGACACCGAGGCCAGCGCCGCGCGCCAGGAGCCGCTGACCGTGGCGATGCCGACCACAAACACCGGCGCCAGCGCCCAGCCCAGGTTGCCCGAGATGCCGTGCGCGGCGTAGGCGTGGCCCAGGCGCGGCGCGCTGACGCGCTCGTTCATGATCGAGAAGTCCACCGGGTGGAAGACGCAGTTGCCCAGGCCCGCCAGCGCCATGAAGATGAACATGCTCGCGTAGCTCGGGCTGATCGCCAGGCCCGCGGCGGCCAGCGCGAGCAGCGCCAGGCCGCCCATCAGCACGCGCTCGGCGCCGAAGCGGTCGACGACGAAGCCCGCCGCCGCCTGCCCCGCGCAGGAGAAGACGAAGAACACCGACATCAGCAGCCCAAGCTGGGTGTTGCTGAGCGTGAAGGCCGCGGCCAGCCAGGGGAACAGCGGCGGCACGATGAGCTGGCAGAAATGCGACGTGCCGTGCGCGATGCTGACGACGCCAATCGTCGTCGCGTCCTCGCGCAGCGGGGTGGGAACAGCGGCGGTGGTCATGGCGTGCACTGTAGGCGGCACGGCCTCGGCGTGGTTACGATAGCGGGCCAAGTTCTGTCGAGTTCCCGCCAATGCATCCGCGCCCCCGCCACTGGCTGCCCGCCGACGGCGGCCAGCACGCGCCCACGGCCGCGCGCCCCCTGCGCGCCAAGCTGCGCGCGATGGCCGCGGCCAGCGGCGTGCAGCCGCACCGGCATCCCTGGGCGCAAGTGGCGCTCTCGGCCACCGGCGTCATCCGCATGACGGCCGGCCACGGCACCTATCTCGTGCCGCCCTCGCGCGCCCTCTGGATCCCGCCCGACGTCGAGCACGCGGTGACCGTGGTCGAGGACGCCGAGATCCACACCCTCTACGTCCACCCCTCGGCGCGCTTCCTCCCGGCTGCCGGCAAGTCGGCAGGCTCGCCCTTCGCCCGCTGGCCGGAGTGCCGCGTGCTCGAGGTCTCGCCGCTGCTGCGCGAGCTGGTGCGCCATCTCGACACCCGGCCCGGCCGCGGCCCGGCCAGCGAGCGCGAGGCGCGCCTGGCCGACCTCGTGCTCGACGAGCTGCAGCGCGCGGCCCCGGTGCCGCTGGGCCTGGCCCTGCCGACCGACAAGCGCCTGCGCGCGCTCTGCCAGGCCATCGTGCACGAGCCGCTGCGCCACGCCACGCTGGACGGCTGGGCGCGCGAGGCGGGCGCCAGCGCGCGCACGCTGGCGCGGCTCTTCCGCCAGGAACTCGGCACCACCTTCGGCCAGTGGCGCCAGCAGGCGCGGCTGGCGCAGGCGCTGGCGCTGGCCGCCGACAAGCGGCCGATGAGCCACATCGCCGCCGAGCTCGGCTACGCCAGCGCGAGCGCCTTCAGCGCCATGGTCAAACGCACCCAGGGCACGACGCCGCGCCGCTTCCTGGGCAGCCGGCCCTGACGGCGTGCAGGCTTGGCGCGCGGGCCTGGACGCGCGCACTACCATCCCCACCTTCCGTCCTCTGCCGACCCAGCGACCCGCCGCCCGCTCACCCGCCGCCCGCCCACCCGCCACCCGCCCCTGCCTCCAAGGACCTCCCGCGATGACCGACACGCTCTACGACTACACCCGCCAGGATGCCGGCGGCGGCAGCTGCACCCTGCAGGCCTGGGCGAAGACGCCGCGCAGTCTCTCGGCTGCCGAGAAGGACGCACACAAGGCGCGCATCGGGCACTTGCTGAAGGCGCAGAACGCGGTGCTGGTGGCGCACTACTACGTCGACGGCGACCTGCAGGACCTGGCGCTCGAGACCGGCGGCTGCGTCGCCGACTCGCTCGAAATGGCGCGCTTCGGCCGCGACCACGCCGCCACCACGCTGATCGTGGCCGGCGTGCGCTTCATGGGCGAGACGGCGAAGATCCTCTCGCCCGAGAAGCGCGTGCTGATGCCCGACCTCGACGCCACCTGCTCACTCGATCTCGGCTGCCCGATCGAGGAGTTCGCACCCTTCTGCGACACCCACCCCGACCGCCAGGTCGTCGTCTACGCCAACACCAGCGCCGCGGTGAAGGCGCGCGCCGACTGGATGGTGACGAGCTCGTGCGCGCTGCCCATCGTGCGCCACCTGATGGCGCGGGGAAAGAAGATCCTCTGGGCACCCGACAAGCACCTGGGCCGCTACATCCAGGAGCAGACCGGCGCCGACATGCTGCTGTGGAACGGCGCCTGCATCGTGCACGACGAGTTCAAGGGCCTGGAACTGGAACTGCTGCGCGAGCAGCACCCCGGCGCGCCCGTGCTCGTGCACCCCGAATCACCCAAGGCGGTGGTCGACCAGGCGGACGTCGTCGGCAGCACCAGCCAACTGCTGAACGCCGTCGTCAAGGGCAGCGCCGGCACCTACATCGTCGCCACCGACAAGGGCATCCTGCACCGCATGCGCCAGCTCGCCCCCGGCAAGACGCTGATCGAAGCCCCCACCGCCGGCAACAGCGCCACCTGCAAGAGCTGCGCGCACTGCCCGTGGATGGCGATGAACGCGCTGCAAGGGGCGCTGGCCTGCCTCGAGCACGGCCGCGGCGAGATCCTCGTCCCCGAGCCGGTGCGCGGCCAGGCGCTGGGCTGCATCGAGCGCATGCTCGACTTCGTCGCCCGCAACCCGGCAAGCCTCGCCGCGCCGACGAGCGGGCTGGTGAAGGAGATCGGGGCGGCGTGAGCGCGCCGGGCCGCTCCCAAGTGCTCATCCCGCAACGCCGAGGGTAGCCCAGTGAGCGATCGGCACGAAGGCCAAGCTCTTGCGGCCGTCGAAGGCCGGCGCCTGCGGCGCGCCGGGCACTCGCCGCTCAGATGAGCATCCTTGCCCCGTCGGATGGCGACGGGGCCCGAGGCGGCCAGACAGGGCAGAGCGCCTCGATCACCGCCATCAACTCATCGAGCAGACGATAGGGGTCCCCGTCGGCCTCGAACGGCGCGCGGATGCCCGCTTCCTGCGCGAAGGGCTGATCAGGGCAAGGCACGCAGGAACTCATCGAGCAGGCCCTCCATGTCGAAGAGCGCAAAGTATTGCCTCACCTCGTCCAGGTCCAGGTGGGCACGATTGGCGCGCAGCAGAGCCTTGATGTCTTCGAGGTCCTGCGTCCGTTCGGCATCGTTGACCCAGCCCTGCAGCTTGAAGCCGATCAGTCCTTCGGCGCTGACCACGCGCAAGTCTCCGAGCGATGTCTGCAGTGCCCTCGCCTGAACAAGCAGGCGTCGCGCGATCGGTCGGCTCGCATAGAGCAGGTCGATGCGTTCGCTCGCACGAACATAGTTGCCCGCGTTCTCGCTGCGGTGAAGGCACCGATAGCCAAGCTGCAGCAGGCCCGCCTCGATCTCGTCTGCCTTCTCGGCAGGGACGAGCAGATCGACGTCCTGCGTTGCACGAATCACTTGGTACGACGCCAGCGCAAGACCGCCGATGAGGGCGAACGGCAGCCCCAGGCGATTCAGCAGGGATGCCACTTCGGCGATCTGGCGACCAAGGCCGGAGAGAGTCGTCATGGGCGTGCGCTCGCCTGCATTCTGCCATCGGGTCCTCAGGCCATCGTCCACCAAGCCTCCCCGCAGCGTCGTGCACGATGGGCGAAATGCAGGAATCGAGTCGAAGACTCCGCTCAAGCCCCAGGCACCTGCAGCCGATAAGCCTCTACGCGTCAGCTTGCAGCGAGGGCCTGAGCATGAATGTCGACTTCACGTCGGTGCGCAATTCCAATGAACGCGCGGTCTACGAGGCCGTGGCCGCCACCGCCGCCGGCCATCCGGGGCTGGCGCACGACCCCGAGCTGCTGGCCGACGTCGCCTGCGTCGCGCTCAATCGCCTGCAGCCGCGCTACATCCGCCACGCGGTCGACTTCGCGTTCTACCTGACCGAGAAGGAACGCCACGAGACCGAGCGCCAGGTGGCCGACGCGGTGGACTTCGCCTTCGGCTTCGTGCAGGCGCGCGTGGCGATGCGCGCGCGCGGCTGAGGCGCCCGGCTACTCGTAGGGACGGCCGTTGCTGCGCGGGGGCTGCGTGAGCACGGTCGGGAAGCTCACCGGCAGCGGTTCGGGGTAGTCGCGGCTGAAGTGCAGGCCGCGGCTCTCGTGCCGGCGCAGCGCCGAGCGCACGATCAGCTCGGCGCACTCGACCAGGTTGCGCAGCTCCAGCAGGTCGCGCGTGACGCGGAAGTTGGCGTAGTAGTCGTCGATCTCGCCGCGCAGCAGTTCGATGCGGTGCAGCGCCCGCTCCAGCCGCTTGGTGGTGCGCACGATGCCGACGTAGTTCCACATCAGCAGCCGCAGTTCGTCCCAGTTGTGGCTGATGACGACCTGCTCGTCGGCATCCTCGACCTGGCTTTCGTCCCAGGGCGGCAGCGCGGGCTGCCCGGCTTGCGCGGTCGCTGCGATGCGCTCGGCGCAGGTGCGCCCGAGCACGACGCATTCGAGCAGCGAATTGCTGGCCAGCCGGTTCGCGCCGTGCAGGCCGGTATACGTCGCTTCGCCGACGGCGTAGAGCCCCGGCAGGTCGGCGCGGCCCTCGAGGTCGGTCACCACGCCGCCGCAGGTGTAGTGCGCGGCCGGCACGACGGGGATGGGCTCGCGCGTGATGTCGATGCCCAGCGCCAGGCAGCGCGCGTGGATGGTCGGGAAGTGCTCGACGAGGAAGGCTGCGCCGCGCTCGCGCACGATGGGCGTGGCGTCCAGCCAGACGTGGTCCAGGCCGTGCTTCTTCATCTCGAAGTCGATCGCGCGGGCGACGATGTCGCGCGGCGCCAGCTCCAGGCGCGCGTCGTGCGCCTCCATGAAGCGCTCGCCCAGGCCCTCGGGCGCCGGCAGGCGCAGCTGCGCGCCCTCGCCGCGCAGCGCCTCGGTGATCAGGAAGCTGCGCTCCTGCGGGTGGTAGAGGCAGGTCGGGTGGAACTGGATGAACTCCATGTTGCCGACGCGACAGCCCGCGCGCCAGGCCATGGCGATGCCGTCGCCCGTGGCCGTGTCCGGGTTGCTCGTGTAGCGATAGACCTTGCCGACGCCGCCGGTGGCCAGCACCACGGCGGCGGCCGGCAGCGTCTCGACGCGCCCGGCGTCGATGTCCAGGGCGTAGACGCCGTAGCAGCGCGGCAGCTCCTGCCGGCGCAGGTGGCGCGAGGTGATGAGGTCCACCGCCATCCAGCGCTGGCGCAGCCGGATGTTGGGGTGCGCCAGCGCACGGGCGAGCAGCGCCTCGTGGATCGCCCGCCCCGTGGCGTCGGCCGCATGGGCGATGCGCCGCACCGCATGGCCGCCCTCGCGCGTCAGGTGCAGCCCGAGCGGCCCCTCTGGATCGGGAGAGAAAGGCACGCCGTGGCGCACCAGCCATTCGATCGCCTGCGCGCTCTGCTCGGCGATGAAGCGAGCCGTGTGCTCGTCGACCAGGCCGGCACCGGCCTCCTGCGTGTCGTGGACGTGGGACTCGATGCTGTCGTCGCTGCCCAGCACGCCGACGATGCCCCCCTGCGCCCAGGCGGTGGCGCCCTCGCCCAGCTCGCGCTTGGCGAGCACGACGACCGGGCGGCTGGCCGCCAGCTCGAGCGCCACCGTCAAGCCGGCGAGCCCGGCACCCACCACCACCACGGGGCCATCCCCAGCAAAATCAGTTGTCATCGCTTCCCGGTCCTGAAATCCTCACTTGTGAGGCGTAAAGTCTCATCAATTGGAGGGGTATCCGCGTCTTGTTCAGCACCGGTCCTTCGTGCCGAGTACCTATGATGCCCCATCACCGACCATGGCCTACCCCACCTCGACCTCCTCCCCGCCGGCCCGCCGGCCCGACCTGGAAGAACTCTCCGCGCCTGCGACGCAGGTGGTGCGCGATCGCGACGCCTACCTCGGCGACGGCAGCGACATCGGCCGGCGCCTGGCCGATGACCAGGTCGAGCTCTTCGTCGGCGACGACGCGGCGCCCGGCTTGCAGCGCGAGTTGCAGCGCCTTGCGCCGACCTACATCGTGCTGCACGACGTCGGCACGAACGCCTCGCTGCGGCTGCTGCAGGCGATGGCCGCCCAGGCCGGCCGAATCATGCGCCTGCTGGTGCGGCGGCAGGGCCACGGCATCCCGCTGGCCACGCTGCAGTTCATCGAGCTGCCGGGCGCCAATGGAACGACGCTGCGCGTCTACAGCAGCGACGTCGATGCCGACTCGCACTCGCGCCATGAGTTGGCACGCGTGCTGGTGGCCCACTCGGCGCTGGCCGTGCTGGTCTTCGGCGAACTGCCCGCACATGCGCTGGCCTCGGCGGTGCAGCCCCTGCTCGACGCCGCCGAAAAGCAGCGTTGGTCGACGCGCATGATGCTGATGATTCCGCTGGGCTCGACGGTGGCCGTCAACGGCTTCGCGCGCGACTTCGGCCGCCGCGGTCTGCAGGTGCACGTGACGCCGCGGGTCACGCACCCGGGCGATGCCTGGAGCTACATCGGCAGCACCTGGAACCAGCTGGAAGGCGCCGCCGACGCGGCGTCCGAAGCAGCCGCGGCTGCGCCTGCAGTCGCGCACGCGTCGACGACCGAGCACGAACCGACGCAGCCGATGGGCCTGCGCTCGGAGCACGAGGGCGTCGACTGGTTCGACTACGTGCAGCGCTGCGCCGCGATCAAGGGCATGGTCGCCTGCTGCGTCTTCGACCGCAGCAGCGGCAAGCCGCTGGCGCACATCGGCGGCCTGCCTTCGGCCGAGATGATGCAGTCCCTGGGCGAGAAACTGCTGGGCACCGCCAGCAGCATCGGCGCGATGATGGGCACCGGCGCGCAGGTGCAGGAGGCCACGGTCAGCACCGCCAGCCATCACCTGCTGCTGCGCGTGATCCCCTCCCGCCCCGAAGTGGCCCTGCACCTCGTCCTCGACGCCGCCACGGGCAACCCCATCCTCGCGAGGATGCAGTTGCAGCGGCTGGATCCGGCTTGATTCAGACGACGTAGCCGAGGCCAGTCTCGGAGAGGCCGACCAGATCGATGTTGTCCAGGTTCCAGTCGGTCTCGGCCGCCGCCCAGGCAAGCCCAGCCGGGCTGTAGGCGCCCGAGGTGATCCAGTCGACGTAGACCTTCTGCGTCGCCCGGTCGGGAAGCACGCCGAAGAGATTCGCGTACAGCAGGTCGACCACCTGCGCAGGGCTTGCGCGCTCACCCAGGCGCGCGTCCAGCGCGAGCTGGTTCAGCGCGGGGACGCTCATGCCGCCGTCCAGCAAGCTCAGGCCGATGCCGACATAGGCCTCGTTGTGCACGGATGCGGGGCCGAAGACAGCGCCCAGGATCTTCGCGACGACGCCTGCAGCGCCGTCCAGATCGAGTGCCCAGTAGCCGTCATCGAAGAGCAGCCGTTCGACGCCGTACGCAAGATCCCGCCCTTCACCGCCTTGGGAGTCGCTCACGACCCAGCCGTCGCCCATGTTCTCCAGGTAGTACTGCCCCACCGCGCCGGCGTAGACGCCGACGTCGATCCCGGCACCTCCCAGCAGGATGTCGTCGCCGGGCCCGCCGCGCAGCACGTCGTTCCCGGCGCCGCCGTCCAGGGTGTCGTGCAGCGTCACGCCTTGAAGCCGGTCGGCGCCTGCGGTGCCGCGGATCAGGTTTCGCGCGTAGCCCTCCACTGCGTAGCGCCCCGTGCCGACGTCGTAGTCCATGGCGGCAAGGTAGTGGACGCCGCTGTAGGTCGCGGTATAGGTGACCAGCGCATCCAGGTTGATGCCCGTGTCGTCATCGGTCGCAAGCGGCGCCCCGTTCCGATCCAGCAGCACCAGATACGGATCTCCCAGGCTCCCCGTGCCCTCCGGCGACCAGAGCTCGAAGGTGTACTGCTGACCGGCCGCCAGCGTGACCGCGAACATGTCGATGTCGCTAGGCACGTCGATGCGGCCGACGACGGGGCTGGCACCCAGCGTCACGCGCCCGCTGGTTGCCGTCGAGCCGAGGAAGTCATCCGCCGGGGTGATCGCCGAGATCGTGTAGCGCCCCATCTCCTGCGCATAGTCGTAGGCGGCCAGATAGTAGGTTCCGTCTTCGCTCGGCGTGAAGAACAGGCGCGCGTCCAGCGGGCGCACACCGCCATCGTCGTCGTAGCCGATCAGGTTGACCTGCGGCTGCTTGCCAAAGAGCGCGAGGAACGGATCCAGCCTGCTGCCCAGTGCGCTGACCATCTCGAACTGGTAGGTCACGCCGGCACGCAGCACCACCTGAAACAGGTCGCCGTCGTCGACATAGTCGATCCGGCCCGCCGTTGGTGCGCCGTTGACCACAACCTTGCCCGGGGTCGAGACGGACAAGGGAAAGTCATCGCCACTGCTGATCGAGGCCGTGCGGAAGTTCCAGGCCGTGAAGCTGTTGATGCCGCCGAAGGCATTGCCTGCCGCATCACGGAAGCTGCCCGGGTCGACCAGCACCGTGAACCCCGTCCCGGCGGGGAGGTTGGGCCCCGGGTCGATCGTCACCGTGGACCCGCTCACCCTGACCAGATTGCTGTCGCTCACCCGGATTTCGCGCAGCAGCGCACCGTCGTCGCTGTAGAGACGGATCGATCCGCTGCCGATCTGCACGCCTTCGCTGAAATCCAGCCGCAGGTTGGCGTCCACCGCGACGGCGCCGGCCTCGTCCGCCGGGGAGAGCCCGACGATGGTCGGCGGCTGCACATCCGCGATCGTCGCCCGCAGCGTGTAGCTGCCGGTTCCATCGCTCCAGTAGTCGTGCACGCCGAGGAAGTAGGTGCCGGAGGTCGGCGCCGTGAAGCCGATGCGCGCGTTGCCGCTGCCGCCGGAATCATCATCCTGCGCCAGCAGGTCCAGCCCCTGGCTCCAGAGCGTGAGGTAGGGGTCGCTCAAGCCTGCTGGCGTTCGGTCAAGACTGAAGGCGTAGGTCTGCCCTGCGACCAGGGTCACGCGAAACAGATCCTGGTCACCGCCGATCTCGATGCGCCCGCTGGTGGGGGCTGCGCCCACCAGCACGACGCCCGGCGTGTCGGTGCTGTAGGGATAGTCGTCTGCCGTCGCCGACGGCGTCGTGAAAGTCCACGCCGTCGTCGAAAGAAGCCCCGCGTAGGCGTTGCCTGCAGCATCCCGGAACGCCCCGGCATCCACGGTCGCGCTGACCGCGCTGCCCGCAGGCAGGTCGACCGCCGGATCGATCGTCACCGTGCTCCCGGCCACGCGCACCTGGCTGCCGTCGCTCACGGCAATCGTTCGCCAGACCTGTCCTCCCACCCGCAGCGTGATGTTGCCGCTGCCGACAACGACCGCCTCGTCGAACTGCATCACCAGGTTCGACGCGACGCCGACGCCGACCGAGTCGTCGGCGGGAGACAGAGAGACCAGGGCCGGCGGGCGCTGGTCGGATGCGGCGGTGGTGAAGTTCCAGCTCGCATTGGAGGTGAGCGCGCTGGCCCGATTGCCGACGAGGTCCATGAACGCGTCGGCATCCCACAGGACGTAATACCCCAGCCCAGGCGCCAGATCGGAACCCGGGTTCACCGTCACGACGTTGCCGGCCACGGCCACCTGCTGGGCGTCTCCGACCGCCATGCGATGGAAGACGCTGCCGTCGGCGCGGTGAATCGTCAACGTGCCGCGTCCGATCTTCACCGCTTCGCTGAACTCGATGATCAGGTTGGCCGTGGGCGAGACCGCGCTGCTGTTGTCGGCCGGAAGCAGTGAGCGAACGGCCGGCGGCGTCGTATCGACGGTGATGCTGCCGGCGAGTTCGGCCAAGGTGCGGATGCCATCGCTGAACCGGAACCGTTCGATCGACTCGGCACGGTCGGTGCCCTCGGCGACCGACACGAGGATTGCCGCGTTGCCGCTCACGGTGATGTCGTAGCCCGCGAAGGCGCCCGAAAACACCGCGGTATCGGTCCCGGGACCGCCATCGAGCAGGTCGTCGCCGGGGCCGCCGACCAGCACATCATCGCCGTCCAGGCCGAAGAGGCGGTCATTCCCGGCGTTTCCGATCAGGCGGTTGTCGGCTGCATTGCCGGTGATTTCGTCATGCCCCGCGCCGCCGACCGCCACCTCGATCACCGTACTGAACGCGATGGCGATGTTGCTCGTCATCTCGTTGGCCGACGAGTACGCGCCCGGGCGCAGGTCGATGCGGGCCGCACTGCTCCAAGCGCTGAGATCAAGCGTGTCATAGCCGCCGCTGTCGAAGATCGTCAGCACCGGATAGGGATTGAGCGCGAAGTCGTAGATCCGGCCGGTCGCACCGTCGGCGTTGCTGCCGAAGCCGTAGACCGTGTCGCCGGGCCGTGTCGTCGTCGACGTGCCGTACATCGACTGGATCGCCATCACGTCGTTGACCATCGGAGTCTGCGGCGAATGGACCCGGTTGTCCGTCCCGACCCAGTCGGCCTGCATCACCTCGGGCGAGTAGTTCGGCGCCGCACTGCGCGGCCCGAAATACGACATCACCGAGAGGACGACGCTGTCCTGGTACGAACCCGGCGACCAGTTGCCGTCGCCGTTGTAGTCGCCCATGTGATTGAGCCCCAGCGCGTGCCCGATCTCGTGGACGTAGGTCTGGAAGCCGTACTCGCCCACCGAGGTGCTGACCAGCGAGCTCTCGTTGGCGTTGAAGTAGACGCTGCCGTTCGTCGGGAAGTAGGCGTGCGCGTAGCCGATCCCGGTGCTCGTGTAGCCGAACTCGATGTTCGTCGACCCCGGCGTGCCTGGTGCAAAGCCCTGGGGGATCAACTCGTCCCAGGTCGTCAGCGCAAGCACCATGAGCGCCTGCTGCGTCGGATTGACGGCACGGAACCCGGCCGCTTCACCTTGGCTGAAAAGCGCCGACGCGTGGGTCGGGAACGAATAGGTGACCGTTGCGCCCGACCACTTGCGACCGCTGTCGAGTTGCGCCAGGACTTGATTCAGCGACCAGTTGGCAGCCATCTCGGACTCCTCGTCGTTCTCCGCCGTCGAACGCGGCGGGGAAATTGAACCACAAGGGCCAGCGGCCGAAACGGGAAAAGTGCCCCGCGCTGGTCAGTCCAATCCCCGCTTCGGGCGGCCCTGGTGATACGCCCCCGTCCCGCGCGCAATCACCTCGTCGCTGGCGAGAAGCTCGCCCGGCGCGTGCTCCGGGCCCGAGGCCAGGCGTTCGTAGAGGGGCGCGAAGTCGATGCGGGCGAGTTCCAGCAGTTCGTCCAGGCCGTCGATGACGAAATAGCTCTCCTGGAAAT